>CBDUXL010000152.1:0-8149 GCA_965371155.1 uncultured bacterium | reverse complement strand
CACTGTCCGGTGGTCAGCTCCTCGTTTATCTAGCTCAGACAGTCGCGAGCCAGCCGTTCTCGACCCTGTGCGGTGGAAATCTCAGTCCAGTCCCGGCTGCTCATCACTCCAGCCACTTTCGCCTCCAGACGCGGCAGCTTGGTGAGCATCTCGGTGACCACCGCGTTGGACTCCACCTCGACATCAAACCCGTACTTCAGATACATGAACGGATAGTCGCCCGACACCTCAAGGTTTACGATAGAGGTCTGGAAGCCGGTGAAGAAAATATTCGTCTCGGTGTTCTCCTCCCCCTCCTCGGCTTCCTCCACGTCTTCCTCGCTTGCTTCGGCAGGCTGCATCAGCGTAAACAGGAAGAAACCTCCTCCCCCGAGCGCGGCTATGGCTAATACAATCGCCACTATGATCAACGGCATCGGAAGTCCCTTCCGAGGCGGACTGCTCTTCTCCTTTTCAGACTCCTCGGTTACTTCAGTATCGGTCTTTTGTTCGGCCATGATATTCTGCTCCGCCAAACCAGATTGTGCTTGATGATGCGCTATTCCTTTTTCTCTTCAGGTTCAGGTTCAGGATTTTCCGGCTCCGTATTTTCACCTGAGTTGCTCTCTGCAGGTTCATCAGTTTCCTGGTCGGTTTCCTGATCCGTTTCCGGTATCTCGGATGTTTCCGAACTCCCTGTTTCGTCCTGCACCTCGGCTTCCGGCACCGTGACAACAATTCGATCACTTTCGGAGCTCTCAAGAAAATCCAGGGCTTCCCGCCTCGATTGAGCTGCCAGCGCATCCTCCGTCTCAAGGATGATTACATCCACCCGTCTGTTCCGAGTCCGGTTCTCGGGTGTATTGTTCGGCGCCACAGGCCTGTAGTACGCGTAGCCGGAGGCAGTCATCCGATCCGGCGGAATGCCTCCCTCCTCGAGAAACCACTGAAGGATCGTGCATGCGCGTCCGGTGGAGAGCCACCAGTTCGACGGGAACTGGACAGTGTGAATCGGCGTCGGGTCCGTATGCCCTTCAACCGCGATCTGATTCTGGATCTCCCTGATCTCCGCGGCGACCGCCTCCAGAACCGGAATCGCCTCGGATTTCAACTCAGCCTTTCCCAAATCAAACAAGACCGTATCGGTAAAGCGGATAACCAGCCCGCGCTCGTTGATCTCGGTCTCGACTGAACCCTCAAGTTCAGCTTCTTCCACTGCCTCCTGGATTGACTCCTGAACCTGGTTCAGGCTGCTATGAGAGGCCGTAAGGTTCTCCGTCAACTGTTTCGCCGGGATATCGCCCAGATTCAAGACCATCGGGCCGCCCGAAAGCACGCCGAATGCGCCCTGCAGCTCGATGATTACATCGCGGAATTTCACTACATCCAGGGTGGAGAAACTGAAAAGGAGGATGAAAAAACAGAGGAGCAGGGTCATCATGTCACCATAGGTGACCATCCAGCCCGGCACACCTTTAGGGTGGTCTTCAGATTTCTTTCTCTTGCGGCCTGCCAAGCCTCACTCCTCCTTTTCATCCTCGTCACTCTTCCCGACCTTTCGGAGACTGGGCGGGAAGAACGCTTTGAGTTTCTCGGAAACGATCCTCGGGTTCTCGCCGTTCTGGATCGCCAGAACGCCTTCCACGATCACCTGCCGGATCAGAACCTCTTCCTGGCTTCTCACACTGAGCTTCTTGGAGATCGGCAGGGCAACAAAGTTAGCCAGTAGCGCGCCGTAGAATGTCGTGATTAATGCCACCGCCATGCCGCTTCCAATCGATGACGGATCATCCAGACGCGCGAGCATTGCGATCAGCCCGATCAGAGTTCCGATCATCCCGAACGCAGGGAGGAATGTTCCCAGTTGCTCGAAAATGTCCTTTCCAAGCTTGTGACGGTCCTCAAGGAACGAGAGCTCGATCTCGAGGATGTCTCTCACCAGCTCCGGATCGGTTCCGTCCACCACAAGCTGAATTGCTTTCCTCAGGAACACATTATCAAGCTGGCTGGCATCCTCTTCCAGTGTCAGCAAACCCTCGCGACGAGCTTTCTCGGCGAACGAAACGATTGTATTGACAATTTCCGACGACTCCCTGGTTGACGGCATGAAGGCATTCTTGGCCACCTTCACTGCCCCGACAACTTGCCTCAGGGGGAAACACACCATCACCGCCGCGGTGCCGCCTCCAATGACAATCGCCATCGACGGATAGTTAACAAACAACGAAAGTCCGCTGCCACCCTGGCTCATTCCCCACAGGATTAAGGCCGAACCGCCGACAAGTCCGATAATGGTTGAGATATCCATTACGTGTCAGCCTCATCTCCGTGGTACACGAGACCGGCAAAAGCGCGCCGTTTGTATTCCATCACGCGATCTATCACTTCGTCGGTCGTTTCCTTGACCACCATTTTCTTTCCGGTGGTCAGAGTGACCACCGTGTCGGGAGTGGCCTCCAGGGTCTCGATAAGCTCGGCATTCACAATAACTTCGCTGTCATTTAGTCGAGTCAGAGTAATCATAACAATGGGCCGGGCACGGTTTGTGCCTCAGCATAGTATCGATAACGGGGGGGATAATTGCTAGATAAGATTTAAGGTGGGATATCTCAGAAGGCGCATGAATAGGGGATTTTGGCAATATGAGTGAAGGAGACTGTGTGAGTTTGAATGAAGTTTAAATTGGTTCAATGTCGAGGGAAAACGGATTTTATTCAGAATAATACATGGGCGGGAAAATCATGTACCGGTCCTTTCCATAGCGACCGGGACGGTCGCGGTCCCGGGAAGGGCTACTTGTTGTCTATTTCGAGGTCTACCTGCACGAGCTTCCTGTCATTTGGATCGAAGATAAATACTGCCGGTATGTCGCGGTCTTCATCGAGCCGCATGAGGAGCTGGGGACGGGGCTCGTTCCTGTACAGCGTGCCGAGATTCAGTTCCTTGTCAATCACGCATTCGCCGCTCACCAAATCAATGACCCGGATCGTAGCCGCATGGATGAAAAAACGGACCCAGTAAGGATTGTCATCGGGTCCGATAGTGATTACCTGCTCCTGCCGGCGCCCTTCAGTAGGCTCTTCACGGGACCACAGAGGCTCAGCGGAGTCGCTACCGGGATCGAACCGAATAGCCCACCATTCTTGAAGATGGTCACTACGCTGATTTGACCAATAGGGCCCGATTACGAAACAACGACTACCGTTCCAGAAAAAAGGTTCCAGCGGCATCCATAGGGAATACCGCCTGCCTTGCATCTGGAATTCGGGCCAGGTCCAAGGTTGGATCGAGACCCTTGAGCCATCACTTCTGATAACCAGCAAATCCGAGTACTCTTCATCGTCCACGTCCACTCTCGATGAGCAAAACCACTCGCCGGTTTCGGCCAGCCAATGGTGTGGGGGATGAGGGATGCTCAGATCCCCGCTTCTCGGATCAAGGTGCCCAGCGTTTCCAAGCGTGAGATCAATGGTTGGATAGTCCCACACGTTTATAATCGCACCGTCGGCAGCCTGAGCAGTATGATAATTGGTTTTATACATGAACAGGCTGTTGTTGGGGTAGTCAAGAGGAAGGTTATTAGCCAGATCCACGGAGCCAGGAAAATGGGGGACATTAAAGGATTCCAATAGCCTGCCCGATGAATCAAAACAGTGAAATACTTTCCCAACAAGAGATCCTTCCCCCCGTGCACCCCCGCTCCATAACTCGTGGATACGGCAGAACTCGGGGCCGGGATTGTCGGGGATGTTCGCCCCATATATCCATGAGGGTTCGCCACCAAGGTCCGGATACGGGAAGAATTCAACTGAATCCCCATCCAGTTCCCATCTATTCAGGCCGTCGATATCCCCGAAGTTGCCCAGTCCAGGCATTAACCGATTCTTCGTGACATGTGAGCCATAGACCACCAATTCTTCATTCTCTCGGGATATGAATCCTGGAAATAATGTACTGAAAGGCTCATGCCATTCATCAAAATTTGGAATCGGATGCTCCACTATCTGTGCAACAGCCAGGCTCAGGGTTTCGACCTCTTCAGCCTGCCATTTAGGCTCGTCGTCAACCTCACTGAGGACAGGTGGGGTTATGCGCTCTTTCTTCAAGCCGCAACCAGGCGCGAGCAGCAATAGAAGTAGCAGGATCACCAGAACTTGGCTTATGAGCCGCATTGAGAAACCTCCCTCACCAGCAAGCGCCACACCACAAGTGGTGTGGTTACCGGGGCTCACCGGGATTCCCGCGACGCTTCAACGCGCCACACCACAAGTGGTGTGGCTACCGGGACTCACCGGAAGCGCACGTCTCGCCTGCATTTTCTTACGGTTGAAGTTGCTCCTTAGGTCACGATCCCCTTTGTGACGCTCATGAACAGGTCCTCGAGGTTGGTCTCCTCCTCGCTGAAGCTGGTCACACGGATACCGGCCTCCTTCAGGACGTCCATCAGGTCCGGGATTTCCTCCGCCTCTCCCTTGAATCCGACATTGAGCTCATTCGGGCCCGGCATGGTCACATCGTCCACCTTCTCCTGCGCTAGAAGAACCTCCTTCGCTTCCTCGCCCCGATCGATAACCTTGATAAGCAGCACGCGATGGCCTCTCAGGTCGCGCAGAATCTCCTCCGGCTTTCCTGTAAGGACCATCTCGCCTGCCTCGATGATCCCGACAGTGTTGCAGAAGTCCGCAAGCTCGGTGAGGATGTGCGAGCTGATCAGAATGGTCTTTCCCATTCGTCCAAGCTCCTTGAGAAGCTCCCTGAGCTCGATACGGGCGCGCGGATCGAGGCCGCTTGCTGGCTCGTCCAGAAGGAGCACTTTCGGATCGTGCACCAGGCATCTTGCCAGGCAAAGTCTTTGTTTCATGCCGCGCGAAAGCTCGTGCACGAACGCGTCCTTCTTGATGGTCAGGTCGGTCAGCTCCAGGACATCGTCGATAATCCCCACCCGCCTGCTCTTGGGGATTCGGTAGCAGGCCGCGAACAGGTCGAGGTACTCCCAGGATTTCATTTCGTCGTACACCCCGAAAAAGTCGGGCATGTAACCGATAATCTCCCGCACTTTCATGGGGTTTCTGACGACATCGATTCCGTTAATCAAAGCCTCTCCGCCGTTCGGCAGAAGCAGCGTCGCGAGAACCTTGATAGTTGTGGTCTTCCCCGCGCCGTTGGGACCGATGTAGCCGAAGATGTCTCCCTGCTGGATTTCGAAGTTGACGCTTTTCAGGGCTTCGAGTCGTTTGAATCTCTTGGTCAGATTTCTGACTTCAATCATTGCCATTGGGTCTTACCTCCGCAACCTGCCTCAGCGTGCGGTTAATGAATCCCATACTTACAGACGTTGAAGTGCCCGATCGGTTCAGGCAGAAATTTCCTCATCAATAACAGAGAAAAAGAATTATAGCAATACGGGACCGAAATACGAAATCCGGGTTGAAATGCCTGCGTTCACTTCTCCTCTTCGATTACCTCCTCCACGACAATTATCTCCTCTCCCTCCAAGCCCTCGGGAATCGGTTCGCCCTCCTTCAATTCAATAATCTCCTCCACGATCTCGGTCACAACCTCAACCTCGCCCGCTTCAGCGGAAGGAGCCTCGGTCTGCTCGACAGCCTCAACTTCACCCTCTTCGCTTTCAGTATCCTCCTCGGTTTCCAGTTCTTCCGGCTCGGGCTCCTCGACCTCCGGCGCGCCGGGACGCAGACAACTCTCGTATATGGCCACCACATCCTCAACTCCAAGTTCCTTGATCCCGCCAATCATGCCGTTCTCGTCACCGTAAATCCTGATACAGTCCTCCGCAATTTTTCGAATCATGTCGGGATCGTTTGGAATGCCGAGGTCATCCAGGAAGTACAGCGCGCCGACATCCTCAAGCCAATAGGTCAGTTGATCGATCGCCTTGTCGGCGGCTTCGTAAGGATGATGGGTCTCCAGATCGAGCCCGAACACACGCTCGCCGAGCTGGATTATCTTGTCGGGCTTCTCGCGAGCGACGTACCTGAGCCATCGCGGGAGTAACAGAGCCAAACCTCTACCGTGCGAGACATCAAGGTGCCCGCTCATCGGATGTTGGAGTATGTGAAGAGGGTATTCACCGCCGCGAGGCCGGTTAATGAAGCCGGTAAGCGCAACCGCGCCCAGGTAGCTCAGCTTGTAGCGAGCGTCCAGGTCCTCCGGCTTCTCAAGGAGTGTCCCGAGCGCAAGCATCGTTTCTACGAAGAATCCTTCGGTGGCTCGATCGGAGAAAGTCGCCGACGGATCGCCGTTGAAATAGCCTTCGAGCACATGAATTGCCATATCAATCGCGCCGTCGCGAGTGTAGTCGATTGGAACGGACACATGGAGCTCCGGATCGATAATGCTGACTTTCGGGAACAGGCAGCCGGCATCCACACCGAGCTTTTCATGCGTCTCCCAGTTGGTGATAACCCCACCCGCGTCGCCCTCGCTTCCGGTTGCGGCAAGAGTGCTTGCCAGGACAATGGGGAGGGCCTTGTCCGGCGGCTCGAAATCATCGAGGAAATGCGCGATCCGCCGCCAAATGTCATCCGGGTCATAGAACCCAAAGGCGATCACCTTGCAGGCGTCCATAACCGACCCGCCGCCGATACCGATGACCATGTCGCAATCGTTCTCTACAGCTTTTCTTGCAGCATCCTGGCAGGTCGTGAGGTGAGGATTCGGTTCGATTCCCTCAAAGACGACCGGCTCCATACCGGCGTCCTGAAGCAGTCCCAGGCCCCTGTCGAGAAGACCGCTTTCCTTTGCATGAGATTGACCGACAACAACAAGCGGCTTTTTACCGTACTCGCACGCAAGCTCACCAAGCCGCTCGAACTCGCCGGGTCCGAAAACCATACGAATTGGATTGTAAAGCTCGAACTTTCTCACAGATGTCCTCCAGAGTCACAAATATACCGCACTCACAAACATACCGCAGTCACAAACATACCGCAGTCACAAACATACCGCAGTCACAAACATACCGCCTGCTGCATGATCCGCCCGCCCGCCCCCCTGATCCTGCGGCGCCAATTGACGGATTGTAGCATAAATGGGCAAACTGCGTGCCATGCGCATCCTGCGCATGATTCACGTGCCATGCGCATCCTGCGCATTGACTGCAATTTCCCGCTCAAACACCTTGAACGGATTAAAATCCGTCCCGTAATCGTATACGTCCATCCCTTCGGCACGCTTCAGACCGATGACAACCGCATACGTAGCAGGAGTGGCGAGGATCTCGAAACCACATTTGAAAATGTAATTGGAGACAATTACAGCGACCAGGGTCTCAGGGGTGAACACGCCCAGGAACGCGACAAGACAGAATATCACCGTGTCGATTCCCTGTCCGATAAGGGTGCTTGAGATAGTCCTGATCCAGAGGAACCGTCCCTTTGTGAAAATCTTCAATTTCGCAAGCACATACGAGTTTGAGAACTCGCCGGCGAAGAAAGCAATCAGGCTTGCGATCACGATTCTCCCGATCGGCATAAGCACTCGCTCGAATCCGGCCTGCGCCTCGGGCTCCCAGTCGGTTGCCGGAGCGGGAAGCCGTCCAACAACCCAGAGAATCAGAGCCATCAAGGCCGCGCAGATAAAGCCGGTCCAGATGACCTTCCTGCCTGCCCGATAGCCGTATACTTCGGTCAGAATATCCCCGAATATGTAGCTCAAGGGGAATAGAATTGTGCCACCGTCGAATGTGAAAGGGCCGACAAATACAGGCTTCACCGATGCGATGTTCGATATAAGGAGTATTGCCACGAACAAACCCGTAATTACAGGCAGCCATCCGGTTCGCATGCCGCGATTATAACCCATTCCCGTGTGATATACTTCGCAGACTTCCCGAAAGGGCGCGTACGATTTCATGATACTCGAAACCATCGTTACAGGCACACTCCAGGTAAACTGCTTCATTTTCGCGGATGAAAAGGCCAAAGCAGGTTTTGTCATCGACCCCGGTTGGAACGCGGACATAATCAAGCGCAAGATCGACCAGCACGGCATCGAGGAAATCACCATCCTCTGTACGCACGGGCATTTCGATCACATCTCCGCCGTTCCGGCGCTCAGGGACCTGACCGGCGCGAAAGCGTACATGTCGGAAGATGATTTCTGGCTGATCCCGAATGTTGACGGTGAAACCGCCCATATGTGCGGAATG
>CBDUXL010000151.1:0-8169 GCA_965371155.1 uncultured bacterium | reverse complement strand
ATTCCTTCCAATCACAATTCCCGACCGCTTCCTGGGACGTGACCAGGTCATCGCGGTTCTCTGGGGCGCAAAGAATATTGACCATGACTTTATCGCAGGCGCATCCGACCTTGCAGGCGCTGAGATGGTTGCTGTCGCGCCGAATGTCGACCCCCGCGTTAGCTGGCTCCGGGAGGGTGAGAATGTCGATCCGGCGCTACTGTCAACATTGAACGAAAGCCCGAGTGAAATCACCCTCCTCGATGAAATCTACGGGCTTGCGACCATCCCGTTCCCCGGCTCGGAATCAGACACATCCACCGCCGCGGCGACCATCCATCTGCTCGTGCCCAAATCCGATCTCATCGAAAGGCGCGCCCGGCTCATGCAGGTGATATTTGTCGAGGCGGCCATCGGAGCAATCGTGGCAATCCTCCTCGCGTTCCTGGTGGCCAAATCGATCACTCTCCCGATCGAACGCCTCAAGACAGCGGTGACCGCGCTTGCTTCCGGTGACCTTTCCAGACGGGTCGAGGTCACCTCACGCGATGAAGTGGAGGACCTGGTCAAGGCGTTCAACGTGATGGCGGACGACCTGGACGCGAACACTCGACGACTGGTCGAGGCCGAGAAGCTCGCAGCATGGCGCGAGGTTGCCAGAAGGCTCGCGCACGAAATCAAGAACCCGCTTTCTCCGATCAAACTGTCCATGCAGAATCTCATGCGCACGTACGGCAAGGATCCGGAGACCTTCGAGACCACTCTAAATAACACGGGTGAGACAATTCTCGAGGAAGTCGAGCGTTTGCGGACTCTCGCGGACGAGTTCTCCAACTTCGCCAGGATGCCCAAGCCGGTCCTGGCGCCCGCCGATATCGGCGAGCTCCTCAGGAGCGCCGTGGCGCTTTACGACAAATCCGGAGGGGGAGTAACGATCGATCTGACTTGTGATGATACGCTTCCAACAGTGATGTTGGATCGCGATGCGATGAGTCGGGCTTTCAACAACCTCCTCAAGAACGCGCGGGAAGCAATGGAGGGCGGGGAGGGCGGCAAGGGCGGGGAGGACGGAGACGGTGTGATCAATGTCGCTGCCAGGGCGGTGGAGATCGCCGGCGTGCCCTGGGTCAGGATCACCGTGCTCGATCAGGGCATCGGCATGGACACGGAATCACTGAAGCAAATCTTCAATCCCTACTTCACAACCAAACGCGAGGGAAGCGGGCTGGGCCTTGCGATCGTGCAAAGCATCGTCTCCGATCACGGCGGTCGGATCAGGGTTGCCAGCGAACTCGGCAAGGGAACTCAGGTGACACTGGAACTCCCCACGGCAAGGAAATAGATGTCAGCATGCTATTCAGGTAATATGGTAGGATACATTTTCATTTGACGCTGCAATCTGTTGTCAGATTTGGAGAAGCGACGTTTTGAGGAGTGATCGCCTATGGAAGGCACGCTTACGCAATCAGCACAAAAGCAGAGAGTTATTCGGGTTTTTGTCTCCTCGACGTTCCGGGACATGAAAGAGGAACGTGAGGAGTTGGTGAAAAGAGTCTTCCCGAAGCTGCGCAAGATATGCGAGAAACGCGGGGTGATTTGGGGTGAGGTGGACCTTCGCTGGGGAATTACCGACGAGCAGACCGCCGAGGGGAAGGTACTTCCGATTTGTCTCAAGGAAATTCACGAATGCAGGCCGTATTTCATCGGCATGTTGGGCGAGAAGTATGGGTGGATTCCCCTGGAGATTTCAGAGGAGCTTGTCGAGTTGGAGCCCTGGCTTGCTGAACATCGTGAGAAGTCGGTAACCGAGCTGGAGATATTCCACGGGGTCTTGAACAATTCTGAGATGGCGGATCATGCCTACTTCTACCTCCGCGATCCACATTATGTCTACTCTCTGCCTGCCAATAGGAGGGAAGAACTTCTTGAAGGCCCCACGCCGGAGGAGATAGAGGAACTTGGGCGTGATGATGCGGAAAAGCGAGCGGAGAAGCGTAGAAAGAAACTTGTGGTTCTCAAGGACCTAATCAAGGCAAGTGGTTTGCCGGTTCGTGAGAATTACGAGAACCCGCAGACTTTCGGCAAGCTTGTTCTGGCGGATTTCACGAAGTTAATCGATGAACTTTATCCTGAGGGCGAGGAACCTGACCCACTTGATCGTGAAACAGCCGAACATGAGGCGTTCGCGCAGAGTCGGTTCAAGGTGTATATCGGACGGAATGAGTATTTCGATCGACTTGATGAGCACGTTCAGTCAGACAGTCAACCTCTTGTTGTGCTGGGCGAATCAGGATCGGGCAAGTCGGCGCTCTTGGCAAACTGGGCGGTAAGGTGCCGTCAGGATCTTCCTGACGATCTTTTCCTCATGCACTTCATCGGTGCGACTCCGTACTCCGCCGACTGGGCTGCAATGCTCAGGCGGATCATGGGCGAGTTCAAGAGGCAATTCGACATAAAAGAAGACATCCCCACCGAACCGGACAAGCTCCGTTCAGCGTTTGCGAACTGGCTTCACATGGCGAACGCGAGGGTTGGGGATGGTCGTATCGTTTTGATCCTCGATGCACTTAACCAGCTCGAGGATCGCGACAACGCACCCGACCTTGTATGGCTACCACCGTTCATACCGGAGAAAGTTAGATTGATTCTCTCAACACTGCCAGGCCGACCTTTGGATGATTTGAATAAACGCGAATGGCCGTCGATTGAGGTGAAACCGCTCGAAGACAACGAACGCAAGCAGCTAATTCGCGATTACCTTGGGCAGTACCGAAAGAGTCTTAGCAAACCGCGAGTTGAGAAGATCGCCTCCGCCGAGCAGACGCGCAACCCGCTCTTTCTCAGAGCGCTATTGGACGAGCTTCGGCTCTTTGGCGTGCATCAACATCTGGACAGGGCAATCGAGTACTACCTCTCGTCGGAGGATGCGCCTTCACTGTATGAAAAAGTACTCAATAGGCTTGAGCGGGACTACGACCGCGATTGGCCGGGGCTGGTCAAGGACGCGATGACGTGCATCTGGGCGTCGCGTCGAGGGCTCTCCGAAGCTGAGTTTCTTGATCTTCTGGGGGCAGGTGGGGAGCGTCTTCCGCCAGCGCAGTGGGTGCATTTCCACAACGCGGTCGAGAGGATGCTGGTAAACCGCGGGGGTTTGCTCGGATTTGCTCACGACTATATACGCGAGGCGATAGATGGGAAGTATTTGTCCGACGAGAAAAAACGGAAAACCGCGCGATTGCGTCTTGCGGATTATTTCGCGAAGCAGGATCTAAGCCCTCGGAAGGTCGACGAGCTACCGTGGCAACTGGCCGAAGCGGAATCCTGGCAGGGGCTTTATGATTTGCTTGCCGATCTTGAGTTTTTCGAAGCAGCCTGGCAGAAGAATCAGTTCGAGGTAAAGCGCTATTGGGCGAAAGTTCAGGATGCTTGTCCATTGCGCCTTGTGGATGCTTACAGGTCTGTTCTGGACGCACCGGATGAGGTTCCCGATGGCGAGGGGTTAATGCATGTATCGAGCCTGCTGAAAGACACCGGTCATCTCTCAGAGGCGCTATCGCTTTGGGAATTGCTTGCCGAGCGGTACCGCCAGACTGATGACCTCAAGAACCTTGCAACGTGCTTGCGCTGCCAGGGGGTTATACTCTGGCGACGTGGTGACCTGGACGGTGCGATGGCGCTCCACAAGGAGGACGAGCGCATCTGCCGCGAGCTTGGTGACCTGTACGGCCTTCAGGCCTCTCTTGGCAATCTGGGGTTGATCCTCTGGCAACGTGGCGACTTGGACGGTGCGATGGCGCTTAGCAAGGAGAAGGAACGCATCTGCCGCGAGCTTGGAAATCTGGCAAGCCTTCAGAACTCTCTTGGCATCCAAGCTGGCATTCTCAATCAGCACGGCGACTTGGACGGTGCGATGGGGCTTACCAAGGAGCAGGAGCGCATCTGCCGCGAGCATGGGAACCTGGCCGGCCTTCAGCGCTCTCTTGGCAACCAGGGCGAGATACTCAAAGATCGTGGCGACCTGGATGGTGCGATGGCGCTACATAAGGAACAGGAGCGCATCTGCCGCGAGCTTGGCCTACCAGAAGGCCTGGCAGAGTGCCTTGTGCACCAAGCAGATGTGCTGGCCAAGAAGGAAAAGCCTAAGGACGCCCTCCCACTCGCCGAGGAGGCGTACCGTATGGCCACCGAGCACGGCTATGCACCGCTGGTCGAAGAAATCAAGCCCATACTGGACGAAATCCGCTCGCAGTTGGAGTGACTGGCTCGCCGCCCCTGCCAGACCCTCGGAACACTCACGCCCGCACGACGATTTCCCCATAGCTCGAAAAAAACACTCTCAAATGGGATTATCTGGGTTGCCTTCAGCTTGCACGACCGGAGTTATTGACGAAAACGAGTGTTGTGGTTCTCATTCCTGATTTTGCACCAGTCACCGATTGTCGTCTGCTCACCACAGGCCGTTGGGTAGAACCTTGAGCAGAAAAGCATCCGTGTGGCCGTCCGAATAGTGGTATTCATCCTGGAATTCGTCGGGATTGAAATCGGCGAAGTCCTGGAAGAAGCCTGTAACATACGCGCTTCCGCTGCTATCGACCGCCACCCCGAACGCCTCATCCATGGTTGATCCGCCCCACGCACGTGCCCATTGACATACGCCTGCGTCCAGTTTACTCAGGTAGTTATCCTTGCCGCCGACCGCCGTGCAGTTATAGATCCCGGCGCCAGGATCGAAATCCACAGTATCCGAGAAATGACCCGTCACGTACGTGACATTCGACCCGTAGATCGCCGCACCTCTGCATGTGTCGTGATTGGCTCCGCCCCAGACCTGCACGGCGATGAATTCCCCGTCTGCGTTGAACTTCGTCAGATAAGCGTCGGCTGAACCGTTCGACGTGCAGGACGCCGTTCCGGAACCCGGATCGAAGTCGACCGTATCCCAGAAGCTGCCGGTCACAAGAATGCCGTCAATATCCAGGGACGCGGAGTAGCCCATATCCTGACCATTGCCTCCCCATGTCCTTACCCATTGGAAGGCACCGCTCGAATCGAAACTGCTCAGGAATACATCCCACTGACCAAAGTGCATTTCGGTTCCAGGACCTGGGTTGAAATCAATCTCCTCGTTGAAGTAGCCCGTGACGTAGACACTTCCGTAGTGTTCCGCTACAACACCGAAGGCTATGTCATAGTGGCCGCCTCCCCATGCGCCCGCCCACCGGAAAACGCCGGCGTCATCAAAAGACGTGACGTACGCATCACAACTTCCCTGGGAGGTAAACTCGACGACACCGGGGCCGGGGTCGAAATCAACGGTGTTCTCGAATTCACCTGCGACATAGATGTTGCCACTGCCGTCCAGTGCAAGCGCCATGCCCGCGTCTCCGGTAGAACCTGGACCGGTGCCCCATGTCCTCGCCCACTGAAAATCGCCCCCCGAGTCGAACTTGCTCAGGAAAGAATTACTGCCGGTATGGATGTCGATTCCCGGACCCGGATCGAAATCGGTTTCGCCGTGGCAATAGCCGGTGACGTACACGTTGCCGGGCCAACCGACTGCTACTCCCCTTGCCTGATCGTAGATACTGCTACCCCAGGTTCTCGTCCACTGGTAACCACCGCTGGAATCAAACTTGCTGAGAAACGGGTCATCGTAGCCGTTGGAGACGTGTTCGTCGATATCGTCGCCGGGGTCCATGTCGACGGTGTCCATGAAGCTACCGACGACATAGATATCTCCCAGGCTGTCGATTGCGACCGACCAACCTTGATCGTACTCCCACCATCCCCAGATTCGAGCCCATCCGTCCGGAGCATCAATTACTTCAAAGGTATATATCTGATACGCGCTCAAATCGAGCCATTCCGGTGCGACTGAGTTCTCATTGTCCTCCACCCATATGAGGCACTTATAACTGCCTGCCGGAGCGAGTTCCGTATTCGCAACTGTCACCTGGTAACCTGTGCAACCCAAACTGTCCCAGACGCACGATGCGGTCAGTGTGCCGTCGAATAACTCCGGACACTCAATTACCGGATCGGAATGACTGTCCTTGCCCTGGTAGTCCCATACGGCGATTTCGAGCACTGTTTGCCCGCCCTTGTCGGTGAGTCCATTGCCAATCGGAATCTCGTCCAAGTCAATCTTCCAGGGCTCAGGACAGTTGGCTTCCGGCGGGAATTGCGTCATAGGATCGGTCACGGGTTTCGTCGTCGGAGGGCACCACGAGGCGTCCACTGCATAGCCGAAAACAAACTCTGAGTCCGGCATATCGATATCGTACGTGACCTCCAGCACCGACCCGGTAAGAAATGCGTTCCGTGTATTCGAAGGATCGGGCGATACGAGGCGCTTGAATCCATTTACGATCGCGCCGGGCGCGGTTTCACTTGCGAAACTGCCCTCGATGTAACCCTGCAGACCGTCCGGACCGTTTCCCTGCGTTAAGTAGTGATATAGTGCCGTGTAACCATCAGCGTTCATAAGCTCGCCGTCACCGTAAGAGCTGTCCGGCGATGTCTTACCCAAAGTAGGATAGGAGTGACTCCCATCGAACATCGCGATCCCGCGAACATCGAACCCGGTCAGGTTGGCTTTGCCGGGGAACGGATGTGTGACCTGAATATCAATGAGTTTTGTGCCCTGGGGGGTATCCGCAATGCCCATGACTTCAACGCAGTCGAAGCATGGCCCCTGCTCCAGCCATCCGAGCACGTTCCAATGATCCGTGACCTGACGTGCTGGAATCACTTCAAACTTGACTTCCTCCGAGTTGGACGCGTCGACGTGCACCAGGTTGTACGACCAAAGGTAGTGGTTGCCGTGCTTAGACACAGTCGATTGAGTCGTCAGGTCAGGTTCGGATGCGGAACCAGCCTCGTCCGGCAACTGCGGAACAGATGGGCTGCCAGCACCTGAGCAGCCGGAGACGATTATCGCCAGCAGCATGACAAGCAGTCCGTTTCGATATCTGCGACCCACCACTTTACCTGCGTTGTACTGAAAGTACCGCCACCAAGTCTAGCATATCTCAGGCGCCAAGATGCGTATACGCTAACTTGAGTGGCTGATGCCAGCTACCCGGGTAGGAGCGATCTGCCGGGTTGACCTTCATCGGAATTAATTGATAAAGTGTAAATGGGCCTTGGATTGGATGGGAGAAGCAAGTAGCTGGAGCATGCGCGGTCTTCTTCGGTTCCAAGCAAGAGGATGAAAAGTGAACAGGGACACCCTGAGGAGTGATCGCCCATGAAAGGCACGCTTATGCAATCGGCACAAAAGCAGAGAGTTATTCGGGTCTTCATATCCTCGACATTCCGGGATATGAAAGAGGAACGTGAGGAGTTGGTGAAACGGGTTTTTCCGAAGCTGCGCAAGATATGCGAGAAGCGCCGGGTGATTTGGGGTGAGGTGGACTTGCGATGGGGCATCACCGACGAGCAAAAGGCCGAGGGGAAGGTGCTTCCGATTTGCCTTAAGGAAATCCATGAATGTCGGCCGTATTTCATTGGCATGCTGGGCGAGAAGTACGGTTGGATTCCTTTGGAGATTGCAGAGGAGCTTGTCGAGTTGGAGCCGTGGCTTGCAGAGCATCGCAAGAAGTCGGTCACCGAGCTTGAGATTCTGCAAGGGGTTTTGAACAATCCCGAGATGGCTGGTCATGCGTATTTCTATTTCCGTGATCCGCATTACGTCTACTCTTTGCCAGCCGACAGGAGAGCAGAACTTCTTGAAAGCCCCGCGCCGGAGGAAATAGAGGAACTTGGGCGTGATGACGCAGAAAACCGCGCGGAAAAGCGTCGGCAGAAACTTGTGGTTCTCAAGGATCGAATCAGAGCGAGCGGTATGCCTGTCCGTGAGAACTACAAGGACCCGCATGCTTTCGGAAAACTTGTTCTTGACGATTTCACCAAGTTGATTGACCGGCTTTTCCCAGAGGGCGAGGAACTTGATCCCCTCGATCGTGAAGCCGCTGAACATGAGGCGTTCGCGCAGAGCCGGTTCAAGGTGTATATCGGGCGGGATGAGTATTTCGATTGGTTAGATCAACACGTAAAAGGCGATGGTCAACCGTTGGTTGTCCTGGGCGAGTCAGGCTCAGGTAAGTCGGCGCTCTTGGCGAACTGGGCGGCTCGGTGCCGTCAGGATCATCCTGACGGGTTTTTCCTCATGCACTTCATCGGCGCGAC
>CBDUXL010000150.1:0-8169 GCA_965371155.1 uncultured bacterium | reverse complement strand
ATTTCGGCAAGCGCCGGATCATTCCTGTATCGGCCTCCGATTATTCGCATTTGGCCGACATAGTAGTAACTCGCGGGACGGTAGGGTGTCACTCTTAGAAGCCGCTCACCGAAAGCCAGACCCGGTTCCAGGACGACCTCCAAATCCAGGTCGAGATTCGCCTCGATAATGTCTTGCGACCAGTAGTAATGCGCGGCCACCATCTCCTTGAGTGGATACCAGTTCCAGGGATTGTATTTGAGGCTCTTCTCCCAGTATTGCATTGCCTCCATAATGATATCCGACCGCGCATCGGCCTCAAGCTGGGTCATCGTGGGAACTTCCTGCGTTTGGCCGCGGATAGCCTCTCTCTGGGACTGCTGCAACTCCTTTTCGACGCGGTCTTTCGCGAGAGCGCTCTGGTGGTCGATATTCGATTTCCCCCTCTCGTAGTATGCCATGGAAATGAAGCCGAAGATGTTGATCCAAAACAACAGCGCCGCAAGCAGTTGCCAGATCAGAAGCGGCTTGATGAACCAGCCGCGAGGAGTTGGTTTGCCCTCCGACTCGGAGTGGAGACCAGGCTCCGCTCCTTTAACAGGCTCATCCGGCTCCCATTGTTTGACGGTCAGTTCCTGCTCGACATTCGGGTAGGTGAAGGTTCTCGTTACTATGGCGATTTGGCAGAGCAGGAGGAACGGAATTACCGGGAAGGTCCAGTCGAAATCGATTCCCATGTGCAGAAGCTCACCGACGATCCCGCCGATCAGCCCGATACGATACACGGTGAGCATTCTTTCCGGACCCGTCCGAAGTGTACGCACCAGGAGCTTCAGGACGATAATCAGCATGCAAATAATAACAACTGCACCGATTAAGCCTCCCTCCACAAGGAAGCGAAGATACAGGCTATGGGGGTCCTTGGTGTAGTACTGCGGATTGGTTTGGTAGTGAACGTAGTAGTAGCCGAACGTGTTGAAACCGATCCCGACCCAGGGATGCTTCAGGAACACTCTCCAGGCGATATCCCAGAATTCGAAACGCCCGATAACCGAGTAATCATCCCATCGCATCTGGTTCCAGCGGTCGATTATCGGCTGGAAGAAGCGTCCGCGATATTTCAGCACAAATGGAATGGCGGACATGAAGTACAAGACGACGAGGACGATGGGTCGCCACGACACCATAAGCTTCTTACGAGACAGGAAAAACGGGATAAAGAAAAACGGCACGAACCCCGCCAGCCATCCGCCGCGAGACAGAGTCAACCCGAAAGCCGTGAAGGTGAAATAGAAGATGTAGAGGATAAGGGAAGTCTGCCAGCCTCGTCTGAGGGAGTAGAACTGGGCCAGCATGACCGGCCAGATGAGCAAAAGGAATCCGGCGCACGGATTGTGCCAATAAAACAGACTTGATAGCGGGCGGGTTTCGCCATGTCCCCATAGCGCGCCATAGAAAATATAAAGCCCGAAGAAGGCGATAAGGAAGCCGGCAGCAAGTATTATCTCAAGAAACTGTCTCAGGCGCGCAAGTGAATCAATGTACGTGTAGCAAAGAAACGCCATAGTGGCGTAGGCGAGGATGTTCATCGTCTCCTCGACCGTTTCAAACGGCCGTATGGAAACGAAATTCGCCGTGAACAACAGCGCCACCACCGCGATCGGAAACACCCCTCGGAGATTCACTCTCGCAAGCCCATCGCGAATGCGCCTGGTGTCAAGGATGCTGAAAAGCAGCAAACCTCCGAACGCGAACGCACGAAACGCCCATATGGGGTGACGCTCAATATCGATACTCCCGCCCTGGTTCAGAAGCAGGTAAGCAAGGACCACTGCGAAGTACAGCAAAAACCAGAGTCCGCGATCGTATTGGAGTTCCTGAAGGAAGGTCTCAGCGCGCGCGACCCGTCCGGACGGCTTCCGGATTGGAGTCTGGTTCTTGCCGGGCTTGCTGATTGTCGCGTTTTTCGGCATCGAGGAGATTCATAGTATACATGGACCAAAACACCCGTGCTATGGCCTCATTGCGCCCGTATTGAGTGCTCTGTACAATGGTGATGTCCAAATGCGCGACTGATCGCCTGTTGATGGTTAACAAGCAACAAGAGCCCACACTGAACGAAACCCCGGCGCAACCATCCGCCGAGCTGGAGCCATCACGTCCAATTATCTCGTCCCCTGCTTTTCTGCCGCCGATTTCCGGTCGTCCGCTACTTCACCGAATCCTGGGCATTCTGATTATCGCTATCGCGCTTGTGATCTACTATGCAACCACCTGTCCGGTTATATACTACGGTGATGCCGGTGAGCTGATTGTCGCCGCATTGCGAGGCGGCGTCGCGCATCCACCGGGATATCCGTCCTACATCCTTCTCCTGGCCATTTTCCTCCGCCTCCCTCTTGGATGGCTCGCTCCGAATGCTGAATTCCTGCAGCCGATCGCGTGGCAGGCCAATTTCTGCTCGGCGGTAACTTCTGCGCTGACGGTTTGGATTGTCTACCTGATTCTTCTGAGGTTGCTCAGAAAGCCTCCCTGGGCATTCGGGGGGGCACTGCTTGCAGCGACAAGCCGAACCTTCTGGTCGCAGGCCGGGATAGCCGAAGTTTACGCCCTTAACGCCCTCCTGGCGGCCTTGATGACGCTGATAGCCCTCGTCATGAGCGAGGAGAAGGCAGGCTCGCATCGAAGGCTTGTCCTGCTCCGTTGGGGGAGTGTCGTCTGGGGTCTGGCCCTTTCGAACCATCACGAGATGCTCTTCTTCGGGCTGGTCTGGCTAACCATGGTGGCTCTGGCGGTTCAGCGTCCATCGCGCAGGGTCGCACCGGTTGCGCCACCGGGTCGAGCTATCATCGAGGCAATCATCTTCCTGGCAATTGGCCTCCTGCCGTATCTGTATCTTCCCATTGCAGCATCGTCCAAACCGCCACTCAACTGGGGCGATCCAAGCACTTGGCAGAATTTCTGGAGGGTTCTCACCCGAGCGGACTACCAGGAAATAAAAGGCGCGATCACCGGCAACCTGGTGACCTCGTTCGACATCTTTCTGGCTTTCCTCAGATGGTCGTTTTTCCAATACTCCCCCATTTTTCTGATCCTGCTGATTCCCGGAACGAATGTGCTGTTCCGTAAATCACCGCATCGGCCCGTAATCTGGGCGTCGGCGCTCTCGATCCTGGTCATGAGCGCGACATTCATCGCATACTTCGGGCGCATCGACCGCTCCAGCCTGTTCTTCCTTGAAGTCTACTTTATCCCCTGGTACCTGGCACTGGGAGGTTTGATCGCATACGGGGCCGCCACGATGGTCGGCCTGGGACGACTCTACTCGAAGCGCGGCAAAGCTCCCCTGGTCGTTTTGGGAACCATCATCCTGCTTGCCGGCGCATTTTTCAGTTGGAAACAGAACCTGCCTCACTCAAACATGAGAGACAACATCGCCGGCTATGTGTACTCGCACGATGTCCTCGCGACCCTCCCGCCTTCTCCCGAAAAAACCATCCTTATCACAGGCGGCGACGATATATTCCTATTCTGGTATTGGGACTGGGTCGAGGGAATTGACAAGGAAATTGCGGTTGTCGGCATGGACGCGCTGGGTGTCACCCAATCTTGGTTCTGGGACGACATTTCGCGGCAGCATCCGGATCTGGATCTCAGCGGTCTCGAATCTCTGGGGGATCGATACGAGGGCGAAGACCTCCGCTGGCGCATGCTGGAGCGCCTGGCACGAGCAAATCGCGGGAAATGGCGAACCTGGCTGACCACATGGGACCCGGTGTTCGATCCGGTCATCCACGGTGAGCCCTGGCATATGGTTCTGGATGGGCCGGCACTGGAACTGGAGTGGGATGTCGAGGAGAACGAGCCCGACTACCCTCGCGCAAGCGTTCCGGAAGATCAGTATCTTTTCCGGCAGCTTCTCGATCTCACTCGCACCGGTCTGGGGGCATTTGAGGTTGAAGTCTACGAACGCTATGCGGCAGCGTGCTACAACTTGACTCTCTACTTCCAGGAAAGGGACGATCGAGAGCAAGCAGCCGAGTTCGCGAGTCTCTGCCAGCAATTCAGCCCGTATTACTCGGCTGGACCAAAAAATCCGGCGCCGCTCGAATTGCTTGCATATAACCTGGTCCTCGCGGGCGATATCGAGCTGGCAAAAGAGAAACTGCTGGAACTGATCGAAAATGATCCGGAGAACAGCCTGTATCGATCGTATCTCGCTGAAGTGTACGTAGTAGAGGGAGATTATGAGGCCGCGATAAGGCAACTGGAAATTGCGCTCAGCCTGGAACCCGATAATGCGATAATCAGGGACCTGTACGAGCAACTGGTAAGTCCTCCTGAAACGGACGAGGATGCGACAGACGAATAGCGGGAATGGCTTCCTCTTCTTGTCCATCAGCCGCATCCCTGCTATACTTCCCCGCCGGGGTTGAACCGGGAATCCCTGTTGGAAGGAGTTTTTTTTTCTCCAATGCAACCGAAGTCTTACCTTAACCAGAAGCTAAACGAGTTTGGTGTCAAGTATCAATTGGGCAAAGGAGCCTATGCGGTCGTTTATGCCGCCGAGGACCTGGAGGGCATTTCCGGAAACAAAAACAAGCTCGTCGCACTGAAAATCCCGACAGACCAGAAGAAATCGCACAAGAAGCAGATGGCTGAGGCGGAGTTCATGATGGAACTCGACCATCCCAACGTCGCCAGGGTCTACTCAATTGAATACAGCCGCCTTTTCAACATTTTTTTCTTCGTGATGGAAATCGTGGAAGGCAAGGACCTGGAGAAGATGATCGACCTGGCCGGGTTCCAGCCTCTACCGCCGAAGAACACGGAGATCATAACCGCTCAGATGTTTGCCGTGTTGAAATACTTCCGAGACAAAGACATCTGCCATCGCGATATCAAGCCTGCCAATTTTATAATCACGATGGAGGGCAGGCTGGTGCTCACGGATTTCGGATTCGCCAACTACCAGGACAAACTCGATCCCAAGACCCTTCGAGCCGGAACGCTATATTATATGCCTCCGGAGCAGCTCGACGCCAAGCCGGTGCCGGCAAGCGACGTGTGGGCGGCGGGTGTGATCCTCTATCGCATGCTCACCGGACGACTTCCATTCAATGCGGGCGAGGAGGGCGAATTGAGGCGCTTGATTCGCGAGGAGGAGCCTCAGCCTATCAAGGAGCTGAATCCGAACGCCGCGGATCATCTTGTCGAGATCAGCGAGGCGTGCATCAAGAAGGACCCGTCGGAGCGCTACGATTTCACGCACGACTTCGAGAAGAAAGAAGAATCTCAGAATCCGCAATAGAACACGTACCGTGCCCCCAGCGCGGTTTTTTTTTGAATCAACATGTGGATCTAATACATATCGTGTTACATCTCTTGTCTTCCCCTCAATTTATTCGATTGAAAATCCAGTATTAGTCACGGTAATAATCACTCCATCCCTGAAGCCATCAGGTGCCCCAAACAGCCAGGCGGTGGTGGATTCCTGCAAGTATGGGAACTGAGGCATTAACCCACGGTCCCCACCGCCGCACACCTCGGGACTTGAAAAAGCGACCTGGACGTCGAAATCCGGATGACTCGCGGGTCGATCAGGATCTGAATGGTCCTGGTAATACTCCCCCTCTATCGAGCCGAATATGGCATCAGGATGTTCGCTTGCAGCAAGACCTGACTTCGTGGTTAGACGAATAATGTCCAGTCCAGGATTACGAATCGAACCGAAACCGACGAGGAGGAACTTATTGATGCGCGCGTAAGGCCATCCCCAGATATTCTCGAATTGCTGGCCCCGTAGGTCTCCGGGCGAATCCGGGATGAAGAAGTCACCGCAGGCACGATAGAAGAACTGGCCGGGCCACCAGGCTCTGATCGTCTCATCACCCTCGCCAGGCAAACCGCCCATGCAATAGAACGAGTTAGGACCTCCCTCCCTCAATACTCCGATGCCGGCCTCGGCATCCGGCAGCATCGTATACTGCAGATGGGTCGGCTGCCCAGGCCCGTCAAACAGAAACCGGGGATCATCGAGGCAGTTACCCATAAAGTCACCATCCCACCCGAACCGAACATCGCCGTAACCTTTCTCCCCAACCGTACCTGTCTTGGCAATGATCTCTCTTACGCCGCGCCCATAGCCCAAGAATGGGTTCTCAGGGTAAGAAGACAGGTAGCCCTTTTCGATCAACGGATCCGTCGGTGGGCGATGTCCCTCCTCAGCCTCAGTGATTGCCCGACAACCGTTCTGAGAGTTCCAGCCTCGTCGGTCTCCGCCGAAAATGTACTCCGGATAAGAGCCGTTGTGATCTGCACCATAGCGGTCAAGTGCGGCCTTGATCGTCCAGATATTGCTCTTGACCTCTTCTTCTCTAGCTTTATCCCCAGCACCAATGCAGCCTGTGCAGACGCTGACCACCAAGATAGCGAGCAGTGCCACAATGACGGCGAACTCAATCAACGTGAAGCCTTTCTCCTTCAGGAACATGCGCTCACCTCGAGATGTCGTTGTGTCAGGAAAGGACAGTAGTGTAGCAGATTTCGAATGAAAAACGCATATGATGCTACGATTCCCACGACCGGATTCCCTTGCCGGGATCGGTGAGAACCAGTATCACACCATCGGGAACACCATCGGGAGCGCCCCGGTCAGCAGATTGTCCGTCAATTTCTGGCAACCCCAGCAAGGCACAAAATCACACCATCAGGGACGCCATCGGGCGCGCAGTAGATGAATTCGCTCTCAGAACCCGCCATGAGCCTGGTATAAAACCGGAACGGGCCCGTGTATTCATCTCCGGCACCGAAGACCTCCGGAAGTCCGCCTGATTGCCTTAATACATCCCACGACTCGAAGTACTCGTACCCGCAGTAATAGAAGTCTTCTTCGTTCGAATCGCTACACTGCCACCTGACTCTGTTACCGTCCGGATCGAAAGGCTCAAGCCGGAAAGCATCCTGCCCCCGTGTGCCTTCTGCGCCGTATCCTCCAAGAATGTATCGATCGTAATTTTCCAGGCCCGTGCCAAAGGTATTTGGAGGATGAGTGCGACCATCGCTCGTTGTCAAAACCGAGCTGGTTGCCTTGTAGAAGAAGTTACCGGGCCAGAATGTGTAAACGACGTCATCCTCGTGACCCTCCGGGGCACGTCGACCGCCGAATAAGTAGTACATGTTCGTCTCAGGATTCTTGAACTCTTCCGGAACATTCATCCAATCGCCCCGATCGAGTGTGCGGCGTGTTTCTATCTCACTCCAGCCGTAATCAAAAGGATAGCGAGCGCCGCAGAAGAAGTTCATGTCGTCCAATCCCTGGCCCATCACGTTCCCCTTGAAACCGAACCTGGGATCACCATCGCCGTGGTTGTTCGTTCCGTCCACGTTGGTTCGAGCGATGATGCGCCGTCCGGCTCGGTCATCCACAAAAGGGTTGTGTGGGTAGCTGGTGATGTAACCGTACTCAATCAGCGGGTCCTTCACGTCGGCATTTGATGCAATACGTCCATCGCCCATGTCTATATCGTTGACTCCATCCCACCTGTCGTGCCAAGCCTGCCAGCCTTCTATATCACCGCCAAGCAGGTACGCAGGATACTGACCGTTGTCGGTCATGTATCGTTCGAGCGCGATCTGGATTGTGTGGATGTTCGACTTCACTTGGGCTTCCTTGCTCTTGCGCAGGCTCTGGACCACGTTTGGAATAATTACGGCTCCGAGAAAAATAATGAACAATAGGATAACTGCCAGTTTTAGCCAATTCATTCCGTGTTCTCCGAGTTTCATGAGCTACTCTCCTTCTTTTCGTTTTTTTCGACGACCGTCACAACTCTTTAGACCCCGACCCGCTCCCGAGCGGTTCGCTATATGCTGGGAATCACCAAATCCTCATACTTCTCCCCGACGCCATCTTCCTCGAGGTAAAACTCAATATTGACATCCTTGTGCACAAACACAGATACGTGGTAGTACTGCAAGACCTTGGGGACATAGATCGCGTTGAAATCCTCATTCAGCAACACTTCCCTGATTTCCCCCGCGACATCGCCGCCGCTTCCATGATTGACCAGAAGAACGTCGATTCCGATCTCATCAAGCCATCGGGCAAGCTCCTCTCCCGATGACGCGTGCTCATGGAACTTGACATACCCGCACGGGTCGCGCCATCCCGCATAAACAGGGAACTTG
>CBDUXL010000149.1:0-8176 GCA_965371155.1 uncultured bacterium | reverse complement strand
CGCACATGCCGTGCGCTACGGGCAGAGGGCGCGTGCCCCGCGCCCCTACGAACGGTGTATTTTATCCGGGCGAACGGTGTGTTTTCCCCGATTGCGCAGAGCGGAACGTGATCTCCAACAACCTGTCTATCTCATCCCTATTGTTATAGAAATGCGGACTCACCCGGACTAATCCCATCCTCACGGAAACCCTTATATTTGCCTCGTTCAACGCTTCAGCAAGCGCATCGGCATCGTTCCAGCCCGCCGACCGTGCGTTGAACGTGACAATTCCCGCTCGACGTTCATCCTCCCTCGGCGTCACCACCTCCGCCCCTCGACCGGTAAGCTCATCGTGCAGTTCGCCTGTGAGTCCGAGTATGTATCGCTCGGTGTTGTCCGGGCCGAGATCGAGGAACATCTTGACATTCGGGTTTATTCCGTAATGGCTCAGATGGTTGTGCACGCCGCACTCGTATCGCCGGGTTTCCAGGACAATCGGTTGATCGTAGTTGAAGAAGTCCCATGCATCCTTGACCGAGAGCATCCCCACCTGGGGTATCCTGAGAGACTCCAGCGCCTCACGCTCGATGTACATCGTGCCTACACCCATCGGACCGAACATCCATTTGAGACTGCCGAAGCAAAGCGCCGGGCATCCAAGCGCTTTCACATCGACCTTCATCGGACCCACAGCCTGAATGGCGTCCACAGCGAGAAAAACTTCAGCATCTCGGCAGGCTTTGGATAGCTTCGCCACATCGAGCCTGAGACCGGTGAGGAAATTGACCAGCGGGACGATCATCATCCTGGTGCGGCCGTCAATCGCGTCGAGCAGCGCATCCTCATCCGCAAGGCCGTTCACCACCGGGACAATCCTCCCCTCTATCCCCCACTGTCCGAGCAGTTTTGCAGGCATCACGACCGCGGGGAAGCTCTTGTCCGGAACAATGATGTTGTCGCCGGGCTCCCAGTGTATCGAGTAAGTCAGAAGATTGAGAGAAAGCGAAGTGTTGTAGTTGAAACCTATTTCTTCAGGCGAAGCATTCAGCAGCTCCGCCATCAACTCGCGGGTGTAACCCACATTTTCATTCCACACTTCGTACGGCCACATCGGACCATTCGAAAGCGAATCCATGAACTTGTTCATAGATTCGAGAGACCGGATCGACCACGGAGCGTGCCCGGCATGATTGAGGTAGATCTCTTTTTCGAGTATCGGGAAATCCATGCGGTACGTCTCGCGTTTGCTTTCAAACGATGTGTCGGTCATGTCACTTGTTTTTCCCATGGTAGTGGTCCAGCTGGCCGTAGAACGCTCTCAATCGCCGCTGTCGTCCTGCTTCCCTGAGGGTACTTCGACCTTGTCGGGTTCCATCGACTCCGCTGGAGGAAGCATCTCGCGGGCGAAATCGTGAAGCGCCTTTATGCGCGTCAGGAAACTTTCGACCTTTTCCAGCGGAATCTGGTTTGTCGCGTCCGAGAGCGCCTGATCTACCTCCGGATGGGCTTCGAGGAAAAGACCGTCGATACCCGCTCCCACCGCGGCCCGAGCGAGTGATTCTATGAACTCGCGCTGGCCGCCGGTTGCGTGACCGAGTCCGCCGGGAAGCTGAACGGAGTGCGTGCAGTCGAATACAACCGGATAGCCGAAGCTCCTTATGACCGGGAAGGATTTCATGTCCACCACGAGGTTCTGGTAACCGAATGAGGCGCCGCGCTCGGTAATGCAGAGATTGACGTGCTTGTTTGCGCTTCTCGCCCCTTCCTCGACCTTCACGACAATGTTCTTCACATCCCACGGACTCAGGAACTGCCCTTTTTTCACATTGACCGCTTTTGCGAACCGCGATACCGCGTGAACGAGCGATGTCTGTCGGCAGAGAAATGCGGGAATCTGAATGATATCCAGTACCTCCGCGGCGTACGCCGCTTCCTGGACATCATGCACGTCCGACAGCACCGGCGCCCCGATCTGTGCCTTGACCCGAGCGAGAATTTCGATGCCCTCCTCCAGGCCGGGTCCCCGGAAAGAACGAATCGAGGACCGGTTCGCCTTGTCGTATGAGGCCTTGAAGACGAACAGGATGCCGAGCCCATCACAGATTTTCTTCAAATGCTCGGCAGTGTAGAGGCACATATCGGCGTCCTCTATCACGCAAGGGCCTGCGAAGAGAAAGAGCGGGTCGCCGGGCTTCCATGCGTGGTCGCCTAGTTGAAGGGGATGCATTTCGTTCATGGCATCAGGGATTATAGCATCAAGCAGGACACAAAAAGGACCTCCGCAAGGAGGCCCCGTCCGAACGTCGTTTCTGCCCTGAAAAACGTTCGGCTCTTCAAAGGTGCAGTCAAGATCAGCCAATCCCTATGATTAATATCTACCACATTATTTTAATACAGCAAGGGTTTCACCAAAGTTTTCCCCACAAAAGGCATTAATATCATTTTATATTGAGGAATATTGAATGCGCGTTAATGGCAGTAACAATGGGGTTTCGAACTTCGGGGACAAGGCATTTTACCCTTGATATGCAATGGCAAAGTCAGGTTTATCACTGGAGAAAAATGGCATGTCCCCCGTCTGGTTCGTCTCGGGGACACCTCATTTCGCCCCGAAATGCAGGTGTCCCCCCCGCATTTAATCATTACTTTATTCCTGCAATTGGTCTTATTCGCCGCTCTGAAATACAAAAAGGCCGGAGCTGCCCAATTGGCAGGTTCCGGCCTCGTTTAGCCTCACCGACTTGCCCGCACACCACCTAGTTATCATCCGAAAAGGCGCTTCTGGAAACGCGACTGTTCTTCGGTTTCAGTCTCCTTGTCCACTTGCTCGTCAGCGTAGATCAGCCCCACCTCGTTCGGAGTGAACATGTAGATCGTTTCGGTTATCTTCTGCGCCGACCCGTCAACCGCGTATGCGATGCCGGTCAAGAGAAACCGCGCGCTGTCGGAGGTCTTTTTGTCGAGACGATGGAAGTTGAGGAGCACAGCACGGCCTGACTTCAGGTAATCGGCAGGCATTTTGACATCATCAAAATTGGTCGGTGTCGATAGCGCGATCTGCGATTTCGTGCCGGTCGGAAACGGCAGCAGCTCGCCTTCTTCAGCTCGAAGCAGCGGATCGTACCTGTCATCGTATTCGTCCGCCGGATCGACAAAACTAAAGGAATTCTTGACTTTTTCCCACCAGGTAAGCTGTGGTTCAGGATTTCTCATTTCTCTACCTCGGCAATAGGCCCAAGATGGTTTCTGAATGCATCTTAATATCACCGAATAAGAGCTAAAGTTTTACAGCGGGTGTTGGGTTAGATCAATTACTTAAGCCGATTCGAAGAGGGCCCTTCCGATTCGGACCAACGTGGCGCCTTCCTGGATCGCGACATGAAAATCGGCGCTCATGCCCATGGAGATAGTGTCAAACAGCGAGGAGTCGGGCGCTGAGGGAAGCACCCGGTCGAAAAGGGACTTCAATTCACGATAGAACGGCCTGGCTACCTCAGCGTCGGGATCCCATGGCCCCATTCCCATCAGTCCTCTCAGCTCGACATGCGGGCAGTTGGTCCAGATGAAATCGAGCAGTGCGGGAAGGTCGTCCGGCTCGCAACCTGTCTTGGTCGTTTCGCCTGTGAGCTTCACTTCCGCAAGCGCAGGGAGAGTGCGATTCTGAGGGGCAAGGCGTTTCTCGAGGGCTTCTGCGAGGTGAGTGCGGTCAACTGTTTCGATCAAATCGAACAGCCTCAGCGCCTGATTGATTTTGTTGGTTTGAAGATGACCGATCATATGAAGCCGACACCGCGGGAAATCGTCATGGATGTCCTTTTGCGAGCCATCATCCTTCGCACCCAGTTTCTTTCCGGCGTCCTGAACCCGGTTCTCCCCGATCAGGCTAATCCCCGCGCCTAAGATCTCCTCAACGCCTGCCCGATCAGTGTATTTCGCGGCAGCCAGGATTTGGATTTCGTCGGGATTTCTGCCCGCTTCCCTCGCGGCGCTCGCCACGGCCTCTCTAATCCTTTCCACATTCTCTGCGATGTTGACGTTCATGAGTCTCATCCCAGGTCCGGACGCTTTACGAAGCTCCAGGGAAGCTCCAAACCTGATGGACGGGAGTTTAGCACCGATTCTCGCGGTGAGTCGCCGTGTGCCTGCAACGCTGTATCCCAGGATGAAAGGAGAGACCCCTCGATTTGGGAGATTCCCAACAGGTGGTCCGCCAGATGTCGATCGCCTATCGACAGAGCACCTTGCAGGACCGCCTCCCTTGGGCTCTCAAATTCAGAATCAATCCTGGACCTGCCTTTCAGAGGGCCCAGCATGCGCTTGATCTTGCGTTTGAGGATCTGTTCGTCATCCATCGCGCGTCGCTGGAACGGCGTTCGCGCCTTCGGCACGAACGGGGCTATGCTCACGGCAAGCCGACAGCCCACGGGGAGAGCATCGAGGCTGATTTCGTCAGCAAGCGAGAGGACAAACTCCGGTGTTGCGTCAAGATCCTCGTCCGTCTCCTCCTTGAAACCGGTCATGAAATAGAGTTTGACCCGCCTGATGCCCGACTCGAACGCCCACCTGACCCGGTCGCGGACCTCCTCGTATGAGTACGGTTTCCCTATGATTTCCCTCATTCGGGCACTTCCGTGCTCGGGCGCGAAAGTGATGCTCGCGGCGCCGGCTTTGTGAAGGGCTTCCAGCAACTCCTGCGTTGTGCTCGAAACTTTCAAACTGCTGACTGAGACCTCGTAACCGTCCGATGAAAGTTCATTTATGACCTGCACAATCTCTGGATGCTCGCTGACGCGACTCGAGACAAGACCGACCGATGCTTCATCCGGGGCAAACATTCGAGCGTTTTCCAGGATGCTCTCGGCGGAGCGGTCGCGTCCGGCAGGTGAATTGAAGCTTAGAAGGCAGAACCTGCATCGTGTGGTGCATCCGGTGCTGATCTCGACCAGGTTCTTTGCCCCATAGACACCATCGGGAGAAATTATCGGCGTGCAGGAGGTGTGCGAATCGAGGTCCCCGGCGACGGCCTGTTTGATCCTCCGCCCATTTCGGTAATCGAACTCGCCGGAATCGTCCTCCCAAAGCGCGGGAACATAAATCCCCTCTCGGCTGTCCCAATCCTCGTAAAGATCCTCCCTGCCGAGTTTGAACCTGTCTCCCCGAAGGAGCGGGTAATTCGAAATGAGGTCCTCCAGAAGATCGGGAAGAATTACCTCCGCATCACCGATAACGATCGCGTCCGCGAATGGCGCCAGCGGCTCGGGATTCGCGGTTACGGCGATTCCACCGATAATCACCAGCGGCAGCGATCCCCGATCGCGTCGAAGTGGTGGTATTCGCGCTGCATGCAGAATCCTCACCAGGTGAAGGTAGTCCGGTTCGAACGAGCACGATACCAGGAGCGCATCGAGAGACTTGATATCCAGCCCTTCTTCAAGCGTTCGGGATGGATAGCTTCTCCCGTCCTCCCGGTCCAAAACCACGCGATGTGTCACAACTCCCGGGACCGAGTGTGCGATTCGATGGACCGTCTGAAATCCCAGGCTCGCGACGGCAACGGGATAGGTGTTCGGATACACCAGACCGACATGGATCGGCGATGAGCCTGGGTCGGACGGGGGGAACTTGCGTATCTCTCTGGAAAGGTCCGGCATTCGGGTGAGAACAATGTACCAGAGCGGAGCGCTTATCAGAAGAGGGTGCCCTGTTCAATATCGGGAGGTATTGGCGGCCGTGGCGCAGGAAGGGCGTGAGGCATTGCCTCACGAAGAAGATCCAGAAACTTCTGAGCGTTCATCGCGGAGTATCCGAATGGGTGATTGTTGAACAGAACCAGCACGTCGTCTGACTTCACTATCAGCTTTATGACCTTCCCAAGCCATTCCTCGAGCGCATCGGAATCGTACTTGTACGTGTACCGCCCCTCCCGGTCTCCCGCGTACCAGGTTTCCCCGTTTCGACCATGAAGCCTTACGTAGGCGGGCTCGGCGGTGAAGGTCGCGTTACGAGGTGGAAGGGACGAGATATCAGGCGCGTCCACGCTGGACATCGAAACGTTCATATCCCTCAAGAATTCAAGCACATCCCGTGTCCACCAACTCTTGTGACGGAACTCGCACACCAGGGGCGCTTCGGGGAAGAGCTCCCGGAGCCTTTCGATGCACCCGCGGGCCTCAGTGGTGTTGTGGAATGACTGCGGTAATTGCGCGAGATATCCTGCAAATTGCCCGGCGTCTTCCAACGGCTTCACCGCTTCATCAAACCGCCGTGCGTCGCCCTTATCGGCTGTTCTCTCATGCGTGAAAGTTCCGTGGAGCTTCACCACGATTTTCATCCGACCGCCCGTGCGCTCGGGATAGCGTTTGAACATGTCCGGTCCCGGCGGTCGGTAGAAAGTAGCGTTGATTTCGACAATATCGAACATGCTCGAGTAGACCTCGAGCATTTTTTTCTGCGCGGTTCCGTTCGGGTAGACGGGGCCGATCCATTCGGGGTAGGAGAATCCGGATGTTCCCACGTATACGGGCATGTCTTGAATTAGATTCTACCATGCGCAGGATGCGCATGGCACGATGTATCACGTGCAGGATGCACGTGGCACAGGCGGGATGCACGTGGCACGGCGTGGCGCGGGCATGGTTAATATCTGCTTGTGTGATACAATCGGGCCGCCATGGAGATTCTGAGAGAGCCGAAACTCTACCTAATTGGAAAGCAAGTCCTTGATGAGGACCGGATTCGCGAGTTCCTCCACGATGAGGGTATGGGGTGGGAAACCGACTCCGATGTCCCGGCGGAGAAGCTCGTTGAGATGTCCGGGCGACTTTGCTACATGAGTTTCGGCAAGGGTCGGAAGTCGAACGAGCAATATATCCGGCATATTCTCGAGGTGAAGCACGGTTCTGTCACTGAACACGCGGTTTTTTCATTCATTATCACCGGAATCACCCGAAGCTTAACCCATGAACTTGTCCGCCATCGCGCTGGATGGGCATACTCGCAGCTTTCGCAGAGGTATGTGGACGAGTCGGACTGCAATTTCGTGGAGCCGGATCTGGTCGCCAATGATCCCGAGCTGCACAAGCTGTTTACGGAAACAATTGATGCAATCCGTCCGGTCTATGAGAAAATGACCGACCGGTTGACGGAGCTGGTTCGCGACAAGTGCCCGGAAATCGAAGACCGGACTACTCTCAGAAAAATGGCGCGTCAGACTGCAAGGTGCATTCTTCCAAATGCGACCGAGACCAAGATGTTTGTCACCGCAAATGTGCGCGCGCTGAGGCACTTTATCGAGCTGAGAGCGAATCCGGCTGCTGATTTGGAAATCAGGCGTCTTGCAGTGATGATGTGTCGCCTCCTGAAAGAGGAGGCGCCGAACCTTTTCGGCGACTATGAAATCTACAAGCTGCCCGACGGCACCGAGGCATGCAGGACAGACTATGTGAAGGTGTGAAGAAGCGGTCTAACGGCATTAAGTCAACTGACATGCAAGGGTTGCCGGAATTCAGATAATATCTTATAATCAGTATTAATTGAAGAAGTCGCTTGTCGATCGGACACGTTGACGGGATAGTGGAGGTTTCGGGCCGGCGAAAGGGACAGGGGCTCCTGAGAAACTTGCATTTGAGTACCCAGTGGAATAATCTTTTCTGCTGATTGCAGTACAGGCATCTACTTGCACCAACCCTTTGCAGAATTGGGTATTTAATCATGTGGATGCTTGGCGCAGGTCATGGGAACTCGAATTTGCCGGATTCCGACGAAGCGCCGGCTTATTTCCGATTGAACAGTCTTTCGGACTGACCAATAGAAGAGAATGACGAGCAACATTCTAACTATCGATGTCGAGGACTGGTTCCATGGTCTGGATCCGGATCCGGCCAATTGGGACGGGTACGAGGACCGCGTGGTCGATTCCACGAGGCGAGTGTTGGATATCCTCGATCGTGAGCGCGCGCGGGCCACGTTCTTCGTGCTCGGTCACGTCGCGGAGCGCCATCCGGAGCTGATCGCCGAGATCCACCTGGCCGGACATGAGATCGGAAGCCACGGCTGCGAACACCGATTCGTATACGCTCAGACTCCGGAGGAGTTCGAGAAGGACGTATCTCGGTCGATGCACATGCTGGAGGAGATCACCGGCGAGCCGGTTGTCAGCTACAGGGCTCCGTATTTCTCAATCACGAAGGAGTCC
>CBDUXL010000148.1:0-8241 GCA_965371155.1 uncultured bacterium | reverse complement strand
TTTTTTCCTGTAAAACCCGAATCTACACATGGACGGCAGGCTGTTTTTTCGGGACACGACCGGTGTGCCGATTCTCGATTCGAAAGGCAACCTCCTGGGCTACAGAGGCACGGACCAGGATATCACCGACCGCAAGCGTGCACAGGAAGCTCTCAAGGAAAGCGAGGAGAAATACCGTGCCATTTTCAACAACGCGCAGGTTGGACTGTTTAGAACTCGAGTGAGCGACGGCATGTTGCTTGAGGCCAACGATCGACTTGCCGAGGCATTCGGCTATCCGAACCGGGAAGCCATTATTCGGAACTTCATGGCAACCGACCGTTACGTCGATGCAGGCACACGCGAACGCATGCTCGAAGAATTGAACCGGACAGGCGAAGTCAGGAACCTGGAAGCCAGGATGACTCGAGCTGACGGCGGGATCGTTTGGTTCCGTTACTCGGCACGTCTGTATCGAGAAAAAGGGTACCTCGAAGGTGTCGCCATAGACATCACCGAGCAGAAGGAAGCTGAGGAGGCGTTGGTTCAGTACCGTGAACGTCTCGAGGAACTTGTCGAGGAGCGCACTCGGGAACTGAGGGAGATCCAGGAGAAACTGCTCGCCTCCGAGCGCCTCGCTGTCATGGGACAGTTCTCCGGAAGTATCTCGCACGAGATACGTAACCCTCTCAGTGTTATCGCCGGCTCGGTTTACTTCCTGAAACGGCGATTCCAGGCAGGCGATGAAAAGGTTCTGAATCACCTTGATAAGATTCAGAAACAGGTTGACTATTGCTCAAGTACTATCGACAGCATTCTCAGGCTCACGCGCATGGAACCGCTCGAGCTTGAGCTTGTCGATCTGGTTGAAATCCTTCACTCAAGCGTTGATTCATCAAATATACCGGAGAGTATCGCACTTAACTGGGAACTGTCCCTTGATGGCATGCAGGTCATGGCTGACCCGGGCCAGCTCCGGATGGCTTTCAAGAACGTGATGCAGAACGCAATACAGGCCATGCCTGATGGCGGTTCGCTGACCCTCAGCCTGAGAAAGGCTGCCTATAACAACAAGGATCACACGGAAATCAGGTTTTCGGATACTGGACCCGGGATCGACCCCGATAAACTCGAAAGGGTTTTCGAGCCTCTTTTTACAACAAGAGCCAAGGGCATCGGGTTCGGTCTACCCATTGTCAAAATGGCGATCGAAAAGCACGGCGGCAGTGTTGAAGCTGAAGCCAATGAGGATGAAGGCGCAACTATCATCATACGCTTGCCGATCGCTTAGAAAAACTGAAGGAGGGATGCCTTATGATGGTCATCATCAAAGGCAAAATCCTTGTTGTCGACGACAACGAGGACCTGTGCGAGATGCTCAAGGACATTCTCGAGATGGAGGAATTCGAAGTGGCAATAGCCCTTGATGGAAGCGAAGCTCTCAACAAGGCCAAAGACACCGACTTCGATGTCGTCCTGATGGATGTCAAGATGCCGGAGATGAACGGGGTGGAGACTTTCCGGAAGTTCAAGGAGATTTCACCGGACACACCGGTAATAATGATCACGGCCTACGCGGTGGAGAAGCTCATCAAGGAAGCCAGACACCTCGGCGCCTATGCTGCCCTTAAGAAGCCGTTCAACATGGATGAGCTTCTGGACACAATCAACAAAGCCCGCTCGTAAGCCCTAAAGCTGCCACTGACTGCTTCCAGCCATGAATCTGCTCCCCTACTCTCCCTCAACTTCCTCCGTTTCCGCTGCTTCCTGGGCCTCTGCCATCTCTTCTTCCATCACTTCGCTCGGCACTATGTCCAGCATCTGAAGTTCGAGATCGTATTCCTCTTCCTCGGGCCAGTACAAGCGGAAGGTGTTCTCGCCCCGCCTGAGAAGCCTCTCCACGCTGTAATAGGCGAACGGATCGGTGGTCCAGTGCTCGCCCCATCCGATCGCGCCGGTTATGTCAAACGAAGGCTCGACCAGAGTACCGTTAATCTGCACTTGCAGGTTCGCATAAGAGGTGTTCTCCCGAATCAGGTAGGGCAGAATTCTGAGCCAGTAAGGTGAGTAAGGATCATCAATCCTGAAGGTTCCCTGCCAGTATCCGCCGGGCGGGACTACCATATGTCCATCCTCAATCCAGCCGGTGTACGCATAGTCCCAGAAGTTGCTTTCAATCTGCTCGGCACCGGGGAACACGTACCAGGTCTTTGTCAGCGGCCCGAAACGCTCCATGTACACCATCGGCTGGAAACGGGCGTACGGGTACAGATACATGTAAGGCCACGGGTTGTACGGATACCTATTTAGCGGGTAATCGATGTATATAGCAAATTCCTCAAGTTCGATCATCTCAACGCGCCCGGCATCGTACCGTTCATAATCCGGGTCGCTGCCGTACCCTACGATGTTGAAATCGCTCACCGCGGCGATTATAACCATTTCTCCGATCTCTATCTCATTCGGCGCAAGAGCGATCGCCTGCAATTCTTCGTCGGTCAGAGGGAGGTTCGTGACAATCTGCAGGACGTGCTCCTTACCGAGCACATCGCCCACAGTGCCGACGAACTCTCGATTCAGTCCATCAAGGATCATTGTGTGTTCATTGAACACCAGCGGTTTGACTATTCGATCGGGCGAGTAGTCGATAATCGACACATACTTGTCACTCACACCATGATAGTAGATCACTATCTCATCGCCCGTATACATCGGTCCGCCCCGACCGACATTGAACCTCAAGCTCACCGGCGGGAACATGCCCGCGGCTTCCTCTATCATGCTCAAATCCCGCACCTCGAGCCAGCCGTACTCGTCACCGTTAAGAATCTCCGCCCGGCTCGGTGCATTAATTCCAATAACCAATGAAATCGCAAGCACGATACCTACCGGCAGCCATCGAATTTTCCTGGTCATCTTCTGACCCTCCTGTCTGGTTGTGCAATCTGCCCCGCTCATGTGGCCTCCACTTACGAGTATGATACCATGCTCTCGGTTCACACGGTAATGGCGTGCAAACGAAAACGGCGAATAACCCATCCGCCGCACATCACCATTTGCTCCATTTGGACTACCGAAGAACGGACGTGACAATCCCTGCATCCAGCCTCGTGGATGAAATCACACCTCGAAGATCCCCCGTCATCGCCCCTAACTTGTCCTTCACACCACCCAGCCATCGCTCTTCCGTCGGGCTGTTCAGACGCTCATGCGATCTCATCTCTGCCATTTTCTCCTGCAACTCCCCCATTTGCCGCTCGAGCTGCGTTCCCTGGGAAGAATATTCCCTCTCGATCTTGCCGGAAATCTCCGAAACCGCCTCCATTGCCTTCTCCACAAGCTCCGCAGCGACACCGGGCGATGACTGATTCACGACATCCACCGTGTTGAGTCCGAGCGATTCACTATCCACCCGTTCGTAGGTTACATCGAATCCTTCTTCCGTCTGTGAATCAGTCGTTATGCGAACGGTCTCCCCGGTAATCAACTGTTGTCCGCCGAATTTTGCCTGCGATACCGCCACATCAATATGAGCCATCCGGCTCTCCATCATAAGTTGGACATCCTGAAGCTGATCCTCTGTCACCTCACCGGCCTCAACAGCGTCCGCCAGCCTCTGCATCTCCTCCAATTCCCCCTGGACTCTCCCAACCTTGGCCTGCACGGTCTGGGAGATCGTGCGACGCGCCTGGGTTTTGGAGACATCCCTGTGTGTTTGCCTCAACTCGGCGGCATCCAGCCGGAGCGTGCTCAAGCGAATGGTCAGCCTGTCGCGCGCGCCTCCAGCCTCGCCCGATCGCTGTCTCTCGAGGGCACGTGCCAGCGCGGATTCTTCCCGTTGAGTCCTCGACAATTCATGGGAGGAAGCCAGCGCGCTGTGGATCCTGCTGGATATATCACTTATCTGCATTGCCGCCCCACCACACCGGTCATCTAAGCCCAGAGTAATATCGACATTCAAAGGCCCCGGTTTCATTATTGAATCTACTGTCTAAAAATCGTAGATAAGCGGCATCCCCGGTGCGCCCTGCATACTTCCGCTCCCAATACGGTTTACCAATTGAGATTATAGAAAATGCTAAGTGATTCAAAGCGATACTATTTCTGCAAGTACGCCTGAATACCTGGTGAAACCGCATGGCATTATCGGTACTTATTGTTGATGATGAAGAGAGCATCCGCTACGGCCTCAGAGAGTGGCTTCAGGAGGAGGGCTTCACCGTGATTGAGGCGCCGGACGGAGAATCCGCTCTGCAAAAGGCCGAACAAGAGCCTCACATCGTCCTCCTCGATTACAAACTTCCCGACATGGACGGCCTTGCGGTCCTCAAGGAGCTCAACAGCCGTCCGGGCAATCCGGTTATTATCATGATGACCGGCTACGGCACCATTGAGATTGCCGTCGAGGCGATGCGCGCAGGCGCGTATCATTTCCTCACAAAACCCTGGGATCAGGCGGACCTGGCCAACAGGCTCCAGGGGGCAAGCGAACTCATCAACCTCCGCATCTCCAATGAAGAGCAGCACGCTGGAGATACCGAGCAATACGGCATCGACACCATTATCGGCGATTCCCCTGCAATCCGTCGCGCCAAGAGCCAGTCCAGGAAAGTCGCCGGTACAGATGCCACTGTCCTTTTCTCCGGTGAGACCGGCACCGGAAAGGAGGTCTTCGCTCGTGCGGTGCATCTGGCAAGTCCCCGTGCAGGACATGAGTTTATCCCTGTCAACTGCGCCAATATTCCGGAGAACCTGCTGGAAAGCGAGTTGTTCGGCTATGAACCAGGCGCTTTCACCGACGCCAAGAAGCGCAAGATGGGCCGGATCGAGCGGGCCGACAAGGGAACGCTTTTGCTCGATGAAATCGGCGACATGCCCCTCCATCTCCAGGCGAAAATCCTCCGCGTTCTGGAGAACCGTACTATCGAGCGGCTCGGTGGGGAGAAGGTCATCGATGTCAATGTCAGGGTAATCGCAGCAACACACCAGAACCTCAAGAACCTCATAGAGGAAGGGAGATTCCGCGAAGACTTGTACTATCGCCTGAATGTCGTTCCCATTCATATTCCCCCGGTAAGAGATCGCGGCGACGATGTGATTCTTCTCGCCAAGCATTTCATCGCACTTCACAACAAGCTCTTGAATCGCAACGTAAGGCAGATCAACCCTCAAGCAGCCCTCCTGATGCGCGCATACGACTGGCCCGGAAATGTACGCGAAATCGACAATGTGATTGAACGAATTCTCATCCTCGAAGACATCAATGCCATTGACGTCAAGCACCTTCCTGAGGAAATCCGCACCGGCACGCGCGATCGAACGCCGGCTTCTCGAAACGGCGGGTTTCGACCGGTCACACTCGAACACCTGGAGAAAGAGCACATCCTTGCCACCCTTGAATTCACCAATCAGCATCGAAAAAACGCCTCTGAGCTTCTCGGCATCTCCAGAAAAACCCTGAAACGCAAACTCGATTCCTGGGGCAAGATGTCCAACTAGGGACATTCCGGCCTGTCCACCCACGCCTACTCTTATTTTCTGCCGCATAGAGACGGTCTCTTTTTTCATTAATTTAATGCTCTGCCTTCCCGCCGCCCAACTATTCAAGCCCCACACAGCCCCACCACTAATCGAACCTCTCTTTGGCGGGACTTAGGCTGAACATTAAATCTTTTGGAATCCCTCTTGCTGTTCATTCGATACCGGCCTTCCGGTAGGGAACGACCTACTGATGCCTAGTTTATTTCTGATTGAAAATGATCGGGAACTCGCCTCCTGTCTCAGGCGAATTCTCGAGGCAGAGGGCTACGACGTTCACTGGTCCGAGACGATCAGCCATGCATTGGCTGCCATTGATGAAGCCAAGCCTGTAGCCGCCATTGTCGATCTGCACGACGGCACATCCATAAAGCCCGACCATCTTTCAGACCTGACAGATCGCGCCAAAGATCTGCACATACTGGTAACAGCCCACTATCAGACGCCGGAGATCGCATACAAGGCGCTGAGTAACGGGGCTGATGATTACCTCCTCAAGCCTTTTAGCACCCGAGAGATCATCGAGCGCCTCCGACGTCTAACCGGATCTGTTGAGCAAACCGAACCTCCCGATCCCCTGGGAAAAATCGCATCCTCCATCGGAATCCTTGGCAATATCCATGAAATTTTCCGGATTTGCCTCGACCAGCTTGCCGGCACCTTGCACTTGACCGATTGTCTCATCGCTCTCAACTCCGATGAAGGATTCAAAGTTCACGCCGGGCGTGGCTACGCGCCCGACCCGGTCGGCAGAACCGTGACCATTCCCCCCGGGTCCATTGAAGCACTGACTGCCGATTCCCAGGATGACATTGCAGTTATCACCGATGTCGTCAAGGACATTGTCGCCGACCTGGGACTGGTAGGACATCGGCCGTTCCCAATCCTCATGCCCTTGCGTCACCCCGACTCCGGGCCCGAGCACGTCATGGGCTTCGTGCTCGGCCATGGCGCCCTGATCCTGGATGAGAAAGATCTCCTTGAAATAGAGCGATTCCTGGGCGATGTCGCCGTTGAGACGGCTGCGCTCCTGGCGGTTAATCCCGCGGGCGATGCCGGCCTTATCTACGAGACCGAAGGCGAGATCCATGTACCCGACACGGATCGCGTGGAGTCTGTCCGACTCATACTCGGCAAAGTCAGCGAGTATCTTCCCTCGGATTCCGATTTGTTCTGGGTCCGTCTGGCGCTGGATGAGGCAATTTCAAACGCCATTATCCACGGACACGGAGAAGCTCTTGGGCGACCTGAACGCGACGTGCGGATCAGATACTCATTGGGACCAACCCGGATTGTGATTACCGTTGAGGACTCCGGTGAGGGCTTTGACCATGCCCACCTTCCTGATCCGACTGCCGATGAGAACCTCCTGAACATCAACGGTCGCGGCATCTATCTCATGCGCACCATCATGGACGAGGTGATATACAACGATTACGGTAACCGGGTCTCCATGACTAAGATTCTCGACGGCAATCCGGTGGGACCCATCACCCCGGGAAACAGTCCGGATCGCGCGCGACATAAAAACCTGCAAAAAAATACATGAGAGGGTTTCGTTCCCTGGCCTTTCCAAAAACCCTCTCAGCTCTCTTAAGTTCCCCGCAACACGGAAGGGAGCCTGACCTCAAGTACATCTGAGCAGTCCGGCTCCCTCCTTCTCATTTTCACGCCGTCTCAGAGCCGACAGAATCTAAACACCTCCGGTAGGACCCAGGCATCGCATCTGCCCTATTCCTGTCTCTCGTGCCGCATATGCTTTAAAACGCCGAATGTTGCCGGATAAATTCGTCGCTGCTATACTAAATCAAACCGAAAATGGGTTAAACAGTTTGAATCCGCCTCACGATACTAAAGATGGGCTCGACGATGACCCCTGGGACCTCACCGAATGGGATCTGTCGGTTGTGGACGGTCCCGACGATGAGGACGAGTTCGTTACGCATGAAGAAGATACCGATCCGCACCTGATCGCAGTTGAAGGGTTGGATGAGTACGAGTACGCACGGAAATCGCTTTGGGTCAGACGCCTTTTTCGCACCGTTGCGCTCATTGCTCTCATCTCCTTCGGCACGGCCTTCATCGTTCCGCCCGCCTACCGCTCGATCCGGTCGCTGGTCTCCCGTCCCAGCACCCCGGATTATCTCTCGGCGGTGCTTTTCGACCGGCTGGCGCTGAGGTTTCAGCGGGACGAGATCAGGTACACTATCGTGCTTCCGGCAGGCTATCCACAGCAGACACTTTCCAGGCTCGAACCGACGGTTTTGAAGGCTCTGCAAAGTTGGGAGGATGCCCTCGACGGGCAGGTGACCTTCGTCCCCGCCTCCTCAAGCGGAGGGGACGACCTCCTTATCCGATTCGTCGCCGATCTGCCGGGCACCAAAGCCGGGCTTGCCGGACTCCGTCCAGGCACCCGCTATCGACCGGAAATCTTCATCAAGCTCGATCCCGAAAGCAGGCTGCCTCGGGCCGCCATCCTGGAAACTATCGCCCTGCATGAAATCGGTCATGCCTTGGGACTATGGGGACATTCCGATTTCGAAGGAGACTGCATGTACCCGATCGCATCCCACCGAACTCCGTCGGACCGTGACATTCGCACAATCAGACTCCTCTACAGCATGGAGGCTGCATACTGATGAGACAACCCCGCAGGACGACAAGCAACATTCCGGACCGCACGAGGCGAGGGGTGAGAAGCCAACGGGAAGATCCGTCCAATCG
>CBDUXL010000147.1:0-8322 GCA_965371155.1 uncultured bacterium | reverse complement strand
GAGTCTTCGAGCTTGTGGGTGTCTTGAATTACTTGTGCGTGTCTTGAATAAACGGGTTGCAGTCCTTAAAAGATCACCCACAAGCTCGAAGACTCGCTTGAGGGTGGCACACAGATTTTCCCCCGATTATGTTTTTTTTTCAACTGCCGCTGGGACGGCGGCGCTCCCAGTGCGTCAAATCCCCCACCTCTCGTCTTTCGGGACCGGAACATCAGAATCGACCGCGATCTCCCGCCATTTGGTCAGCGCATCCCTGAACTGATCCGCGCGAACCGGACGCATCCAGTACCAGTAGCCGAACGTAATCACCCCGATCAGGTATATTGCGATAAGGACCCTTGATAAAAAGCGAACGGTCGGGCTTTTTTCATCAAGAGATGGCCGTTCCGCATTCATATTACTCCCTTTATCCACCATCATTGTCCTCCTTGACCATCCGAAAAATCCCACCCAATTCCCCAACGTAAAGCGGTTGGAACCTGTCGAGATGCATAATCCCCCATCGCATCTCATCGCTGTCGGGAAGCATCAACACCGCGTCGGCGCCCTCGGATCTCAATCGCAACTCCCATTCTTCGCCGTCCGAATCCCAGGGCACCCAGACAGCCCGGTTAGTGTATGTCGCGTTCCACAACGCCCGATTCTTCCTGAGGGGCGGATGTCCCGTGAACGCGAGCGTCGTGCCCGGCTCCTGCACTAGAATCAACGCATCGGCGAAATCCCTGTCACCCCAGGAATTGAACGCCAGAAATCGATTTCGCTCGGCGTACGGCAATGCTCGCGCTTCCCTGATATGCTCCGGTTCCACAAGTAGATGCTGCGAGGCCACGAAAACCGTCGCAAGCATCGATGCGACCGCGATCACCCTGATCGCCCGACGAATCCAGCTCCTGTCAAGCACGACAAGCATGTAGGCAAGTGACGTAGTGCCCACCGCAATGACCGGAAGATAGTAGCGGGTCCAGACATGGTGCACGGACGAGAACAGGAAATACGGAATCAGGCAGGTGAGTATGATCGCCGGGACAATCCATTTCCGCCTTATGAATCCCAGCAGGAACGCCACCGGCACCGCCGGAAGCATGAGAGTGGTCCACGGCGAACCCCATCCGCCGATGAACCCCCCCTGCCAGAACGCGCTCTGGGGGTCGAAGAAACCATCCAGCACAATCGGCCACTCGTTTCCGGTTTCCAGGGCATCGTACAGAGCGGAAGGCACAAGATTAGCCCGCCACAAAAGCGCCTTGAGATCGATTCCCTCGTACAAATTGATCGATCCTATCTTCACTTCAAAAATCCCCGCCGGATTCCCGTACATCACCCAGTTCCTCAGATAGAAGAAGCTACCCAGGAGGAATGCGGGGATTATCACAATGAGGAGGGCGATCAGTGCGGTCGAGAATCGCTTCCCTTTCGGGAGTCCGAAATCATCCGTGCTGATTGTCAGGAGTCGATAGATGAGAAACAGCAGCAGTCCGATCGCAAGAATCATCCCCGATCCCTTGCATCCGATGAAAAACCCTGCGGCGCATCCGGCGACAACAAGCGAACTCGCTGTGAAACGTCGCCTCGAAAGAAACGCCAGGGTCACCAATGTTCCGCCTGTGATCGCCAGGTCGACTTTCGCCGTCCACATCTGGTGGAGAACCGTCGGGATGCTGAAAATGAGAAGCCCGATCAGCGCAGCATCGATGCGACGAGCGCCGATGTGCCTCGCCAACAGGTAACATGAAAGCGCGCTGACATACGCGAACGGCGTCTGCACGATATTCGCCCATTGGTCGGTGTTTGTTCCGATCACGGCCCAGAGAAACAGAATCTGGGTGTTCATGGGGTAGCAGTCCACAAACGGCCAGGGCATCGGGAACGGTCCGAGCGAGCCCTCCTGATGCGCGTACGCGACCCAGCTCAGGTGATACGCCCAGACATCGTAGTCGTACAGCGGAAGCAAAGTGCCGAGATAAACGACCCAGATGGTTGCCAATACAGTAATTGCCCCTGCCGCTGCGACCGCCCCTGACGTGCTGACAAGTCGCCAAAGTGTCCGCCATGCAAGCGCGATTTCCCCTGCAGAACTCCGTCCGCCTTGCGATCTCCCGACCCAAACAGCCAGGGTTATTGCGATCACCGCGTTGACGATGCCCAACGGCCAATAGCGAAGCTGATGAAGCCATCCGAGAATAAAGGTCGTTGCGATGATTTGAATTACGGTGCCAATAAATGCGGCGACAAGGCGTTCCGCAAGAGTGAAATCATCCGCCTCCCGCCTGGCGAACCAGGCCCACCAGCTCAGGAACATGGCCAGTGTCAGGATTCCCCAGACGACTTGCTGCCAGGGAGTGACCATTGGTGGTGGAGACATCGCGGATGGATACATTCAGATCAGACCGCTCACGGGCAAAGAGCGGTCCAGGAAGTATAGCGCGGGGAGAGAACCATAAAAAGGTAAACGGGCACAAGGAGAACTCCGTCTCCCCTTGATACCCATCAACCACGGATGTTGTAGAATAACTTGACTAAAGTGCTACCTATTGAAATGGAACCGCATAGTATAGCCCGCGCCAGGTACCGTCCGGCATGGGAGCCACGATGTTCATAAGCACACTCTCACCGGTATCAAGCCACTCTTCGTATGCCGCATCGATGAGGTCCCAGTACTCATCCTCCGATTCAACCGTCTGACCGTTCACTGACTGGATTACGAAACCCTCAAAAATGCCCTTTTCAACCGCCGGTGACATGTCATCTACCTCGATTATCAAAACGCCGGTTATTTCATCGGGAATGTCGTTCCTTCTCCGAACACCGGCTGTAAGGTCCCGAACATTGATCCCCAGGTCATCCCCTTCCCATGTCCTCTCGTGCGCCGCTTCTTCGTCTTTCTCCTCGACTTCCTCAAGCTCTTCATCTTCCGCACGCATCGGACCCTCACCGCGACGCGCGGGGGTAACCATCAGGCTCATCTCCTCCCCGTCACGCCAGATGAGGAATTGGGAAGGCTCACCGACGGGCAGCATGGCAATGATCCGGGTGGCGGCTGACTTGCCCAGAATCTCCTGACCGGCCACCTCGACTACCACATCCCCTGACTGGAGACCCGCCTGATCGGCAGGATCACCCTCCAGTACATCCGCAACCAGCGCGACGTGAGTATGTCCGGGCCCGAAGTGCTGCGCGAGATCATGGTCTATATCCTGAATGGTAAGCCCGACCCACCCGCGGACCACCGCACCATGATCGCGAAGGCTCTCATAGACGAAGCGCGCGAGATTGATCGGTATCGCGAATCCGATCCCGCTTCCACGCGATGTGATCGCCGTATTGATACCGACCGCGCGACCGTATATGTCGATAAGCGGGCCACCGGAATTCCCAAGGTTGATCGCCGCGTCCGTCTGTATGAAGTCCTTATAATACGTCTCGGCGGGAAGCCAGATATCCTCTCTGTTGAGCGCGGAAATTATGCCCACGGTAACCGTCCCGGCCAGCGTGCCGAACGGGTTCCCGATCGCCATGACCCAATCGCCCACGTGCAGATCCTCCGAGTTCCCCATCTCGATATAGGGAAGCCCATCATCGATATTCACTTTCAAAACCGCTACATCTGTTTCCGGATCGGTCCCGACAATCTCTGCATGGTACCGCCTGCCGTCGGACATGATGACCCAAACCGCAGATGCGCCCTTCACGACGTGATTGTTGGTCAGAATGTAGCCGTCCGGATCGACAAGGAATCCACTCCCCTCAGACGTGGCATAGAAAGGCTCTTCCCGCTCCCATTCCCGGTCGCGTTCTCCATCCCGTTCACGTTCACGTTCAGGCGGATCAAACCACTCAGGGATGGACTCCCTATCAAAGGGATCCGGTAGGTCAAAGAACCACTCGTACGGGTCCCCCAGGTAGTCCGGCAATCCGCCGTAGTCGACCTCGACTCCCCTCGCCAGGATTGTCACAACGGCCGGTCGAACCGTGGTGACCATTTCGCGGAAGTTCCGCTGAGTATCCAGCAGAAACGTCGAAGGCTCCACCTGGGCGGGCTGCGTGCTCTGCGCCAGGGTGTGTGGTACCCAGTCCAAGCCTGTGGCAATCAGTACACCGCCGAATGTTCCCATGGCGAGAGCGAAGAACACCAGCAGGAGAATCGCGCCCCTGCGCTGTTGTTTGACAATTGGATCCATTCTCTATTCCTCTCCAGTAACTTGAATGATGAACATCCCTGACTCCGAACCCCAGGGGATGCTCTCTACTTATTATAACCCCATCGGACCCCGCCGGACCCCGCCGGTGATGTCAACGCCGTTCCCAAAACTGAGTCCAATTCTAATAGACCCCGTCAGGGCAAACCGGTTCAAAAGCTTCTCATTCTCACTTTACTGAATATAACCTGAAATCTCAACCAACTAAAGGCCGTCGGCCCGAAAAATGCTTATTGAACCTTATCCACCCGTACGTGGTATCATATTCTGTGTCTCCAATGAGACATTATGTTGGATAAAGCCCGGTCAAGACCATGGCTGCGTTCAGAATCATACACTGGATAGTCATCAAGATCATTGCCCTGATCAAGATTGTCCTTTTCCTCACGCTTTTTATCATCTTGTGCAGTACTGCCTTTATTAACGGCTTCCTATCCGAGGTGGTCAGAGACCTTCCACTCATCGAGAACCTCGGCGTTCCCGACCTGGCTATGACCAGCAAGATCTATGCCACCGACGGGACGCTCCTGGGGGATGTTTTCGGTGAGGAAAACCGCGTTCTGGTCGGCTGGCACCAGATTCCGCAGGATCTGAGAGATGCGCTGGTCTCGACGGAGGACCAGGATTTCTATCAGCATCCCGGTTTCGACATTCGAGGAATCGCCCGGGCTTTGCGCGAAAACATTGCGAGCGGCGATCCCACCGGTCAGGGCGGAAGCACAATCACCCAGCAGCTCGTTCGGAACCTGTATCTTACGCCTGAGGCGAAAATAGAGCGAAAAATCGCCGAGGTAATCCTGGCGGTCAAGCTGGAGCAGAAGTACTCCAAGGACGAGATAATCACCTTCTACCTCAACCAGGTATATTTCGGGTCGAACGCGTACGGCGTCGAGGCCGCGGCGCAGACATTTTTCGGCCACACTGTAAGCGAGTGCGACCTCCCGGAATGCGCGCTACTCGCCGGTCTCCCACAGGCGCCGAGCAGATTCTCTCCCTACGTGAACGTGGAAGAATCCAGAGAGCGCAGGGGCCATGTCCTCAAGCGCATGTACGAGGAGGGTTACATTACGAGAGAGGAAATGGAGGAAGCGGACACATCGGAGATCGAGCTGACCGGACGCAGGGATATTGGGTTCAGCGGCCTTATGCATCCATACTTCGCGACCTACGTAATTCATGAGGTCCACGATCTGCTTCCCTACAGCCGTCTTTATACGGACGGCCTCAGAATATACACAACTGTCAATGTCGATTGGCAGGTGGCTGCCGAGACAGCAATCACCGATGGTGTCGCGAACTTCGAAAGCTCGAACGTCACCCAGGGCGCGCTTGTCACACTCGATGTTCGCACGGGCGCAATCCGCGCCATGTCGGGTGGTGTCGATTTCAACGACAGCGAGTTCAATCGCGCCTGGCAAGCATTACGACAGCCCGGGTCCAGCTTCAAGCCCTACGTTTATCTTCGCGCAATGATGGACGACTACTCGCCGGCCAGCCTCGTGCGCGACCAGCCGGTGGAATTCCACATTCCAGGCACCGATATTTACCGTCCGCACAATTACGACTACTCGTACCGCGGAGTCATCACACTTCATACAGCCCTCCGGCTCAGCAGAAATATCCCCGCCGTCAAAATAGTCGATATCATCGGAGCGCACCACATTGCCTCGGTCGCTCGAGCATGCGGAATCGAAAGTGCTATTATTCCCACCCTTTCAATGGGGATCGGCACCAGCGAGGTTACACTCATCGAACACACCTCCGGCCTGGCCACTATGGCAAACGACGGTGTCCGCAACCCACCGTACGCTATCGAGCGTATTACCGACGCACGCGGGAATGTCCTCTACCAGCACGACACCCAGTCGCGGCGGGTGGTCCCCGAGAATCCGGCCCGTCTCGTCGTGAGTATGCTGCAATCAGTTATCAATGCCGGAACGGGCACTCGTGCCAGGATCGCCGGCCACCATCTCGCCGGAAAAACCGGCACCACCGACGATTGGCGCGACGCATGGTTCCTCGGGTTCACCCCATCCGTGATCACCGGAGTATGGGTCGGCAATGATGACAACTCCAGCATGAGCCGCATCACCGGAGGACGATGTCCGGCGGTGATTTGGCATGATTACATGGTCACTGTCCTTGAGGAATTCAATGATGAGACCTTCCCCAGTCCATCTATGCCTCGTTACGCCCGAGCCATGGACCGCGAGGACAGCCAGGCGATGCTCGAAGCCGATGCAGAGCTGCAGGCCCTGGCCGAAGAGTTGGGGGTTGATCCTGAGGATTACTCACTCGAGCAGCTAAGGGCCTTTTCCGAACGGGGTGAAGATGTCCTCGGTTTCCTGAAAACCGGCGATGACGAGGAGGAGTCGGATTCAGACGATGATGACAGGGACACGGACGATGGGGACGATGATTCCAGTGACGACGAGGAAGAGGAGGAAGAAGAGGAGGATTTCGTGTTCTTCTGAGTATTCCCCTAACTCGGAGGCAGTGCTTCCCTCAGCCGGTTCGGATAGTCCGTGATAATCCCATCCACTCCCATCCGGATCAGGCGTTCAAATTCATTGTTCACTGTATAGACAAAGACAGCTTTCCCGGCATCGTGGATCTGCCGAACCAATTCCGGCGTGCATGAAGCGAACGCAAGACCCACCAGGTCATGAGGTCCCTCAAGCGCGTAATCATTCAGCTCCGTTGCCAGAAATCCTGTGCGACGCTCCGGATCGGCCTCCCTGTAGGTCTCCAGCGCCCCCCGATGGAAACTCAGCACCAGGGAAGTTTTGTCATTCGCCTCAAAGAGCAGTGCCGCTATCGATCGGCACCTTTCGAGGGTGATATCAGCTTCCTTAAGCTCTATCAAAAGCGCTGCCGGATTCACGCAGTCGAGCATTCGCGCAAGGTCGGGAACGGTCTCGTCCTGAAATGTCTCCTCAAACCAGCTCCCGGCATCAGCATCCTGGATACGCGCCCACATCGTTCCCGAGACGGCGCCGGAAAGATTGGTCGTCCGGTCGAGAGTCTCATCGTGCATACAGATCGCAACCCCGTCGGCAGTGTGACGGATGTCTATCTCGTAGTAATCCGGTCTATAGAAACTCGACTGCACCACCGCCCCGCAGGTGTTCTCCGGACCCAGGCCGGCGCCGCACCGATGAGCAATGGCGAGGGGCCTGAGTACGCCCCAGGAATTTTCAGTACGGACAATCGATATCAGATCGGGTTTTTCCTTATCAGAACCCTTTAACATACATCCACCCCCGACGAGAAGAATCACCAGGGTCGCAAGGATTAGGCGCATGGTCAGGGCAGATTAGCGCAGGATGGCCTTCGAGGCAAGTCAGAATGTATCCAAATCTGCCGGCACCCGCGGGGGCGCAAATCATCGCAATCATAATCCAACTAAACGCCCTTTAATCTATTTTAACCCAACACCATAAAATGTCGATTTTTCCGCAAGTAAGCACTCAAGTTTTTGAGTTTCCTGCCGAAAATGGAAGGGTACAACGCTCCCTGAAGGAAGGTGCGGAATGCTGGTTACATCTACATATTCGTCGTACATGTTCTGCGCCCTCAGGGGGGCATTGGAGTCATTCGAGAAGGCCGGCGAGCGGCTTAGCGATGCGGTCGAGGCGGTGTCCAACGGGGATATCATCGAGGCTGTAATGGCTCTCAAGGAGGCTGAAATAAATGCCAAGAGCGGTGCCGCGGTGGCGAAAGTTGCCGATACAATAAGCGGAACCCTTCTGGACATACTGGCTTGAGAAAGGCGATCTATCTGATTTTTGCCATCTAACCCATTTCAGGACCGGTCCGCCGACTCCCACGGCGGACCACTTTTTCAGCCGAGCTATATCAGCCTATAACCTTGCGAAAATGGTAATAGTATGGTATAATACACGAGTCGGACAGTGTCCGGCGGAAAAAGGCACACCCGTCGCGAGACGGGGTCGCAAAGCCAGGAATCTCTCTGAGATAGTCCGGCTGCCCACTGGATAGGTCGACCGACAGGTCTTAGTGGGCTCAAGATATGTTCTTCTGGGCCCTTTTGTCGTTTCGGATTCAGTTGGCAATGAAATGACGAGAGAACCAAATCAGTAATGGAGACCGGCAATGATTAAGT
>CBDUXL010000146.1:0-8351 GCA_965371155.1 uncultured bacterium | reverse complement strand
CTTGGTGCTCTTGCCGCCTCGCTTCTTCCTGCTATCCCGTTCGAGCGCGACTCTGGCCGCTTTCTGTTCGGCGCGCTTCTTGCTGGTGCCCTCTCCCTTTCCCAGCAATCGGTCCTCGTACATGACCTCGACCGTGAACTCTTTTCTGTGGTCCGGCCCGGTCTCCCGGACCACTTTGTACTCCGGGGGCTCCTTGTGACGCTCCTGCCAGAGTTCCTGCAGTTGAGATTTAAAGTCGATAGGGCCGGAAACATCGCTGAGGGACAGACAGATGTCCTTAAGGTTCCTCAAGACAAACGATCGAGCCTGTAGATATCCTCGATCGGCGAAAACGGCGCCGGTAAGAGCCTCGAAACAATCTCCGAGTATTGAGACCTCTGCATGGCCACCCTCTCGAACCCGCACCGTATCGACCCTCAGGTATCTCTCAAGCCCAAGCTCCTGCGCTTTCTCGCCGAGAGTTTCCCCGCTCACGACCATCGCCTTGATTCTGGTGAGCTCGCCTTCCTCTTTGTCCGGAAATTTCCTGAACAGGAAGTCACTGATGACCATGCCGACAATGCTGTCGCCGAGGAACTCCAGTCTCTCGTAGTCGTCGGATGAGTCGCCGCCAACGGAAGCATGCGTGAAGGCTCGACGATAGATAGAGAGATCTCTTGGTTTGATTCCAATGCTTTCCAGGAAATGTTTCAGTCTGGACATGGTTCGCTTTGCTGATTATAGACGTTTCTGGAGGTTACTTCACACAGCCACGGGCGCGCGGCGGTGTGTTTATCACGGGCGCATGCCCTGCGCCCCTACAACGGGCGCATGCCGTGGGGCGCACAGCCGTGGGGCGCGGCGGTGTGTTTATCACGGGCGCATGCCATGGGGCGCACAGCCGTGGGGCGCGGCGGTGTGTTTATCACGGGCGTACAGCCGTGGGGCGCACAGCCGTCGGGCGCGTGCCCCGCGCCCCTACTCTTCGGTTCGTCTCGCGAGTGGAAACCTCGCGAATCGGTCGAAAATCCCGCCCAGTACGAACGGCACGAAAACGCCCAGACCAAAAAGCGCGACGGCAAGGATGAGAATCCTGGCCAGGTCGGCATAATTAAGCGATGATGGGTGTACCAGGACCTTGCCCATTGTTATGAACCTGCCGAAAAAGCCCTTAGAGATGATGAAACGATAGAGTCCGAAGAACCCCAATCCCCATAACACGAGCAGCAAACCCGCGATCCATCGATTAGCGATTAACCACGACAATCCCGCTGCATAACTTAGCCCCGCAAAATACAGAGCGCACACTAACAGAAGCACCACAAGCGTATTTTGCACGTATGACCCCGCGAAAAACCCGATTAATACAAGGTACAGGATCGCCGGAAGAAACGGGACCCACCTGTGCGCGAGCAGCACACCGAAGCTGCCGCTCAGAAGCTCACGCCCGGATATCGGCGCGAGAATCATGGATTCCCAGGCCATTCGTTCGGCATGATCACGGGCCAGACGCATGTAGGCATCAATCGGCGAAACCAACGCCATGCCGATGCCTGCAACAAGCAATGCCGTCAGGATCCATTCCGTGACGCCGAAACCGAGCCCAGATGACAGCCCCGAGATGAAGCCCACGAAAAGAACTATCGAGACGCCAAGCACCACCTTGGACTTGAACATGCCCGGCGGCTCGAAGTAGCCTGCGAGAAAGCCCCTGAATCTCGCGGTGTGCCTGACATAAATTGGGTTCTCTTTTATGGACTCAGGGAACAGCCCCAGAAGCCACCGGACGAATCCCTTACTGAGAAAGGCCAGCCATACGTAAAGGTTGAAAACGTGGTCGGTGGAAGTGGGCGCATACAAGCCGGGCTGGACAGGAATATAAAGCTCTCGCCTGGGAGTCCGGTCCGCCCGGGTGTATGCGGGTCGAAGCCATTGAGCCGTTTGCTTTTTCCGGAAGTCCTCAAGGCTTTTCTTGGTGAGCCGCCCCAGCGGAATCTTCCCGGTACGCATCTTGTCTAATTCCGCAGCGCCCCTCCTTAGAAGCCAGACGATTGTGAACACGAGAACTGCGACGACAGGTATCCAAAGCGGAATACTTGGCGGATCAATGAATTGTGGCAGCGCCTGAAATCGGGGATCATTCGGGAAACTGGTGTGGATGTATTTGACGATCCAGTCTGCGAACACGAAACCCAGCCAGATCAGCCAATTCATCAACGCCGACAGGGGAATCAGAAAAACCCAGAACAGGAAAGCTTCCCATCGACGGGAGAAACCGGCAAGGTAAAGCGTGCTGACAAAGTAAACCGCAAGCCCGGCAGACAGAATGAGGAAGAATCCCTGACCGGACGGCAAATATCCCAGCGCCAGTGTCCCTACCGGCGGGACCAGGACGATAATCAGCGGCAGGCCGACCGTTGCAAGAAGCACATACTTCCCCCAGAAAAGGCTCCGGGAGGTCATTGGCGATACCAGCAGGATAGAGTTGGCTCGCCAGTCGGTCCGGAAGAACAGGTCGCTGACTCCCGCCGCGAAAAAAGGCGCGACAAAACTCGCCGCACAAAGGCTGATCCCGAGAGTCATGAAAAGAACCTGAGGAGTGTCGATGCGGAATAAACCGAGATCGAATGGAAGCTCTCCGGTGAACCACGAGGCAGTCAGGAGCAACGACACCGGCAGGAAAGCGATCGCAGCGACCACAAAAGTGGCAAAGCTCAATGCTCCGGCGCGCTGAGACATTCGTCTCAGGCCAAGCATGAAAAAAGGATATAGACCGGTAACTGCGTTCATTGAGAGGGAACATCCCCTCCGATGAGCTCAGCGAGAGTCGCCGGGAGAGTTTCTCCGCATGGGCCCAGAACCGAACGATCGCAAATCGAGCTCAACGGCGTTAGTTCGCGATTGAATTCCAGCACGTACGCCCCGAATGCTTTCGCAATGTGGGCAAATCCTGCCGCGGGATAAACAACACCGCTCGTTCCGACAATCAGGAAAATTTCGGTTGCCTTGGTTCGAGAATCGGCGGCCTGGATGTCCAGCGGATCCAGGGGTTCCTCGAAGAAGACCACGTCCGGCCTGAGCCATGCGCCGCATCGCTCGCAGACCGGAGGGATTTCCTTGATTGGGAGATCCGTGTTTTCAAACGGTTTGGAGGTGCAAGACGGATTCGAGCATTTCAGATCCCAGACCGACCCGTGAAGCTCGACCACCTTCGTGCTTCCGGCACGCTGGTGCAATCGGTCGATATTCTGGGTGATCACTACGATGTCGTAATCCTGCTCCTCAAAATCAGCCAGGCATTGGTGCGCAGCATTGGGCTGAGCCTTTGCCATATTCTGACGTCGCTCGTTGTAGAAACGCCACCCTCGTTCCGGATCCTCTGCAAATCCGCGCGGTGTCGCCAGCTTGGCAAGTTGCTCGGAGTTCCACAGTCCGTCGGCGCCCCGGAAAGTCGGGATCCCGCTCTCCTCCGAGATTCCCGCCCCACTAAGAACCGTAATCACAGTTTCCTTGGTGATATGCGCTTGACTTTCCTTCTTCCCTTTCGGCTCCTCCTCACTCATAAGGTCTTCAAATCCCCTCTCGCTCATTTGTCGGATCAGCTCCTGTTGTGATCGTGAGATGTCGGCTTCCACATCCGCATTATCTCTGCACGTCTGAAATAATTCCCGCTCCGAGGACCTCGTCACCAGAATACCATACCGCCGCCTGCCCGGGCGCGATCGCACGTACCGGCTCTCGCAGCGCTACCTCACCTTTCTTCCCCTCAAGAAGCGTTATTCTGCCGGCAACTCCTTTCGTGCGATACCTCACACGAATCTCGACATCCTCTTCCAGCCTGGCCGTGTCACGCTCCGACGATACAAGCGAAACATCTTCGATTGTGAAACTCGAACCGTAGCACTGCGACTCGATACCGACAATTACACGGTTGGTTTCGGCGTCGATATCCACCACATACAAAGGCTCGTGCATGCCGCCCGGAAGTCCCTTGCGCTGCCCTCTCGTGTAATTGTGGATTCCTTCGTGAGTGCCAATCACAGTTCCATCACTAAGAACGATTTCACCTGCTCCCCGTTCAATGTCATCTCCCAAAGGGGATAGCGTATCGCCGGTTGCATTGAAGCAAAGATCCTGGCTATCCGGTCGGTCGGACACTTTGAGGCCAATCTTCGCCGCCTCCTCTCGAACTCCTTTTTTCGTATCTGCTCCGAGCGGAAACAGAATCCGCGGCAGCTCCTTATCGGTAAGGAACGCGAGAAAATAACTCTGGTCCTTTGAATCATCGGCTCCGCGAAGCAGATGCCAACCGTCCGAATCGTGGACCATCCCGGCGTCGTGGCCGGTCGCGACATACTCGCACCCGAGCTGCTCGGCCCGCGTGAAAAGGACGTCGAACTTCATGTAACGGTTGCACATGATGCAGGGATTGGGCGTTCGCCCGCGAGCGTATTCCGCTCGCGATGGCCTCACGACCCGACCCTCGAACAAATCCGCCAGGTTAAGCATGTAGTGAGTTATTCCAAGCGATGACGCGACCCTGCGCGCATCCTCAGCAGCGTCAAGCGAGCAACACGCGCGGTCTTCGGCCGCCTGAGCTCCAGTGCTCGGACGGATCGACTCGTCCACCAGGCGCATGGTAACTCCAATGACGTCCATTCCCGCCCGGACAAGACGATGCGCGGCGACGGAGGAATCCACCCCGCCGCTCATGGCGACAAGTACCCGCGTTCCGGGTGTTGGATCGATCCTCGAATCTGCTTCCATTACAGGGGATTATAGAGCCAATTGCACTCTCAGTCAGCGCCGAATGAGATTTGCCCCCCAGAGAACCACAAGTCAGACGACGGAAGCTGACAAAACCCTTTCGTAGACATTCGGGAAAACATCCAGGAAATGATCGACCTCCGCTTTCGTTGTCGAGTATCCCATGCTGATCCTGAGCGACGACAGCGCTTCGCTCTTTCTCAAGCCCATCGCCCTGAGGACATGGCTCGCATCGATGCTTCCGGTGGTGCAAGCGCTTCCCATGCTTGCTTCCACACCGACCCTGTCGAGCGCCAGCACCAGCATCTCTCCTTCGCAACCGGGAAGGTGAACATTGAGTATCGCCGGGACGCGGTTGTCGGCTGATCCGTTAATCTGAGCATCGGGAGAACATGATTTAATGCAATCCCATATTCGCTCGCCGAATCCACTCAGCTTCTTTCCCAGCCTGGGAAGCTCCTTCACCGCTTCCTCGACCGCAACCGCCATCCCGACTATCCCTGCGACATTCTCGGTTCCGGACCTGATGCCGAATTCGTGCGAGCCTTCGCAGATCGGCTTGAGATATGTCCCCGCCTTGACATAAATGAACCCGACCCCTTTCGGTCCGCCGAACTTGTGAGCCGATGCGCTTCCGAGGTCCAGATCCATTTCGTGAAAGTCCAGGGGGATTTTCCCGACAGCCTGCACGGCGTCCGAGTGGACGATAGTTCCCTCCGGTCGGCATAGCTCGATTACATCCTCGATTCTCTGTATCGTTCCGACTTCGTTATTCACTGCCATCACGCTGACCAGCACGGTGTCATCCCGGAGCTTACTTCCAAGCTCATCCAGAAGGACCATGCCTTCACTATTGACACCCGCTATCTCGGTATCGAAACCCATCTCGTTGCCGAGAAAATCAAATACGGCAGAGACCGCGTGATGCTCGAATGCGGTGGTGATTATGTGGTTCCCGCGATGACGATTTCCGATAGCTGCGCCGAGGATACCGAGGATGATCGACTCAGTTCCGCCGGAGGCAAAAATGATTTCCCTGGAATCGGCGCCGAGCGCTCCGGCGATTCTGTCGCGAGCTTCATCAACCGCCGCTCTCGCCTCGCGTCCATGAGCGTAGGGGGAAGACGCATTCCCGAACTTGTCTCTGAAGAACGGCTTCATCGCCTTCACAACGGATTTTCGAACCGGCGATGTTGAAGCGTGGTCGAAGTATGCGACTTTGTCGGTCATGCCGGTACCTCAGGAATGAAAATGCCCCATTGCGGGGCATGTTCGATCGCCAAAGACTCCAACGCACCCGCTATTCGCTCAGGTGCTCGTCGAATTTCTTCTTTAATGCCGCCTTCGAGGTTACACCGACAACCGAGTCGGTGACCTCCCCGTCCTTGAAAAGGATCAGCGTGGGAATGCTCATCACGTTGTAGCGGCTTGCGATGTCGGCGTTCTCGTCGATGTTCAGCTTGCAGAAGACAATCTTGCCCTGGTACTCATTGTCCAGCTCTGTGCAGATGGGCGCAATCATGCGGCAGGGTCCGCACCATGGAGCCCAGAAATCAACCACTACAGGATGTTTCCTGGACGCCTTAACCACCTGAGAGTCGAATTCCGAGGAGCTGATGTCGTGGATTGGCATAGGTTATCTCCAGTCGTCCCTTAGACACCCGGTCTTTTTCCGGTTTGAGTTTTTATGCAGATTGGCACCAGGGCCAAGTATACATCAAAAGGCCCGACTGACGGCGAATAATTTGGACTCTGTCCAAAAAAGGTGGGGCCCTGACCGACTCATTCGCCGGGGCTTTCGCCTCACCCGAATCAGGATTCCACCTGACCCCGAAGGGCCGTTTACCAGGGGTGGCCTTCGACACATCGGGCGCTAACAGGTCCCCAGGACGGTAGGTGTTAGAGTCAAATTATTGTATCGCCCGAACAGCCGGGTTAACTGATGATATCATGCCGTTTATCGATGCGCAACGGCGGACCGGCGATGCGTAGCCCCAAGATAGTGATCCACGAGAGCAAAGGAGCCCTACCAGCAGCCGTCCGGGAGGTGCTTGGTCAGGAATACGTCATAGTGTCCGTTTGAAGTATGTTCATCCGGATCATCGTTGCATGGCGGGTCAGTCGGAGCGAAATTGACCGCGTTCCTGAACCAGCCCGTAACGTAGACATTTCCAGAGGAGTCGGCGGCAACTCCTTGGCCCGAATCATCGCTAGACCCGCCCCAGGTCTGCGCCCAGACGAAGTTACTCGATGAGTCGAACTTGCTCAGGAAGACATCGTCATAACCATTCGAGATGTGCGGATCGCCGCCGCCGGGATCGAAATCGACTATGCCCCTGAAATAGCCTGTAGTGTAGACATTCCCAGAGCCATCAGCAGCAACACCATAGCCCCGATCATCGTCTGGCCCACCCCAGGTCCGCGCCCACTCGAAGTTGCCCGATGAATCGAACTTGCTCAGGAAGACATCGTCATAACCATTCGAGGTCTGCGGATCGCCACCGCCGGGGTCGAAATAGACTGTGTACCTGAAATAGCCCGTAACGTAGACATTCCCTGAGCCGTCAGCGGCAGCCCCTAAGCCGTGATCCTCGTTTCCCCCGCCCCAGGTCCGGGCCCACTCGAAATTACCCGATGAATCGAATTTGCTCAGGAAGACATCGTCATCGCCATTCGAGGTGTGCGGGTCACCGCCGCCGGGGTCGAAATCGACCGCGCCTTCGAAGATGCCCGTAACGTAGACATTCCCTAAGTCGTCAGCGGCAACCGCATGACCAAAATCCTCGTTTGACCCACCCCAGTTCCGTGCCCATTCGTAGTTGCCCGATGAATCGAATTTACTCAGGAAGACATCTGTAACACCATTCGAGGTATGCGGATCACCGCCGCCGGGGTCGAAATCCGTTGTGCCTTCGAACTGACCAGCAACGTAGACGCTCCCAAAGCCGTCAACGGCAACTCCATAGCCACGATCGTCATCAGGCCCGCCCCAGGTCCGCGCCCACTCGAAGTTGCCCGAGGAATCGAATTTGCTCAGGAAGGCATCCCAATTACCATTCGAGGTGTGCGGATCACCTCCGCCGGGGTCGAAATCAACCGTGCCTCTGAACTCGCCCGTAACGTAGATATTCCCAGAGCCATCAGCGGCAATTCCTCGGCCCCTATCAAGGGAAGACCCACCCCAAGTCCGCACCCACTCGAAGTTACCCGATGAATCGAACTTGCTCAGGAAGACATCCCAAAAACCATTCGAAGTGTGCAGATCACCACCGCCAGGGTCGAAATCAACCGTGTCCTCGAAACCGCCAGTAACGTAAACATGTCCGGAGCCGTCAGTGGCAATTGCACGGCCAAGATCATGGACTGGCCCACCCCAGGTTCGGGCCCAGCCGGAATCGCCTTCCACCGTCAAGTAGTATCGGAAGAATGCCGCCAGAGGATCGCTTTCGGCCTCGTTGGGAACACCTAAGTGGTTGCTGTAGTCAAACCCTTCGTACTCCGCGATCACCCAGAACTCTTGATCTTCGATTCCGCTTACGTTGTCGGCGGGAATCTCCACGTGATAGGTCGAGTAGTGATCGCCTCCGCCGGTCGCAATCGCAGCG
>CBDUXL010000145.1:0-8385 GCA_965371155.1 uncultured bacterium | reverse complement strand
TGCTTTTAAGAGAGATATGGTAGGTTTAAGTCCGTTTAAGGTGACAAAACTCCCACTGTTCCCTATAATACGTCGCAGTGACCTTACGAAACTCGCATCGATGAAAGCCTGTGGAGGTTCCCCATGCGGTACTCACTCTCTGCAACCGCCATTCTCGCACTGATTCTAGCTCTCCTGGTGTTGCTGCCCGGGTTCGTCCGGACGGCGCGGTCCCAGCATGTTCCCACCTGGGCCACCGAGGACCGGGATCTGCTTTCCGAGGCCCTGGATTCGCTCGGCTGGACCCGTGAAGACCTCGGCTACCGTCCAGCCGGCTACTGGACCAGGTACCCTCGCGTTCCGTATGTGATGCCTTTTTTTGATGACCTGTTCTCCGAACCAATGCGGATTTACGACTACACACGCACGATGGGGAACTGCGTGGAACGGTTCCTGGATCCCGAATCCACGGGCGAACACCGTCGCGACGGGATCACGACCCCCGATCGCATGCATCAGCTCATCTATTTCCTTGCCGTGGTCCGCCGAGTTGGAGGCTTCAGAAGCTACTCGGTGAATCTCCTTCCCAGGGCCGATGAGGAGACGCCGATTCTGGACGCTATCCGAAGGGTCTATATCGCAGCAGACGATCAGCTTCTCAGGACTTCATTCGGCGCAACCCCGGCATGGCCGAATCCCGAGACCGACATACTCGATCAGCTCGAGGAAGTGGACGCGGAATTCGAGTTGATTATCGCGGAGTGCATACTGAACGCGCTCGACGCCTGCCGGTGGCGAAATGAGGCTGTCAGGCGGCTATCCCAGGAAATGATGAACGATGTGTTTTACATCCGCGATTTCGCGCAGACCCAGGGCGACGGGATCATCTACTACGGGCAGGTGGATGATGTGGCGATGCTGATCGACGAGCAGAGCATGGCCTACGCCGCGATGAAGCTCGGTCAGGCAACGGAAGACTGTCGCTACGCCCTGGAAGAGTACATTGAGGGGAATCCCGGGGCCAGGCGGTTCACATTCGAGGCGATGACTCCTTACGGCCGTATTGTTGTGGCCAGCGATGATGATGACACTCACCCTTATGACGACTATTTCGTGCTGATCGACCTCGGTGGAGACGACCACTACACCGGTCCGGTCGGAGCAACCACCCGACCAGACATTGGCATCAGCCTTTGTCTCGATCTCGACGGTGATGATGTCTACGAGTACGATTTCGCAACCTGCCCGAGTCAGGGCGCGGGATTGCTCGGTTGCGGGGTTTTATATGACGCCTGGGGCGACGATGAGTACTACGCGAAGCAGTTCGCGCAGGGAGCGGGCTTCTTCGGTACGGGCGTTCTGTACGATGGAGATGGGGACGATGTGTATCGAATGGAGACAAGCGGTCAGGGGGCTGGATTTTTCGGGCATGGGCTCGCGCTAGACAGCGGGGACGGCGATGACGACTACTATATTTACGGCGAAGGCCAGGGCTTCGGCGGTTGCTACGGCATCGGCGTGCTCGCAAATTGGGACGGTGACGACCACTACTTTGCGGAGCCGTCATCGGATGTAGTCAACCGGGGCGACTACCACTCGGAACACTCTATCAACGTCTCAAACGCTCAGGGCGTCGGCGCTGGACGTCGCGGCGACGGCACCGACGGCCATTCCTGGGCGGGAGGACTCGGGTTCATCGCCGACATCCACGGCGACGATATCTACGAGGCGGGGAATTTCTCGCTCGGTACAGGTTATTGGTTCGGTACGGGGCTCATGTACGACAAGGACGGCGACGACTTGTACAAATCGGTCTACTTCACCCAGGCCTCAGGTGCGCACTATTGCATCGGGGCGATCATCGATGAGGCCGGCGACGACACTCACGACTTGTGGTACAACTCCGGCGCGGGATTATCATTCGGATGGGACTACACGGTCACCCTGCTTGTGGACAAGGCCGGTGACGACACTTACAAGGCGTACAGAATCTCGATAGCCTGCGCGGATATCCGCTCGAATTCGTTCTTTTTCGATCTTCAGGGTGACGATCACTACATCGCAGGGCGCGGCGGGCAGAATATCGGTGCCGTCGATTTCCGCGGCTACGATGAACCCCACGCGCTGAGCCCGTTCTACCAGTACAGCAACTCGATCGGGCTTTTCATCGATTCGGACGGTGACGACATCTACGAGGATTGGATCAAGGAGACTCTCGGGGAAGGCGAGAACGCCGAGGAGAGGGATTCATTCGAAACAAGCGAGCGTTGGGGCAACGACATGCGCCTTGATTGGTTCGAACCGGACAACGAACGGTATGGGTACAACAATTTCGGGATCTTCTGGGACCTCCAGGCCGAAGAAACCGCGACGATACCCGACGTAACATGGCTCGATCCCCCTGAAGAGGAGGAAGAGGAGGAAGAGGAGGGAAGTTAAAGAATAGTGCTTGGTGTACCCGAATGCGTCCGACAGAAGCTTCATTCAGATTCATCAAACCGAAGCCTCAGCAGGAAGGCATCTTGCCCATCGACTGCCACTAGGTCCTCAACTCCAAAGCTTGGATCGAGTTCCAATGAATCTGTATAGTAACCCGTCAGGTAGACGAAGCCGAAAGGATAAAGTGCTAGATCGCAAATGCCGTTGGATGACGGACTCTCAAAAGTGTACTCCCGAAGCAGTTCCCCATCTCTTGAAGACATCCGCAGAAAACCACGCTGGGGCTCGTATGACGACGTGTCGATTTTGCCCGCAGAGTGGCTGCCACCTGCAGTTACGAAATTTCCCTGGTCATCTTGGTGCGTACTAAACTCGCGTACTGGGTCTCCAACACTTCCCCAGTACTGCGTCCACATGTGATTGCCGCAAGCGCTATACATTGCTAAGAATGCGGAGCCTGCATACGGATCCAGTGCAGAATCGAAAGCAAAGCCTGGCGAGTCGTACGTGAAACCTCCAACACAAATATTGCCCGTTTCATCTGCGGCAAGGCAGAGCGTCCAAGCTGGTGCAAACAACTCTCCCCACTGAAACTGCCCCCTTTGGTCGAGCTTGGAAAGGAAACCCACAGCGCCTTCAAAGGGGGCCTGTGATTGAATGCAGATCCCAGGTCCGGGATCGAGGTCTATATCACCTTGAAATACGCCAGTAACATAGATACTGCCGTCACTGTCGACGATGACATCTGTTGCGAAGCTCCAATCTGTGCTCTCAAATGTCTTGACCATCTGAAAATCGCCATCTGAGTTAAACAAACTCACGAAAATATCTCTACGCTCCTTTGCAGATAGGATTGCAGAACCCGGACCAGGATCGAAATCAACCGAGTCGTCAAAATCGCCCAGGACAGCGATATCCCCGAAATCCGACACCGAGATGCCGCGAACGTAGTCGCCCAATCCTACGCCGTTGCCACTACTTCCTCCCCATGTGCGAACCCATTCCATGTTGCCAGCCAAATCGAACTTGCACAGAAAGATATCAACTCCTCCATTTGATGCGCGTTCCTCAATTCCTGGGCCTGGATCCAAATCAGGGCTCTCGTAGACGCCAGAAGCGATATAGATATCGTAGAAGCCAGCAGCGAGATAGATGTCGTCATTTCGATCGACAATCAGATGATACTCGCCATCAGGTGAGACAACTGGCCAAAACTTCACCCAGTCCAATTCACCGCTCTGGGTGAATTTGCATAGATATGTTCCCCTCCCATCACGCGTTTCAAAGCCTGTGCTCGGGTCGAAATCCACACGCTCGCGGATAGATCCGGCCACATACGCATTGCCCCGCGAGTCGACAGCGATAGCGAAGCCATAATCTCCTGCGGATCGGGTGTCCCTGCCGCCCCATGACAAAGACCAGGGATCCGGGTGAACCAGAACCGGATGCCTCTGCGGTGGTGGCCGCTCTACTCGGTATTCCCTGCATGAGCAGAACAGGACTGCAAAGGCAACCATCAACAGCACTGAGTTGGGGAAGTGGCTCCTTGTTTTTCTGCGTTCGTACGGCATGGACCTGCCTGGGATGGACACAGACCACGATATCACATCTTTCTGACCGAGGGCGTCGTCTTCGAGTTCACCGCCATTGACAAGTGCCGTGAGTGAGGTTATATGTGTTGCAGATGAGACCTCGATTTACAGCCCCGCTTTTCCTCATCTTGATTCCCTTGGTCGCGTTTTCTTGCGCGCGGGGTGACCGCAACACTCTGGTGCTTTCAGGAACTATCGAAGCCGAGAGCGTCCATGCAGGTTCCCGTATCGGCGGACGCGTTGCGGAAGTGATGGTCGAGGAAGGGGAAACGGTCATGGAAGGGGACATCCTGTTCACGCTGGAAACGGATGTGCTCGAAGCCGAGAGAGAGCGCGGGGAGGCGCTTGTCAGGGAAGCCGAGGCGGGATACGAGGTGGTTGCTGCAGGCGCCAAGCCCGAGGACATTGCCCGTGCTCGCCAGGAGGCAGAAGCTCTGAGGCATGCGTACGAGCTTGCACAGGCGGGACCTCTCCCCGAGGAGATCGCGGCCGCTGAGAGCGGGGCGGAGAGCCTTGAAGCCGCGTACCTGAACGCTCAAGATGCTGCTGAGCGCCTGGAGAGGCTTTATGAGGAGGGTGTGGCCGCCGAACGCGAGTATGTCGCCGCGCAACAGACGTCCGAGGCCGCTCGAATGCAGTGGCAGGCGGCGCTCGAGCAGGTCGAGGCCTTGAAAAGCCGTCCGAGGGAAGAGGAGGTCGCCGCCGCGCAAGCGAGATACCTCGCCTCCGCAAATGCCGTTCGATCGCTTGAGTCCGGGTCAACAGAGGAGCAACTCGCCGCCGCGCTTGCGCGTATCGAAACCATGCAGGAATCACTGGACCGGTTGGATATCGATCTTGCGGAATGCACGGTTATCGCGCCCATGGCGGGACTTGTTGATACACTCGACCTCAGGCCCGGGGATTTTGTCGCTCCGGGGCAGCCCGCCTGCGAGATTCTTGAAATGTCGGTGCTCGAGGTGGTCGTTTACCTTCCGGAGAATCGACTTGGATTTGCGCACGAGGGAGACGAAGTTTCCGTAGTGGTCGATAGCTACCCGGATGAGACATTCAGCGGGACGATCAGGAGGGTCGCGGCGGAAGCCGAATTCACACCGAGAAACGTCCAGACGGTCGAGGAGAGGGTTACGCAGGTTTTCGCGGTCGAGGTGACCATACAGAATCCGGATGGTCGCCTGCGTCCGGGTATGGCCGCAGATGTGACAATCCAACTGAACAGATAGAGATGCGATTGGTCGAAGGATATTGTCAGCCGACCCCGCCATAATAATCGATCACATCACCCGTAAATTCGGCACGTTCACCGCGGTGAACGACGTTTCATTCAATGTCGACCGGGGTGAGATTTTCGGCTTCCTCGGTCCGAACGGGGCAGGCAAATCCACGCTTATTCGAGTACTGTGCGGGCTTCTGGCTCCCACCTCCGGACGGGCAACTCTTGCGGGGATGGATATCGTCACGCAGATCGAGCAAATCCGCCCCAGAATCGGCTACATGGCGCAGGCGTTTACTCTGTACGATGATCTATCGGCAAGGGAGAACTTCACCTTCTACGGAATGGTCTATGGCATGTTCGGCAGACATCTCAAGCGGCGGATGGACGCTGTTGTGGACCTGGTGGGCATTGGGGAATACATGGGCCGTCAAACCAGGGCGCTTTCCGGGGGCTGGAAACGTCGACTTGCGCTTGCCTGCGCGCTTCTGCACGAACCGGGGATCATTTTTCTCGATGAGCCGACGGCGGGAATCGACCCGGTCGCCCGTCGAGAGCTTTGGGACTTGCTTTTCAGGCTCGCTGATGAGGGCGTGACCCTGTTCGTCACCACTCACTACATGGACGAAGCGGAGCGGTGTACGAGGGTGGGATACATATTCCAGGCGAACCTGATCGCGGTCGGAACCCCGGGGGAGTTGAAAAAGATACGCGAGGTGTCACCCGAGGGCACGAGGCGATTCGAGATCGATGCCGAGGATGTCACTCGGGCGCACGGTGTGCTCAGAACCTGGGAGCACACAAGGGATTCGACCATATTCGGCGCCAGCGTTCATGCGTTGCTGGATGAGCAGGTGGGGAGCGATGACTTGACGGCTTTCCTGGAGGGCAACGGGATAGCTGTCAGGAATGTGCGCCCGATCGAACCGACACTGGAGGATGTTTTCGTTACGCTCACTCGTCGCCTCGAGGAGCGCGGGAACGGAGGAGGCATGGGCTGATGTTCAGGGGACTCAGGGCTGTCATATACAAAGAGTTTATCCATATGAGGCGCGATCCTGTGACCGTCTTTGTCGCGTTGGTGATTCCCCTGATCCAGCTAATTATCTTTGGCTACGCAGTGGACATGGATGTCCGCAATCTACCGACGGTCGTCTGCGACCAGGATCGCTCCGCTGAAAGCCGGGCGTTGCCCACGATTTTCGAGAACACAAAGTATTTCGAAATCATACATGAGGTCGACAGCCCGGATGCGGTTTACGCCAAACTTCGAAGCGGCGAGGCGAAGGTGGGAATAATCATTCCTCCCGGATACGGCACGGATCGGTTCTTCGGAACCCCCACACAGGTCCAGATTCTGCTGGACGGCTCGGATTCGACGACGGCAAACCAGGCATTGAATGTCGCAAACGCAATCGGTCTCCGCGTCAGCCTGACAGAGAGGGCTCAGCAGATGGGCATCGAGGATCCCATGGGCAATATGCCGCTTGAACTCAGGACCAGACTCCTTTTCAATCCGAACATGCTTTCCGCGAACTTCATGGTGCCCGGACTCATCGGGCTGTTGCTCTGGATCGTCACCGTTTTCCTGACAGCCCTGGCGGTCGTGCGTGAAAGGGAGAGCGGGACAATCGAGCAGTTGTTCGTAACGCCTCTTTCGAGACCGGCGTTCATAGTCGGAAAGCTTCTGCCATTCGCTGTGCTCGGGATGATTGAAGCTACTGTGGTAGTTCTGGCAGCTCACTACGTGTTCAATGTGCCGATAAACGGGTCGGTCGCGCTCCTTGCGTTACTTACCGTGCCGTTCCTGCTTACCGGTCTGATGGTGGGTCTGGTGATATCGACATTTGCGCAAAACCAGGCGCAGGCGATTCAGTTCTCGGCGCTTACAATGTTGCCCTCGGTGATCCTATCCGGGTTTTTCTTCCCCCGCGCAAGTATGCCTTATATCATCTACCTGCTCTCATGCATTGTGCCCCTGACCTATTTCCTTGAAATTGTGCGGGGGATTATTCTCCGGGGTGCGATCTTTGCGGATCTGTGGGATGAGACGGTGATTCTTTGCGCATTCCTTCTGTTTTTCCTCTTTGCGGCAGTGAGACGTTTCAAGAAACAGTTGGGGTGAGTGAGGTTGGCGGTTTGTAATCCAGGGCAGGGGAGATCGTCGCCTGCCGGGGACAGATAGGAAGTATAATTGACAAAGGAAAATATATTCTGTTCAATTTGACCATTGCAGGATGAAGTGATGCCCGCTTGAGCGCCGAAAAGAGAAAAGCCTCCAATCTGCTTCTACGGTTCGTGATCGGAATACCGGTCGGCACGATCGGGGTCTGCATTTTTGCCTTCGGGAATATCTCGCTTCTGATTCTCGTAATGATTGGAGGGTGGATTGCTCTGCGGGATTTCTGGCGCATGACAGGCGTGCGGAATACCGATGCGTTATTCTCGCTTCCCCGTTTCGGCGAACTGGCAATCCTGTTGCTGCTATATCTTGCCTGGTCCAGGCCTTCCGGCTCGTATGACGTAGTCCTGGCGGTCTTTATCCCCACCCTGTTCATAGTGCAACTGTTTGCACATATGCGAGGGGAGAGGTCCTACCTTCACGAAGTTGCAGTGGTTGCACTCGGGATTCTCTACATCGGGGGGCTGCTGAGCTTTCTCGTACGCCTGAGGCACCTTCAGATAATGTTTGTCGATAGCGGTGCGGTGAGTTTCTCCGACGGGTTCTTCAAGAATCCCGAGATGATCCATCTCACGGTTTTCCCAGTCCTCTTGAGCTGGTGCTTTGATACTGCTGCGTATTTTTGCGGGAAATATTTCGGCCTTGGAAAGCTCGCGCCGACTATCTCTCCCAAGAAAACGATTATCGGGTTGGTCGGGGGGATAATCGGAAGCGTATGCGGCGTGATTTTATACGCATGGGTTATCGGCCTTGTGGGGCAGGTCCCCTGGTGGGCGCTGATTCTGTTTGGTGCTGTGGGAGGAGCGATATCGCAGCTTGGCGATTTATCAGTCAGCGCTATGAAGCGGGAGGCGCAGATGAAAGATTCCGGCAGGATTATGGGAGCGCATGGCGGGATGTTGGACAGGATTGATGGGTTCTTGTTTGCGATTCCGGTTACGTACGTGTTTTTCCTGATTGTTCTCGCGTAGGGGCGCACG
>CBDUXL010000144.1:0-8390 GCA_965371155.1 uncultured bacterium | reverse complement strand
GGAGGGAACACCTTCGTCCGGCGCATAGGCGCCGCGATTGTCTCGCCCTCGCGGATTCGAGCACGCGTGTAGTCAATCGCGTTTGCCACCACCAGGTTGTGCGCCGTGTCTCTGGTCACCTCGAGCGCCTCGATCAAAGGAACACCCGATTCCTGCAACGTGCCCAGCGTGCGGCTGAATCGCGTGATCGCAACTTTCCTCGCAAGCGGTCCGAAGATGGGCATTCGGATGATGATCGGATCAAGAACTCGATGCCCCCACTTCGTGCCTCGGAATTTATGGATAATGAAAAGTGCAATCAGCGGAGCGAGGGTGTACCAGTACCAGTTGTATCGGAATTCCTCCGAGAGGTCGAGCATCTTCTGGGTCAGCTCCGGAAGCTGAGCCTCGCCGCCTGAGAAGTCCTTATAGAATTCGGCGAACTGGGGAACGATGTACACCAGCATGAACAGGCTGATGCCTATCGCGACGACAGTCACCAGCAACGGATAGACCATCGCCGACTGAACCTTTCGCCTCAACTCCAGCTCGTTTTCGTAGAACTTCGCAACGCGCTCCAGGATCTTATCCAAAACACCACCGATCTCGCCGGCGTGGATCATCGAAACGAAGAACATCGAAAACGCCGTCGGGTGCTTGCGCATGGACTGCGCGAGGGTGATGCCGGACTGCACATCCACGCGGACCTTGTGAAGAATTTGCTGGAACTTCCTCTGTTGGGTTTGCTCCTCGCAGGTATCCAGCGCTTCCGACAGGGTCAGGCCTGCATTGATGAGAAGGGCCATCTGCCTTGAGAAAATGGTCAGCAGTTTCAACCCGACCTTGGTGAACCGATCGACAATGTCCCACGGTGACCAGTTGAAGGCTCTTTTCTCGTAAATCCGGAGAACGTAGTAACCCTCGGTGCCAAGCGTCTCGATGACGGATTGCTGGCTGTCGGACTCAACGACATTCTTGACGGTATTGCCTGCCGAGTCACGCGCTACGTATACGTACGTTTTCAAGCTATTTCACCACCTGATGCGTTGGTTGCTTCCTGATTCTATTGTTCTAGCGTAACTTTTCCTGTTGCCTTTGAGATTTCATGCAGATCGGGAACGGGGACGAAAAGCGCGGGATACTACTCTGTATATACAACCGGTTCCTGCGCCTGTCAACCCCGAGGACCCGCATTATTACATGAATCCATGTCCCATCTCTACGTCGGCTTCCCGACCCGTCGATACTCCCTCCTCCTCTTCTGTTCCGGGAGGTCCGGCGGCAATCAGCCGCTGCAAGTTCGACGGACTGTGCGCCGCCGCCATCGCGGTCTCGAGCGTGATCTTCCTCTCGAAATAATAGTCCCTGAGACACTGATCCAGAATGACCATGCCCAACTTGGAGTGCGTCATCATGGTCGAGTGGATTTGGAAGATTTTCCTCTCGCGGATCAGGTTACGGATTGCCGGAATATTCAGCATTACCTCGAATGCTGCAATTCGACCGGCCCCATCGGCGCGAGGAAGAAGCGCCTGGGTCAGGACTGCACGAAGAGTGTTCGCCAACTGCGCGCGAATCTGGTCCTGCTGTCCAAACGGGAAGACGTCGATAATTCGGTCGATAGTCGCAGGCGCCGAGTTAGTGTGCAGGGTGGCGAATACGAGGTGGCCTGTTTCGGATGCCGTGACCGCTGTGTGGATCGTCTCGTGGTCACGCATCTCTCCGACCAGTATCACGTCCGGGTCCTGGCGGAGGACCCGCCTCAGGGCCTCGAGGAATCCAAGGGTGTCTTCGCCGACTTCCCTCTGGTTAACGTTGCACATCTTGTGCTCGTGCACGTACTCGATCGGGTCCTCCATCGTTACGATGTGGAGGTCCCGGTTCTCGTTGATGACGTTTATCATCGACGCAAGACTCGTGGTCTTACCCGATCCGGTAGGCCCGACCACCAGCACCAGTCCACGGGGCTCCATAATAATCTCTTTCATAATTTGAGGGATCAGAAGCTCATCCATCGTGGGAATCCGCTCCGGTATGGAACGCATGACCAGCGCAATCGTGCCGCGCTGCCAGAAGCTGTTGCAGCGGAATCGACCGATACCCTTCTGCGAGTAACCGAAGTCGATCTCGCGCTCCTTCTCAAGGCGCTTACGCTGGTCCTCGCGCATGATCGAGAACGCCAATCCGCGGGTGTCCTCGGGTGTAAGCACCTCGAGGTCAAGTCGCACCAGCCGACCATGAACCCTTAAGGTCGGGGGAACGCCCACGGTAATGTGGAGGTCGCTTGCCTGACGTTCGGCAAGCTCAATCAGGAGATCAACGATTGTATAATCCATGGAAACCCTCGCATTGCGAGAAAACTATTTTACCCATCTACCCACGTGCAATGCACACGGGCAAAAATATGCAAATGATCACTCCGGGCCACTCCGTGCCCCGGTAGCTGATTGAGTAGGATAGCAGATTTAGTCGACCGATGGCAACCTGAAGGGCGCATCTATGATTTGATTCTCCTGCCTTGGACCGCGAGCGTCCCGCTCGCACGAGGGCAGTGTTCCCTGGAGAAGAGGCGAGCGAGGACGCTCGCGGTCCCAGTCACATCCAACGATATCGTTAACATCTGATCCGCTCAGCGTCTGCTCACGCTCGGATGATCAGCCAGGTAGAACCGATACGGCAAATCCGCGCCGTCAGTGAGACCAATCCGCGTTGTCTGTACGATCCCTCCGAATCGTCTCACTATCTTTGACCTGTACTTAGGGTCCGGCCCCAAAATCTTCAACGGAGAATCCAGCAAATCAGCTCCGTACTGCTCACGGCCGATCCCAATCGCCGCCGAGAGCTTGCCCGGCCCGTTTGTGAGATCGACCTCCCGCTTTGCTTTCGGGCGACGGGACAACATGATGTCGATTCCCTCGATCGGCTCGAGCGCCCTGATTAAAACAGCGCAGCCGCATCCCTCGGATTCAGTGGTCACATTGAACATCCAGTGATTGCCGTACGTGAAATACGTGTACGCATGCCCGGCCGGCCCGAACATCGCGCGATTCCTCTCAGTCTTCCCCTTATGCGCGTGGCATCCCGGATCGTCGTACATCACGTACGCTTCCGCCTCGACAATCATTCCCCCCACGCGACCCTCCGGAAGGTCGTGCACTACATAAGACCCGAGTATCGCTTTCGCGACTCTCAGCGTTTTCCTGGAAAAAAATCCCCGATCGGGTGTCTGGTACCGGGAAAGGTCTATTCTCATGTTTCCGGACATGGAACCGGCAAATCACGATCGCGTCTCGACTACTTGACTTTCCCGAGCTTGTCCTTCAGGTCGTCTATCGCTCGGATATCCTTTGGATCAAGCCCACGGGCGCACGCGAGGTAGTAGCTGGTGAAATCCGCAGTCTGGATCAAACTCAACAGCCTGGCAAGTGGATTCTTCCCCTCCCCCTTGAGCTGCCTGATCCAGGCAACCGTTCCATCGACCGCATCCATTGTGAAATCCTGCCTGAACTGCACGCGTGGATGGTCGTCTTTGTCGCGCAGCATGATGATCCCGATTTGCTTCGTGGCGGAACCCGGTTGCGCATAGGCGACGATTTCATTGTGGTTCATCTCGGGAAGTTTCGAGGCGTGACACAGCCACTTGGCATTCTCATTGAGCTGCGCATGGAATCGCAACGCCGCAGACCACGTAAGCTCGGACGCCACCACAACCGGGAATGTCTCGTGGATATCAAACGCCAGTCGCTTCGCGAAGTTCTTCTCAAACGGCAGATCCCTTTCATACTTCAATAGCCCGCGTCTGAGCGCCGTTACCGACTCCTCGAGCATCTTTTCCAATTGGCCCACATCTTCGAAAGCCGCATCAAGCACGCCAAGGACAGCAGGGAGAAGGTATCCAAGCGCCATTCGCGGCGCAAGGCAGTCCTCTGGAATCCTTACGACTACTCGGCCGTGACGCTCGCTCATTTCCATCAGTGCACCGCCCGAGCAAACCGCAACAATATTCGCTCCTCGATTGTGCCCCTGCGTGTACGCCCAGATCGCTTCCTCGGTGTTGCCCGAGTAGCTGACCACGATCTGAAGCGTGTTCTCCCCAAGACTCGCCGGCTGTGTGTATCCCCTGATAACCCGATACGGCACGGGAAGCATCTCGCGAATCGCAGCGTAAGCGACATCACCGGCAATCGCGCTGCCCCCCATACCGCATACAATCACTTCACGGATCGAAGCATTGCCCTCGGTAGGCAAATCAATCCGGCCGATATACTTCTTCGCGCCCTCATCGAGCTGTTTATCCCAGCGCGCTATCCAACCATAAACGCCTGATGGATCCACCGCGTACGTGGTCGGATTGTCGAGGTCATCGAATTCTTCCGGAAACTTTTTCATGTCAGCCTCACCCTCTCCGCTTTCTTACACCAAAGCTAACATCTGAGATTCTACCCCGGATTGGACAGGAAGCTCAAAAAGCCGATCAAGAGTATAACCCCCGCCATTATGAGTGTGATTTTCCATTCCTTGGGAGTCAGCGACAGGCCCTTGTAGTTCCCAAGCAGAAACAACCCGCACACAAACGGTAGTGCCGGCACCGGTCTCTGGATAAGGAAAGAAATCGCAACTGCAAGAAACAATCCCCCTACCGAGGGCAAGACCCCTTTGAGCAGCGATAACCCGAATCTGCGGCACGCTCCCAGGAAAAATGCGACGAAGACCAGGTCGCCGAGTCCGAACAGGGTAGTCATCATATTCATGCCTGGATAAGGCCAATGAAGAATGAAGAAACTCCCCAGCGGAGGAGGCGGGGCTTCGAGTCCGGTCAGCACTGCCTCCTGCGCCTGCTCCAGATGCTCGACCACCTGCCTCCCCACTTCCTTGCTCGGACCCAGGAAGACGCTCCAAATGTCGACAAGCGTCCCAATAATGCAGACAGGAATGAGATGCCCGGAACGCTCGATCTCTCCCGCAAGCCAGAAACCGATAATAAATGTGACAACCATCAGGAGAATGCTGTTGATCGGGTGCCAGAGACGCCACTCATACCCATTATGGACAAGTAGCGCGGTGGCAAGCCACCAGGATGCGCCTGCAAGGGCCGAGACAAGCGCCATCTTCCTGCCCGGGAGAAACACCGACCATTCCAGCGCAACAAGGACCGTCAGGATAATCCCCAACCCGAGCACGAGCGCGAAGTACAGAATCTCTACCTCGATGCCGGTTTGTGTCGCAAGCCAGAGGCAGAGGAGATAATCCGCAACCCAAAGTACGGTGAGAGGGAAGAGTCGTCGAGAGGGCGAGCCCTGTTTCTTCACCCCTCCGTCTCCAACCGGACAACATTCGTTTCGGGATCATACGTGTACAGGAAACCCAGACAGTTGAGGACCGAAAAAAGCGGAAGGTAGATTCTATCTTCGAGGAACTCCTCCGGAACTTCCGGCGCAAGAATTTCCTCACCGCATTTCAGGGACATTTCCGAGCGGTCGAGTGTCACCTCCCATTCGCCCCTGCGAACCTCCACGGAATCAGCCACCTCTTCAGCATCGCAGCCCAGCCCCTTGAATCCCTCGATACCAAGCCAGATTGTGCCATCGATTTCCCTGTGAGGAGTCTCCCAGGTCAGCTCGGAACCATCTGCCAGCAGGATCGTGAGCGGATCCCACTGGTACACCAGGACAACCCCGTCGAAGGTTAGACCCACGATCTCCGTGAACCCATCACCGTCGATATCTCCAAGAACCATTTGATTAATAAGAGGGAGCTCAAAAATAACCTTTACCGTAAAATGCCCTTCCTCCTCGCTCCATATCTCGAGACGATCGATTGGACGGTCCGGATCGCTGACCGACAATACAAGCTCCACCAGGGTGTCCCGATCCAAATCGGCGAGTCCGGCAAGACCGCTGTCCGGTCCTGAACCGCGATACAGTCCGGTCGCACCCAGGGACAGAAGCTCGCTGACATCGGATTCCTCGAGACCTTGAACAACATAAACTTCACCTTCGTGCAGCTCGGCGAGTTCATCCCCGGTTAGCTCCTCAAGCCCGCCATCGGTTAATCTGTAAATCGTTAATCCTGACCACCAGGCATCGGATTGCTCTGTTTCTTCCAGGTCGGTTCCTTCTTCCTCAGAAGTTCCATCATCATCGCCCGGGAATTCCTCCGAATCACCCTCCGCAAACGCAATCAGGACCGTGCGATTGCCTCCGCCGATGTCCGTCACCATGAGCCTGCCGGATTCGCCGGGGGGACGATAGTCCTCATACTGAGCGGTCTTTTCGAAAAGGTAACCCGTGTATCGCACCTGGTGAAGCGTTCCATGGGAGTCCAGCAAAAGAATATGCGGCATTATCCCTGGTACGTTCTCATGTAGTATCTGGACCCCGACTATGTAACCGTCCTCAACAAGCGGGTTGCTTACCCACATCTGAACGAAACCCTCGGGTGAAAACTTGAAAACATGGTAACCGCCCTCGTCGTCGGCGATCACCATCTCCTCGGCTCCGTCTCGATCCAGATCCCCCAGATCGAACGCGCCTCGAAAAAACGAGTAACCCGATGTCAGTTCGCCGCGATACTCCAGGAACATCTGACCCGCCTCAGCCCGGTATGGCACAAGCAGGCCGATTACTCCAATCGCCAATGCGACCCATATCTTTACTCCATGCATATTTCCCGGAGAAAGATTCATTCTACCTGGTAGCGTTCGAGATGAGCGCCTTCTACGTACTCTCTATATCGTCAAATTCCTGTCCCAGCAACCCCAATTCATTCAATACGTATTCTACGACCATGGCCAGCGGTATGGCCTCCTGTTTCCCGGACTCCATATCCTTGACATTCGCCACACCCTTATCGAGCTCATCCTCGCCGACTATGATCGCCAGCCTTGCATTCAGAGCGTTAGCCTGACCTAGCTGATTCTTCAGGGACGTGCCCTGGTGGTCTATGTGGACTGCAATCCCACCCGCCCTCAGCAGATTGGCCAGCAGGTTCCCTGCATCCAGGGCCTCCTCTCCCAGCGCGATAAGCGCTACATCCAGCAAAGGCGCCAGGACCGCCTCGAAACGGGACCATTCGACCGCCTCCACTATCCGTTCCAGACCCGCTCCGAATCCCATCGCGGGCGTCGGCGGACCTCCATAGAGCTCCACCAGGCCATCGTATCGTCCACCGCCGATCAGACTTGATTGCTGTCCGGTATCGCCTTTCAACATAATTTCAAAAACCGTGTGAGTGTAGTAATCCAGCCCCCGAACCAGCGTCGGGTCGACCTCGATTTCCATCCCTTCGCGTCTGAGAAGGCGCTGAAGCTGCTCGAAACGCGCTTTAGATTCATCTGAAAGAGCATCAACAATGCGCGGCGCATCCGCAAGAACTTCCTTGCACGACTCCACCTTGCAGTCGAAAACCCTCAAAGGATTGTGCTCCGCGCGAAAATGGCACTCAGGGCAGAAATCGTCCAGCCGCGACTGGATAAATCCCTTCAAATCGGCATTGTACGCGACTCGATCCTCCGCCGACCCTACCGAATTCACCGCGATCCTCAATTCCTGAAGCTCAAGAAGCTCGAGAAAACTGACTCCGAGACTGATTACCTCGCAATCGGCAGTGACCGAGTCCGTTCCGAGAATTTCAACACCGGACTGAGTGTGCTCGCGATATCGTCCTTTCTGTGGACGCTGGTACCGGAACATGGGCGAGATGTAGTACAGCTTTGTCTGCCGGCCCAGGTTCCAGCCCGACTGGATCAGCGCGCGCACGACTCCGGGCGTGCCTTCCGGACGAAGCGTAAGGCTGCGCCCCTTCTTGTCGGGGAACGTGTACATCTCCTTGGAGACAATATCGCTCGATTCGCCCGCTCCCCGCGCGAAAAGCTCGGTGGATTCAAACGTGGGCGTCCGGATAAGCTGGTATCCGTACAGGTCGCACGTAAGCCGAAAAACCCTCTCCACGTGGAGAATCTTCATGCTCTCAGGGGGAAGGAAATCTATCGTGCCGCGAGGGGCTGAGTATTTTTTGCCGGCCATCAAAGGGTCCTGTCCATATCTCTTAATTTGTATTGTACATCAAACAACCCGGCATTTGCCGGGGATTATGAGATCATGGGATTATTGGGGTGCCTGGAGGGACTTGAACCCTCGACCTCCTGATCCACAGTCAGGCACTCTAACCACCTGAGCTACAGGCACCACGACGTATATTCCGCACAAAATGCGGCTGTCTGTGTATATATCATCAAATGGTGGTTGTGTCAAGGGAACCCGTGAGGACACACATGCTGTCAGGACGCACATACCGTGCGTCCCTACGACGAAACCACCATATCGGTAGCCGTGAGGACACACATGCCGTGAGGACACACATGCCGTGAGGACGCACATGCCGTGAGGACGCACATGCCGTGAGGACGCACA
>CBDUXL010000143.1:0-8475 GCA_965371155.1 uncultured bacterium | reverse complement strand
TGAACCCAGATTTCGAGGGCCAGAACCTCGCGCCCTACCTTTGGACTACTCCCCAGCGGGCATTCATAATTTACGGCACGAATCTGTTTGTGTCAACCCCCACAGGGTCTTTGATTAAGCTATCAGTGCCAGAATGCCCTTCAGTATCCAATATATTGCGGCGCATAGTCCCGCCGCTACCGGGACGGTAGTCAGCCAGCTCAGGACAACCTGTTTCAGGACATTCAAGTTGATCGACTGCAAGCCGCGAAGTAGCCCGATTCCCACCACTGCCCCGACCAGGACGTGGGTCGTGCTGACCGGAAGCCCGAGCTTGCTGCACACGAGAACAGTTGTGGCGGCGGCAAACTCAGCGGCAAAACCCCTGGTGGGAGCGATACCGGTGATGCTGTGCCCGATTGTCTCGATCACCCGATAACCCCAGGTGGCCAGCCCAATGACAATTCCAGAGCCTCCCAGGCACAGGATCCAGATCGGGACGGTTTCGGTGAGCGCACCGATTCCGCCGCGCGTGATTGCGACCACTGCCGCAAGGGGCCCGATAGCGTTGGCGACATCGTTGGCGCCGTGCGCAAACGCCATGTAGCATGCGGTCATCACCTGGAGCACGGCGAAAACCTTCTCCACCTGACGCCTGGAGTGACCCAACCTCCCGGCAGCCACTACGCGAGGCAGTATTATGTAGCCCGCGATTGCGGCGATGGCTCCAATTACAGTCGCGAGGATGAATACAGCTACGGTGGATAGCTCGATGTTGAGGCGCGCAAGGCCCTTGTAGAACAGGCTCAGAGTGATGACAAAGAAGAAAACGAACAGAATCAGCGGAACCACCTGGACCATTGCCTGTCGAGGGTCAGGCCTTCGAATAATGCCCCGAAGGATCAGAAGGAACATGAGCCATGCAACAACTGCGCCGGCGATCGGGCTTACAACCCAGCTTATCATGATCCGGGAAATAGTGTCCCACTTGATAATCGAAAAGCCGCCGGTGACGATCCCGAACCCGAGGAGTCCGCCGACTATGGCATGCGTGGTTGAATTCGGCCATCCTCGCCATGTGGCAAACTGAAGCCAAATCCCCGCAGCCAGGAGCGCCGACATCATTCCGAGCACCAGTTGCTCGACCCGGCCTTCCTCGAAGTAATGAACATCCAGCACCTTGCTCTGGATCGTGCTGGTGACCTGTCCACCGACCAGCAGCGCCCCGGCGAACTCGAAGACAGCGGCGACGATGATTGCTTGTTTGTAGGTAAGCGCCTTGGAGCCGACGCTGGTCCCCATTGCGTTGGCCACATCGTTGGCCCCGATATTCCAGGCCATGTAGAATCCGAAAATCCCGGTCAGGAGTATGCAGATCGAGATCAGGTCCACTGGAATCTCTCGGGCATGCCTCTCAGTTCAGCAATGGGTAATCTCAATGCGGGCATGGCGGATCGGCTTTCCTTGTCATCGGGCCAGAATGCTCCTGAGCTGTTTTGAGTAGCGCTCGGCTGAATTACCGATTCTCCCCAGGTTCTTGATCAACTCGGTCCAGAGCAGCAAATCCGCGGCCTGGAACTGTTCCGACATGGCCATAACCGCCTGGCTCAGCTTGTATTGCCTTTTGTCGGCCTTCCATTCCATCTCGCCGACTTTGTCTATCAGGTTGAAAACCCTGTCCGCAGCAGGACCTCCAAATCCGGCCTCCAGAAGGTCCTCCAGCGCGTCGCCCAGAAGAAGCGCGCCCTGCACGCATTCCAGCACCAGACCGGTCACACGGTCAAGCTCCTCAACCAGCGACTCGGGAACGTGGAAATCCTCTTTCAGGGTCACCACAACCGCCAAATCCTCCACCCTGTCGGCGATGTCATCCTGCGCGGAGAGAAGCCTGAGAAGGTCTCGACGGTCGATCGGCAGGAAAAGTGTTTTGGGAAGGTGGTCGCGGATTTCCTGCTTGATCTCGTCCGCCTCGTGCTCCAGAACCATTATCTCCTTGGCGATCGCTTTCGTGCGCGGGAAATCATGCTCCTTGAGCGCCCCCATCAGCTCCGGCACCTTTGCGGCTGTCTCACCGCATTTTCTCAGGTGTTGATTGAGCGGCTCGAACGGCGACCGCGCGAAAATCTTGAAAATATTCCTGACCATCAGGGCCTCCGGGCATCGTGGACCGGCCGTCCGCACGCAAGCGCCTTACACGATGCCGGCGGAAGTATAGCAAGGTTGCCGCGGGTATGAAACAGCCGGCTTTAGTCAATCAGAGAAATGGCGCTAACCGTTTTGACCTTCATCAAAAGGACATGCTAGAGTCATTTAATGGACCCACGGCGGATCCGGCGGTCCGGGTAAGTGGTAGGATACATCTTCATTTGACATTGCATTCTGTTGTCGGAATTGGTGACGCGACGTTTTGAGGAGTGATCGCCCATGAAAGGCACACTTACGCAATCAGCACAAAAGCAGCGGGTTATTCGAGTTTTTATTTCCTCGACGTTCCGGGACATGAAAGAGGAACGTGAGGAGTTGGTGAAACGGGTTTTTCCGAAGCTGCGCAGAATATGCGAGAAGCGCGGGGTGATATGGGGTGAAGTTGATCTGCGGTGGGGAATCACCGACGAGCAAAAGGCTGAGGGAAAGGTGCTGCCGATTTGCCTCAAGGAAATCCAAGAGTGCAGACCGTATTTCATTGGCATGTTGGGCGAGAAGTACGGTTGGATTCCTTTGGAGATTTCTGAGGAGCTTGTCGAGTTGGAACCTTGGCTTGCTGAGCATCGAGAGAAGTCGGTCACTGAGCTTGAGGTTCTGCATGGGGTTCTCAACAATCCCGAGATGGCTGATCACGCGTACTTCTATTTCCGTGATCCGCGTTACGTCTACTCTCTGCCGGCAGACAGGAGGGAGGAACACCTCGAAGGCCCCACGCCGGAGGAGATAGAGGAACTTGGGCGTGATGATGCGGAAAGCCGTACGGAGAAGCGTCGGAAGAAACTTGTGGTTCTCAAGGATCAAATCAGGGCAAGCGGTTTGCCGGTACGTGAGAACTACAAGGACCCGCATGCTCTCGGCGAGCTTGTTCTTCAGGATTTCACCAAGTTAATCGATGAACTTTATCCTGAAGGCGAGGAACTTGACCCACTTGACCGTGAAGCGGCTGAGCATGAGGCATTCGCGCAGAGTCGGTTCAAGGTGTATATCGGGCGGGATGAGTATTTCGATCGTCTGGACAAGCATGTTCAGGGAGACAGTCAGCCGTTGGTGGTATTGGGTGAGTCCGGCTCAGGCAAATCAGCGCTATTGGCAAACTGGGCGGCAAGATGCCGTCAGAATCATCCTGACGATTTTCTCCTCATGCACTTCATCGGCGCGACTCCGTACTCCGCGGACTGGGCGACAATGCTCAAGCGGATAATGGGCGAGTTCAAGAAGCAATTCGACATAAAGGAAGATATCCCCACTGAACCGGACAAGCTCCGCTCGGCATTTGCGAACTGGCTTCACATGGCGAACGCGAGAATCGGGGACGGTCGAGTAGTGTTGATCCTCGATGCTCTCAACCAGCTTGAGGATCGAGACAACGCGCCCGATCTTGTCTGGCTGCCGCCATTCATACCTGAGAAGATCAGGCTCATTCTCTCAACACTCCCCGGACGTCCGCTTGATGATCTGAAAAAACGCGAATGGCCGACGATGGAAGTTAAGCTGCTCGAGGATGCCGAGCGCAAGCAGCTAATTCGCGATTACCTTGCGCAATACCGAAAGAGTCTCAGCTCGGAGCGTGTTGAGAAGATCGCTTCCGCGGAGCAGACGCGTAACCCGCTTTTCCTCCGGGCCTTGTTGGAGGAACTTCGCTTGTTCGGGGAACACGCTCTTCTTGATGAGCGAATCGACCACTATGTGGCTGCCGAGAAAATAGATGACTTGTACGAGAGAATTCTGGAACGCTACGAAGAGGATTACGACCGTGATCGTCCGGGTCTGGTGCGCGATTCGATGACGCTCCTTTGGGCTGCGCGTCGCGGGTTGTCGGAATCGGAGCTTCTTGATCTTCTCGGGGAAGGCGGCGAATCGCTTCCAGTGGCAGTGTTTGCTCCACTCTACTTGGCGGCGGAGCATTCGCTTGTGAGTCGTTCGGGTTTGATCGGGTTTTTTCATGACTACATGCGTAAGGCGGTAGAGGATCGCTATCTGCCAACGGCAGAGAATCAGCAAAAACGCCATCTGCATCTCGCAGAATATTTCGCTACGCTTGAGTTAAGCCCACGTGCAGTCGACGAACTACCGTGGCAACTTGCGGAAGCGGAATCCTGGCAGGGGCTTTGTGACCTGCTTGCCGATCTTGAGTTCTTCGAACAAGCCTGGCAGGAGAACCAGTTCGAGGTAAAGCGTTATTGGGTGAAAATCGAGGACACTTCTTTCTTGCGTCTTGTGGATGCCTACAAGCCCGTACTGGATGCACCGGATGAGGTTCATGATAGCGAGAAACTAGTGCATGTGTCGTCGTTGCTAGATGACACTGGCCATCTCTCAGAGGCGCTGTCGCTATGGCAATTGCTTGCTGAGCGCTACCAACAGGCAGGTGACCTCAAGAGCCAGGCAAGCTGCTTACGCTGCCAGGGGGTGACACTCTGGCAACGCAGCGATTTGGAAGGCGCAATGGAATTGTACAAGCAGGCGGAGTGCATCTCCCGCGAGCTTGGGGACCTGCGTGGCCTGAGTGCTGCTCTTGGCAACCAGGGGATAATACTCTCCCAACGTGGCGACCCGGACGGTGCGATGGTGCTCTACAAGGAGCAAGAGCGCATCTCCCGTGAGCTTGAAGATCGGGACAGTCTTATGCGCAGCCTTGGCAACCAGGGGATAATACTCCGACAACGTGCCGATTTGGAAGGCGCGATGGAATTGTACAAGCAGGCGGAGCGCATCTCCCGCGAGCTTGGAGATGCGGCCAGCCTTTCCATTTGTCTCGGCAACCAGGCGGTGGTGCTCATACATCGTGGCAACCTAGACGAGGCAATGGCGCTATCGAAGGAGCAGGAGCGGATCTGCCGGGAGATTCGTAACTCCTTCGGCCTTCGAATGTCTCTTATCAACCAGGGGAACATACTCTATGATCGTGGCGACCTGGACGGCGCGATAGCGCTCGAAAAGGAAGTAGAGCGCATCTGCCGTGAGCTTGGCGACCTGGACGCCCTTCCGATCTCTCTGAACAACCAGGGGTCGATTCTCAAAGACCGTGGCGACCTGGACAAGGCAGAGGCACTCTTTGAGGAGGCGGAGCACATCTGCCGCGAGCTTGGAAATCTGGATAGTCTTCAGGTCTCTCTTGGCAACCAGGGCGAGATACTCAAAGAGCGTGGCGATCTGGATGGTGCGATGGTGCTCTACAAGGAGCAGGAGCGCATCTGCCGCGAGCTTGGCTATCTAGAAGGCCTGGCGATATCCCTTGTTAATCAAGGAGAACTCCTGGCAGCGAAGGGCCAGGCAAAGGACGCTCTCCTGTTGGCCGAGGAGGCTTACCGTCTGGCTACTGATCACGGCTGTGCACGGATCGCCGAATACGACATCAAGCCCATACTCGACAAAATCCGCTCGCAGTTGGAGTAACCGACCGATTGCGCTACTTCCCTTTTTTGCCTTCCCGCTTTACCTTCTTCGATAGCTCGTCCAGATCAAACAGTCCCGGCTGGGCGGCTTCAATATTTGCCCTCGCTATCGCTTCATAGAGTTCCGCGCGGTAGATTTTCACATCCATAGGAGCGTCGATGCCCAATTTCACGGTGTCGCCCCTGACCTCGATCACCGTCACCACTATCTCGTCGCCGATTACCACTTTTTCGTCAGTCTTTCGGGAGAGGACAAGCATCAGTCCACCTCCCTCTCTTCATCGCTCGATTCCTCCGGTGGAACCAGGGGGTGTCTGAGTGACCACTCGGATTTCTCCAGGACGATCTGAAAGAGGGTGTTATCGTCCTCGAAATAGACCAGAGGGGCAATGAGGTTGGCGTTCGCATTGTTGGGATCATCGTGCGGGACGGTCACGATGACAAACAGGGCGGGAGATGCTCTTTTCTCGATGCCAAGCCGCGCCAGATCGGGCTCGGCTGTATCAATCTCGTAGTCCTGAACGAAGGCGAGAGGGTTGGTGATTATGAAAGCCAGGTCGGGCTCATCGACCGCCTGAAGCCACAGGAAAAGCGACTCGCCGCCGGACGGGTCCAGCAGCGCGTAGCGGTTGAAGTTGCGGAACCCGATGATCCCCTCGGGAACCTTGATGATTCTGTCCTCGGGTACGGCGAGATCGCCGAAGCGGGAGGAGGAAAACCTTATGAGGCGGTCGATTTCTGTCATCTTATTATTTGGGAAAGCCAGGGTCGGGGCATCCCATCTGAAGAAGATTTAAGGAAAGACGAACAACACGGGTCTTTCAATAGGATGTATAATACGGAAAAGTAGAGAGGCGATCAAACGGGTTAGGTCGAATCCCGCGGATACGATGCACGCGGGGTCGGGTTTATGATATAATCCGCAATAATTCCTGTGCCTGGGAACCGGGTGTTCTCTGGCGAAAGGGAGGGTACGCATGGCTGGAGGTCCCTTTGATGAGGGGATCCGGATGATTTCGCCGCTGCCATCCGGTGCGGTTGATGATCGTCTGACGATTTTCATGGTGCAAGCGAACCTGGAGGCCAGGCTGGATAATCCGCTTGAGGTAATCCGCCATGCCATGCGAACCCGGTTCAATTTCGAAGTAGTCACGAGCGAGCAGCTCGAAAAGGCCGCCGATTACCGCTCATCTCTGATCGACACCGTACAAAGGTCCATTTTCGTTATTGTCATTCTTGATGGCCTTACTCCAAGTCTTGCGTTCGAGTATGGACTTGCCGCCTCGCTCGACAAGCCCACGATCGTCATGAAAAGCCAGCACGCGGATATCGATGTCCGCGGTCTGTACTCCGATAAGGAATCCAAGGAAGATGCTATACAGAAAGCCCCGCAGCCCAGGCTCAATTATCTCGCCCACCTACCAGGTCTGGTCGATGAGCAAGTAATTGTTTTCCAGCCCGGGGACGCGGAAGGGTTGATCACCCGGCTCGTGCGCGAGATCGTTCTCAACCGCGAGGCGATTGCCACCGAGATCCTTCGCACCGGACGCGAGGTCCCGCTCAACCTCTACCTGCAGTTCCTCTCCTACCTGGACGGGGAAGAGAAGAAGCGAATACTCGGCGAGGCCATGGAGCGTTTCCCGCGCGACAAGAGTCTCTTCATCATGGCGGGCAAAATCAAGCTGATGGAGAATGACCTTATCGGGGCGGCACGCGATTTCGAGGTCGCGGTCGAGCTGAACCCGGAGGATCCCGCCGCGCACTATCAGAAGGCGGAGGCGTACTACGAGTTGGGGCGGTTCGATACTGCGGCGGGCGACTACGACAAGGCAATCCAGCTTCAGCCGGTCAATCCTCACGCCTACTACTCAAAGGGCAACGCGCTGTTCTACATGGACGATGAGGACGAAGCCTCGATGAACTACGATATCGCGATCGAGCAGAAGCCGGATTTCGCCAACGCTCTGAACAATCAGGCCTCGATACAAATAAACCGCAAGAACTATGCACGCTCGGTCGAGCTTCTGATGCGGGCAATCGACAAGCAGCCTTCCTATGCGTTCAGCTATTTCAATGTCGCCCGCGCCTACAGGGGAATGGGCAAGCCCGGCGGGGAAGTATTGAAAAATCTCGAACGCGCGGCCCGTGCGGCGAAAGCCAACCTCCGGATGGGCCACGATATCAAGCGGAATACATACTGTCTGTTCCTCGTCTATGCTGCGCTCGGCGATCGGGAGGCTGCGCTGGAATATCTCAGGAAATGCTCCAATTACGACCTTCCGCTGAAGAGCTGGAAAATCGCCGACAAAATCACAAACGAGGCTTTAAAGAACGATCCCGAGTTCCAGGCATTGATTGCCACGGCGAGGTAATTGTTGGGAGCTGGATTCAGGGATGTGACCATCGTGGGCGTTTTGCCCGCTTTTTTTTGCGCGAATGAAAAAGCCCCCGGTGGAGGGAGCTTGGTTTTGCTATGAATTGCTTGATTCATGAGTCTCTCTCCTTCCTTTTTCTCTAGAAATCTATCGTGAACTCGAAGATAGTGTACGCAACTTCGAGCGACCAGGGGGGGGAATACAAACCTTTCTTGTTAATTGCCACACCGATGTAGTCACCGTCCGGGAAATGATCGGCGTCGAAATTGCCTGAACAATACTGGTCGGGCCATTCATCACCGCATGCATCCCAAAAGTATCCATTGCTATAGTCCGCGTACGCGTAAAATGCGAATCCGGTGGCTGTGTGCCCGCCCCATTGCCTGGAGAACATGTAAGCTTTCGACGGGTCATACTTTTTACCGCAGCAGTCGGGATCGGTTATTGGCTCACCGTTGTTGAGGTCGAAATAGAACTCGTATGCCTCAGGCTGATTTGCAGTCGATGGAAAATCGTTCAGT
>CBDUXL010000142.1:0-8482 GCA_965371155.1 uncultured bacterium | reverse complement strand
GGGGAAGGGCATAAGCGGAATTGTCGAGCTCGAAATCATCATCGAAATTGAGCCTTGCTTCAACCACACCCGGCGCATCAATGTCCGCAATGAACGGAACGGCCTTGAAAAGCTTCCCTTCCTTTGAACCCGCATCAACCGTAATTGAGCGAACATCCGCAAGCTCGCCATCGATGTAGAACTCCACTGCGCTCACCGCGACCTCGTCCGTGTAGTTCCTGACAACTAAAAACGCATTGATTCCAAATGTATCCGGGTCATCCGAGTAACCCATCACGCTGAAATCGATAATCGCGATATTCTTCCCCGGTGAGCCGACCTCCAGGAAGTTGACCGGAAACTGCGGATCCTGGAAGAGGCTCGATTCGACACCGGAGAAGTCGCTGACAACGACAATCAAGGGCTGATCGACCTCCCCTGCCCTTCCCTGGGCGAGCGCGTATGCAGTCGCGAGATCGCTTCGCGTGTCGTGCGTCGAGAGGGAATCCAGCGCGCGCTGGATCGCCGGAAGACCGGAGGTGAAATCGAGCGTAAGCTGCGCATGCTCGCCCGCCTCGATAATCATCACCTGCTCCCGGGGAGACAGGCGCTCGCAATACATGCGAAGGTCACCGATCGCCTGATCGAAACGGCTCGCCCCATTTTCTGTTGCTGTCATACTGGCCGAGGTGTCGATCACGAAAATGGTTCTTCGCCCTTCGTTCAAGGCGGCGGTAACAGAGAGATCCAGCATGGCCGCGATAACGGCAATTGCGATCAGGAGCTGCAGAAAGAGAAGGATGTTCCATCTCAGCTTCTGAAACGGCACATTTGCCTGAAGATCCTGAACCATCTCCGTCCAGAAGAAGGTGGACGAAACGAATAGCTTCTTCCTCCTGAGCTTGAGAAGGTAGAGCGCGATAATGACAGGCAGTACCGCCGCGAACGCAAATGCTATGGGATTAGCCAGTGACATTGATGAATATTGCCAAACAGCCTTGACGTAGCTGCTATTCTATGACTAAATATCTATTGCAGGGGACTGAATCAAGATTCATCCCGGAGTTGTAGGTTGTGGAATCAATGGCCTTTGAGCATCAACTTGTCTCCCTGGCGTCGGAATTCGCTACCGAGTTGTTCCGCCGCACTGCTTCGTTCCCCAATGAAGAACGGTACGTCATGATACCTATGCTCCGTGATGATGCTCTCTCTGTAATCGAGCATACCGCCCTCGGTATGGCCGGTTATCACCCCATTGATCGGTTTCGTCTGCTGATGCACGCCAGGCAAGCCCTTGAGGAGCTTAACGGTCGCCTCTCGGTATGCCGTACGATCGAGCTTCTCGATTCCGTGGATTTCCACGCTCTCCACCTCAAGTACGAGGCCCTTCACAAGCAGTTGGTCTCGATAATCGAGGCCTTAAGGAGCGCTTGCCAGAACCTCCCGCCGTCGTCAAGCTGGTAAATCAGCGCACCAGACCAGTAAGCACCAACTCCTTCAGTATGAAATCCTCCACCGGAACATCGGTGGTTGTAAGCACATATCCGACCCCAAGTCGGCTTGCGAATGTCCTCAAATCGTCAAGGTATATCACCATTCTGCGCTTGTAGTCCGCAAGAAGCCTGGGGCTGACCGAGACCTCCACAATCTCATCCGTCTCGCTGTCCGTAAGCGCCCAGTCGCCTCGCAGGTCCGGATCGAGCTCGGTCCGGTCCAGCACCTGCAGGAGCAGAATGTCGTGCTTGTGGTAGGCAAGACGCTTGACGCCTTCCTTAAGGTTCACCGGGTCAAGGAAATCGCTGATTACGAAAAGTAAGCCTTTCGAGCGGTGTCGAATGGTGAAAGCACGACAAGTCTGATCGAAATCGGTCCGCTCACCCGGGGAGACACTGTTCACGAGGTCGATTACTGTCGACAGGTGTGCCCGTCCCCTCAGAAGCTGAGTACACGGACCGAGGTCGGCTGAAAATGTAGAGACGCTGATTCGATCCATGTTGGTCAGGGCTACATATGCAAGCGCAGCGGTAAGTTGTTTCGCATGGAACGCCTTCTGCGGTTCACCCATCTTCATGGAGGCCGACAGGTCCAGCATGATGTGAACGGTCAGGTCCTCTTCCTCGTGAAAAAGCTTGAGGAAGAACCTTTCAAGCCGAGCGTAAATGTTCCAATCGAGGTACCTGAGATCATCGCCCAGATGGTAGTCGCGGTAATCGGCGAACTCCACGGATGTCCCGAACTTCTTGCTGCGTTTCTCGCCCTTCATGACCCCGCCCAGAATCATGCGCGTTTCCACTTTCAGGCGCGCGAGTCTCCGCAGGAACCCCGGGTCCAGTGTAACTTTCCGGGTGTCTGGTGTCGTCAGGACCATTGCTCTAACCGCCCAGACGGGCGAATTCCGTATTCATAGGAGTCATTAGACAATCATTTGGTTCCGGGATTCCGACTGATTTCCCGCAAGACAGCGCGTGCCCTATGCCCGCTCGATCGCAAGGATAGCTCCTGAAACCATCCCTGTCATTCATCAACCTTCTCACCGCGGGCTATTTTCCCATCAAGTATCTTTTGCCGCTTCTTTTCGTCAATTATGTCCTTCACTTCCCGGATAAGCTTCCTCCGCTCCTCCAGGCCACTCTCGATCAAGCCGGTGAAAGTCCTCGCCCTGATGAATAGGATTATTGGAGCCAATATCAAAAGCGCCGGACCGAGGATCAGCAGTGTGGTGAACGTGATAATGGGCGATATCCAACAGTGCAGAAGACAGGTCAGAGACAGAAGGAAGGTAACGAAAATGCTTACCAGCGACAGCACCAACTGCACACGATGCCGGCGATGGTCCGAAAGGTAGGATATTTCGGATCTCAATGTGAAGACTAGGATGACCAGAAAGACCAACCCGATTACTACGAGAGCTAAACTGGTTTCGTAATTGTATGACATGTGCGGCTTCGGCTCAGTCGGCCATAGTTACTTAAACTTCCTGATCTTCCTCAGTGCAGCTGATTTTGGAATCCGCAGGCGCTCTTTTGCGCGACGTCTCCCTGCCTCCTGGACCATAAGGCCGAGTATCCCGATGGCCCCCGGAATCACCCAGTCCGGCTTGAAAAGCTCCAACGGTGCAATTGCCCATCGTATTAGGCCCACGCCCAGAAGGGTCAAACCCAGCATGACCAGGGTATCCAGCGCAATCACGAACAGTATAGCGCCGCCAACAAACCAGAAGAGGTCGGACATTTGAGGTCTGATCAGGCTCACAAGACCTTTCGCGCCGAATGCCTCCTCCTCGCCGGGAGGAATCCCCATGATCAGCTTGCCGGTGACCACACCTATCAACCCTCCGGCAAGGAAGAACAATGCGACGTTGGCGAACTCAGCGATGTATGTCCCCAGCACTCCAAGAATCAACACTACGAACGCAGCGGTCAAGTACAGGAGCAGAGGGTCCCAAGTGAACTGAGAAAGAAAAAATACGCACAGGTAAATCCCATACGCCGCCCCCACCACAAAGCCGGCAACTTTGACGGTGCTCCGGTAGATGAACAGCCCGAAAAACGTTAAAAGCAGCCCAAAGACCAAAACAAGGATTTGTGGGATAGTCATCATCGCACTCGTCTCAGCGGAAATTCAATGCCTTTCAGTTCAATAAATGTACCCCAGGCTGCGAAGCTTCTCAAGCGTTGCCTGGTCAATTCCTACAAGCGCGGTCTCCCGTTCGAGCAGATACGGGAAATCAGCGCGGTTCTGAATGAGCCATTCATTCAGATGATCGCGAAGCATCAGGGAGACCTTGTCCGTAGAATCAAAGATATCTATGCTCTCCGAAGGGTCCCCTTCGAAGTTATACAGGTCATATTTAACCCCCTCCCCTTCCGTGCCGTACATCCGGACAAGCTTGTACGGCGGCTCCACCCAGCAGTGCGAGCGGAGATAGACCATAGAGGACCTTGCGTTGTCGCTCACTTCGGGCTGTTTTTTCACTCGGGTGAAAACACTCGCCGCCCCTCTGGGAGCAGTAGTGAACCCATGCGACGCAACCCGACCCAATCCCGTCACGTCCCTTATGTAGTCGCGAATGTCCGTCAGGCTTATCTGGGAATCCTCAGGCAGAGTGATATCGGGCCCCTTGATAGCGCACGCGGTCAGGATTTCATACTCCTCCAGAGAGAAGTTGTGCCCAACATATCCGTCATCATAAAGCCCTTCACCATGGTCGCTGACAATGATTATCACCGTTGTGTCCCACAAGCCCCTGTCCTTGAGGCCCTGAAACAGATCCCCCAGATTTTCATCCTGGCAGCGGATCTCACCATCGTACCTGGCACGGATATTCTCGATATCTTCTACGGAGAAACCCTCTGGCGGCCCGCTCGTCGGCTTTGATGGGTCGTAGTGAGCATTTACCGCGTCCAGCTCCTCCTGCGAGCCGGTCACCGAGCCCCGATAGTCGGCATCATAGCGTCGCCAATTCTCCTCGGGTGGCTGGTACGGCGCGTGTGCATCGAAATAGTGGAGCCACACGAAAAAATGATCGTTGTCATACCCCCGGGCGCGAACCCAGTACTTGTTTGAATCCAGCCAGGCCAGAAACGCGTCGTTGACCTGCCCTGAGTCCCTTGAAAGGTAGGTTTCCTTGATTATTCCAAGCCTGCTCAACACTGCGAAAATCGCGAACTGGTAATAGCCTTGCAGCCAGGATGGCCCGTTCAACACCGTGGACTGATTGTACAACAAGAATCCCCGATCGAAGCCAAACTGCTTTCCCATATGAATCGCGGCGGGAAAACCGGCTGTCTGGTAGCCGTTCTCATAAAGTTCTTCGGTTATTGAAGGGATACTCGGATCGTCGGGAAAAGCGGAGAGGTTCGTGAAGACGCCGTGCTCATGCGGCATTGTACCGGAGAACAGAGTTGCATGGGCCGGTGATGTGAGCGGCATCGGGGTTCGGCAATTTGTGAAGAGGTGGTTCCGCCGCGCGAACTGATCCAGGTTTGGTGAAGTATCCCGGTTGTAGCCATAGCATCCCAGATGATCTGCACGGACGGTGTCGAGGGTTATGAGCAGAACATTTGGGTAGTCTCTCGGGACAAACCGGTACCAGGACCCTTCATGGGTCAGAGTCAGCAGAAGGCTGGTCACGCATATCACAAGAAACAGTAGTACTGCCAGTGACGTCCGGATTTTCCTCTCTGAAACCCTTGCCATCACAATGCGACTTATTCCGACAATACCCAGGGCCACGAGGATGAGTCCAAGATTGCCAGCCAAAGAAACAGGCTCCCAGAAGGCGGGAAGAAAGATCTCATTGATTCTCAATCCCACAACCACAAGAAAGACAAGGCCAAGATTCCAACAGAAAAGCCCGAGCTGTAGGTTTGCCCGCTGCTCTCCTCTCGCCAGCAATACTGCAAAGAGCCAGGATATCGCACCAAATATCACCCCAATAATGGGGTAGAGACAAAGGGGAACGATAAGAACGTTAAAATCCGCTCTGCATCCTTCGTAGCCGGCGACATAGAGGACATACACGAGATCCAGAAATCCTGCCGTGAACCAGGCGAAAACATGCAAGACAAATGGATGTAGTTTTCTCTGCTGAGACCGCATTTTGTCCGGTCATAAAAGAGCTGTATCTTGGCCACCTATATTATAAAGCAATCGCCGCACCGCGGCGATCAGTAGCAGGCTCAGGATGACGTTAAAGAACCCTCAACGTTCAACCGCTCCTCATGAGTAACTCTTCCCCGTTAGGCAGGTGATCCAACACGAAAATGTACGGCACGCTGCGATACTGCTCCCGGTAATCCATGCCATATCCCAGAACGAACTCATCGGGAATGTCAAACCCGGTGTAGTCGATCTTCACATCGACCTCGCGCCGGCTTGGGCGGTCGAGGAAGCTGGCAACCTTGATGCTGGCCGGCCGTCGAGCGCGGAGCGTGTTCAGGAGATAGTTGAGGGTCTGTCCGCTGTCGACAATGTCCTCCACGACAAGGACATGCTTGCTCTCGATAGTCGCATCCAGGTCCTTTGTGATCCGCACAATGCCCGTGCCACGCGTCCCCTCCCCATAGGATGAAATTCCGAAGAAGTCAAGCTCACAGGGGATCGTGAGGCGGCGCATGAAATCCGAGGCGAACACGACAGCGCCTTTGAGGACCACCACCAGGTACGGTGTTCTGCCCTCGTAGTCCGCCGAGATCTCCTCGGCAAGCTCCTTCACCCTTGTCTTGATTTTCGACTTGGTGTAGAGCACCCGATGTTTCTCTGTTAATGATTGCATGCCAATAGAGTATCCTTTTGCCGACCGGCCGAATTGCCATTCCCGACCCTACTCCCATTCTATGGTGCCGGGTGGTTTTGAGGTGATATCGAGGATGCAACGATTCACACCCTTTACCTCGTTGACCACCCGATTCGAAATCCGCTCGAGAAGCTCATATGGAAGCCTTGCCCAATCGCATGTCATGGCGTCTTCGCTGGTAACAGCCCTCAGAACGATTGGATATTCGTACGTTCTTTCATCGCCCTGGACACCCACCGAACGCACTATAGGAAGTATTCCGAAGAACTGCCAGACATCCCTCGAAAGCCCCGCCTTGAATATCTCCTCCACAACAATTGCATCCGCCTGTTGGAGTATCTTCACCCGCTCGCGGGTCACTTCTCCGATAATTCGAATCGCGAGACCCGGACCCGGGAACGGCTGCCTGTACACGATATGCGGAGGCATTTTCAGTTGTTTCGCCATGTGCCGAACTTCATCCTTGAAAATGAACCTGAGCGGCTCCACCAGCTTGAGCTGCATTTTCTCAGGAAGCGCGCCGACATTGTGGTGGGTCTTGATCTTGACCTTTGTGGCCCCTGTATGACTCTGGGACTCGATTACGTCCGGGTAAAGCGTCCCCTGCGCGAGGAAATCGATCTTCCCTAGCTTGTTGGCTTCTTCCTCGAACACCCGGATGAACTCCTCGCCTATTATCTTGCGTTTTCGCTCGGGATCCTTGACCCCGGCAACGCGCTTGAAGAAACGCACCGATGCATCCACGCAGACCAGGTTCATCTTGAAATGGTCCTCGAAAGTCTCACGAACCTGCTCCATTTCATCCGTTCGCATGAAGCCGTGATCGACGAAAATGCACGTTAGTTGCTTCTTGACCGCTCTATGGACCAGTGCGGCCGTAACCGCCGAATCAACCCCGCCCGACAAACCGCATATCACCCTACTTCTGCCGATCCTTTTCTTGATGTCCCGAACCGCAAGATCAACGAAGTTCTCCGGTGTCCAGTCAGGCTTACACTGACAAATTTCATAGAGGAAATTCTTGATTACCTCGGTTCCCCACGGTGTGTGGACCACCTCGGGATGGAACTGAACGCCCACAAAGCCTCGTTCCATATCGCCCATTGCGGCGATTTTTGAGTTGAATGTGTGCGCATAGCGCTTGAATCCAGGTGGAAGCCTGGTGACCTTGTCTCCGTGGCTCATCCAGCAAATCAGGTTGGGGTTCAAGCCTTTGAAAATAGGGCCCGCTTCGTCGACCGTCAGCTCCGTCTTGCCGTATTCTCTCTTCCGCGTCCCCGAAACCCGTCCCCCGAGCATCGCACCCATGAGCTGCATGCCGTAGCAAATGCCCAGCATTGGGATACCGAGCTTGAAGATCTTCGGATCGGGAAGCGGGCTGTCTTTTCGTTGAACGCTTGACGGCCCTCCGGATAAGATAAGGCCCTTGGGCTTGGCTTTGATAATTTCCTGAGGGCTGATGGTGTACGGCACGACTTCGCTATACACCTTCGCCTCGCGAACGCGCCGCGCGATCAGTTGATTGTACTGCGCGCCGAAATCGAGAATAAGAATCTTTTGGCGAGGCCTTGTAGCCATTTCCACCCCAATTAGTCCACGGATGCCGCATTGTATCAGAGGGGATGAGGGGGTTCAATAACATCTATGGCCAGAACCGGCAATCTCACGCCAATCTGGTCGCTAACTTGGAGTTTTATGCCTTCCAGACAAGCCGGCTCGACAGGAGTCTCGCCCTCCCATCACCTTACTCGATAAGGCTTGCGATGGGATGGCGGGTATGCTGAGGGTGAGGTTGTCGAGTGCCTGCACGGACGGACGTTTGTAGCTGAAAGCCAGGTCTGATACGACAATTTGATACTCCACCGAGATCGGTCCTTTACCTCCTGAAGATTCCACCGCTCAGTCTGCCGGTTCCGCCGCTCAGTCGACGATTCTGCATAACCAGGGCCACGAGCAGGGCGAACACTATGAGACCCCACACAAGATGCGCGGAAGACAGCGTCCCGTCGACTCCCTGTCCGGAACTCCTCGCAGCAGCAGCCAAGGCACCTGTATTGTATGCGGACAGTGAAAGAAATGTATCGTCTTCACCGGCCTGAAGGAACCGGACATAGCAAACCGGAGCGCCGGTGTCCCTTGAAATCTGCGCAGCGATTTCTCCGGCTTGCGACTCCTTCATGCTGAGAGGGCAAACCAAACCGGCGA
>CBDUXL010000141.1:0-8490 GCA_965371155.1 uncultured bacterium | reverse complement strand
CGAGCTGGCCCTCCTTGAAGGCCTGCACAGACATCGTGGGAACCTGATCCTCTCGCTCGAGATGTTTGAGCGCGACGTTCAACCGTTCCTGGATCAGTACCTGGTCGGCGATATCAACCAGGAGGAGTTCCTTGAGGAAAGCCGTCCCTGGGGAAATTATGAGACCGACTACCGTCCGATGATCGAGTTTGCCCTGAATAATTCGCTCCCGGTTGTCGCGGCGAACGTGCCCAGACCTCTCGCGTCGAGGGTCGCATTCGAGGGCTTTGACAATGCTATCTTCAGCGAGGAGGAACTGCCTTATACCCCGTCGACATTCGAAGCGCCACAGGATGCATACTGGGAGGCTTTCGCAGCCACGATGGGCATGCCCGGGATGGAGTCAATGCAGGTGACCGAGGAGAATCTGATCCATTTCTACGAAGCGCAGGTTCTCAAGGACGAGACGATGGCGGAATCAATTGTGGTTGCGGCTGAGTCGAATCCCGACGGGTTGATCCTGCACGTGACCGGCGCTTTCCACGTGGCGGATCGGCTCGGCACATACGGGCGGGTGCGAAGGGATCTTCCGGGTGAGGACACGGTCTTGATAATCGTTGCGCCCGTCGACGATTTGCTTACATTCCCGACGGACATGCCGAAGGCAGATTATTGGATTCTGGTCCAGGCCCCACCCCCGTCTGACCATGATGAAATGTCGATGGAAGAGATGATGGAATCGCAGGACCAGGAGGACGAATCGCCTGATGATGACTCTTCTCCCGCTCACTTCTAGTAGACAACGCGCAAGTGATGGTTGACAGATCAACGAGAAAGCTTGATGTTTTCCTGGGATCGGCTCTTATAGTCCTTGTCGCTGTGTCGGCGTTCGCATCGGAAGAAACCGACCCGGAAGATTAAGGTAATGGCTGGCACCTGTTCAGAGTGCGCTAACCATATCCTTCTGGAGCATCAGAAATGAAAATCGCGACTTTCAACTGCAACAGTGTCAGGGCGCGACTGCCGAATATCGCATCCTGGCTCGAGAAACACACACCGGACATCCTCGCGCTTCAGGAAATCAAGGTAGTCAATGAGCTGTTTCCCCATGAGCCGTTCCAGGAGCTTGGCTATCATTGCGAGGTCAGGGGCCAGAAGGCATACGCGGGTGTCGCGATTCTCAGCAAAGAGCCCCCGGATAAGGTTCGAGCCGGTTTTCTCGACGGCGACGAGTCGGAATGGCCGCGCATTCTTCACTGCAAGTGGGGAAGGCTCCACGTAATCAACACTTACTGCCCTCAGGGACGGGACCCCGACAGCGAGCATTTCCAGTACAAGCTCCAATGGTTCAAACGTCTCAGGGAGATGTTCGACAAGCACTACGGGACCCGTCAGAGGGTTCTTTGGCTTGGGGATTTTAATGTCGCGCCGGAGCCGATCGATGTTTACAGCTCGAAGAAATTAATGGGGCATGTCGTGCATCGTCCGGAGGTTTTCGAAGCGCTTGCCAATGTCAGGGAGTGGGGTTTTGCCGATCTTTTTCGCAAATTCCATCCGAACGAGCCGGAGCAGTACTCATATTGGGATTATCGCACCATCCATGCTGTGGACAGGAAGATGGGATGGCGCGTGGATCACATGTATGCAACCAACTCACTTGCGAAAAGGGCCATCGACTGCTGGATCGATGTAGAACCGAGGCTGGCGGAAAGGCCGTCGGATCATACCTTCATGCTGGCAGAATTCACGTAGGGGCGCGGGGCACGCGCCCATCGTGAGTTTATGTGTCAATACAGAAGGGCGCGTGCCCCGCGGGAATCAAGAACGGGCGCGTGCCCCGCGGGAATTAAGAACGGGCGCGTGCCCCGCGCCCCTACACGCAGCGACACCCCGCCTGGAATGCCCGAGGAGGCACGGTTTCCGATTGAGGCGGGGTGTCTAATGGCCGGCTGAACAGACCTGCGATAGACGTGATATTTATTGGATAACCCTGAAACCGGGAGCGCCGGCGCTCCAGTCCAGGATGTCTGTACCCTCGTCGTAGATACCGTTAGCGTTGATGTCGATCAGCGCGTCGTACTCACCCTCCAGGGCATAAACCCAGACGAGAATGATACCCTCGTTGATGCATCCGTACTGGACGATGTCGGCCTCGGCGCCGGCGGTGATGTCCGTAAGCGGCGTTCCGTCGATCCATTCATCCTGGTGCTCAACGATGTACTTGTAAACGTAAGTGATGGTCGGGATAAGTCTCACTCCCGGGTTGAGCCAGATGTACACCGATTCGCCTTCCTCGAAAACGTCGGTGTAAGTGTAGTTCTCTCGGGCCGCAAGCTGCGTGATGATGTGACCTTGCTGCGGTTCATCCTGGACCACAACACCGGTCGGAAGCTTGCCGTCGACCGCATCGGTCGACGAGTTGAATGCTCCGAACGGAGCGGCGTCCAGAACGATGTCGAACTGGTCCGTAAGACCCGGGTAGAACTTGGACGCGTACGGGATCAGTTGGGTCGGCGCGATTTCGCCGTTCTCGTCCGCGACAGCTTCCACATACTCAGGCACCCCCTCGGGCCAGATGGAGGCGGGTTGCTCCATCTTCCAGCTCTTGAAAATGTCGCCATCAAGCCATTCCCGTCGATCTTTCACAGGCCAGGCGCGGTAGGTCTCGCCGGGCTCGAGCGCATTGGCTGCGAAGAATACGGGCTCTCCGGATTCGAAAGCGTTTGAGAATTCGCCGTCGATGTCGCAATCCCAGACTACCGGTCCGATGGGCTCGTCGGGGACGGTGAAATGGCCAACGACCATTCCCTTGCTCGCTTCGACGTAGAGGCTGTAATAGCCGGGCTGCAGATCGCGGAGGCCGACATCGTAGGCGATAATTGCATTATCGATTCGCCCATCAGCGTCGGCGGTCAGCTTAGCCCGAACATCCATGGGAGCCTCGTCGCCCGACATTGGGTAGCCTATCGTCACCTCTACAGGGTATTCACCGGGTTGCAGACCGGTGACGGAGACAGCGAGCGTTTCGCCGTGGTTTATCACGCCTGCGATTCCGGTGGACAGGTTGATAACCATGGGCTCTTCAATGTCTTCCGAGCTCGAACATCCGAGCGAAAGCATCAGTGCTCCTGCGATTACCAGTGAAAATAGAAATGTGATACGGGACATAGTTGTTCACCTCACTCAAGGCTAATTGTAACATCTTGTAAGCTTTTGTCAAGTCTTGTGACCCAGAAAAATCCCCCCGGGTTCAATGAAAATGGGTTATTAGGGGCCTAAAACGCCCGAAACTATCGACTCCGGGCATCAAATATGGTTAAATCTCCTTCAACGAGAAGGAAGGCGGGTAGTGTGTAGTGTAAGGAGAAGAGGACGGCGCAGCAGGATGCTATGGCTCTGGATGCAGCCCGTGCATACTGGCGATTCACCGTCCTCTGGCTGATTGTCGGATGCGCACTCGGCACCCTCAGCGCGTTTACGCTACTTGTCCCTGCGGCGTTTGATTCTCATCCTGTTCTCAGTTTCGGAAGATTGGTTTCAGCACATCGTGCAGCGATTGTACACGGCGCGTTGTTCTCAGCGGTTTTCGCTGTGAGCTTTACATTGCTTCCACGGCTTGGACAGGCTTCATCGGGACCTCGACCCCTTTCGACGGTGCTCGCCTGGGCCGGGGCGGCCATCGTCCTGATCGGTGTTGTCGGTATTCTCGGAGGCCGGGGGTCCGGCGAGGAGTACGCTGACCTCCCGCCGACGCTTGCATTCGCGTTCTGGCTTTTCCTTGTCGCAGTAGCGCTCGATCTGGGCTTCCAACTGATTCGCGCCAAGAACCTGGTGCCCCACCCATCGCAGGGGCTTTTACTTCTTGCAGCGTTCATACCGGCGGTCATTTATCCGTTTGGATTGCCGGACTGGCTTGGGGTGGGGTTGTTCGCGGGTCTGAGGAGTTGGATCACCTGGCGCACGCTGTTTCTTCTTTGCTTCGCAGCCGGCGCGATTGGCACGAGCCTCTGGATGATGGGATCGCGGGGTGTGCGAGGCGGGGGTGGACAGAAAATTGATCTACTGCGCGGCCCGTACGTCCTGGGAATCGCGCTTCTTGTCGGATTCGCGCCGTTTACGGGAGTGGTTCACCTCCTGGATGCTCCACTCGCCGGCGGACTGAAAGCCTGGGGAGCGTTTGCGGGGATCGGTGTTGCGGCGGGAATCCTTCTCCTGGTGATGGTTCTCTGGCGGAAAGACGCGTCCGATCCACCGTGCTTCCTCAACATGTGCGGACTTGCCGGATTGGCAGTTTGCTCGGTGCAGGGGGTCTTGATGGTGATTCCGCCGATTCATACAACTTTCCACTACACGATGAACACGTCCGCTCACGCGCACCTTGCGCTCGGAGCGGTCATGTTCCTGTTTCTTGCGGGCGGGCTTGCGTTGACCCCGAGACTTGCCATGCGAAGGTTGGTCGGGGCGAACTACGCCATGTCCGCCTCGGGTTTACTCGTCGGCGGACTCGTCGGTGTTTTTCTTTTCCAGGAATTCGCTGGGATGATTCAAGCCGCTGCTTTCGCCGGGGCGTTGTCGGCATCAGATTGGATGCCCGGTGTCCGATGGCTGCAACTGGGAGTTGCGGTCGGCGGTCTGGCGGCCATCTGCGGCGCAGGAATGATCGGCTGGATGGTGCTCGGCACCCTTGGAAGTCCGTTGCCGGGACCGAAGGAGTCGCCAAAGGAAGAAACCGAACCCGAGGATGCCCTTATGGAAGGGGGTGAGGGATAAGCGTGGAGAACGATCGAGCACCTGCTGTCGCCGGTGGAAGCTGGGTATTTGCGTTGGCTTGCGGAGCGTTTCTCGCTGCGTTGATTGTGGCCGGCGTGGCGATGCCATCGGAGGGTGAAATCATCTCCGGCGCTTATGTTCCTCCCGGAGTAAGTGCGGGCAGGTCAATATTCAATGGCGAGGGTTGCGCGGAGTGTCACTCGGGACTTGTTCGATCGCAGGACAGAGGATTGGGACCGGTTGCCGGATCAAACATGCTGATTGACGAGACCCGAATGCCCGGATCGAGCAGACTCGGACCCGATTTGCAGAATATCGCCGGACGTTATCCGGCATCTCTTCTGGAAACGAGGCTGAGGGAACCTGGGGCGCTACAGCCGAAAACGCTTATGCCGTCATACGATCACCTGGATGACACTGAAATCGCGTCACTGATCGCTTACCTTGAAAAACCCCTTGCCGTTGTCAGCCGCTGGGAGGCGGTTCGGGCAAGAAATGAAATAGAATCGGCGATTCCGGATGAATTACTTGTTCGCTTGCAGGACTACATCGATTTTGAAACAGGGCTATTCATGGCCCCGATCCAGGGAACGCCGGAGGAGCGAATCATTGGGAGGGGGCTTTACAACTCGCGATGCGCGGCATGCCACGGTCTTTCGGGTCGGGGAGACGGGCCTGCGTCGTGGGAGGATTGGCGCCCCGGTCCGTCGAGAGCGTCCAGGGCGGACAGTCCGGTACCGCCGGCTGATTTTGCTAAGGACGAATTCGAGGAGTACTCGTTTGTCCTGTGGTACTGGCGGATAACCGAGGGGATCCCCGGGACATCCATGCCCGCGTGGGGCGGATCGCTTTCCGAGGATGCAGTCTGGTTACTGGTGGGATATGTGCGAGTGCTTGGAGCGGAGGAGATAAGCGGCGCACCGGAATCGGACGATGGGGATGTTCCGGTATATGGAGATCCAATCGAAGGTTCTGAGGAAACATCTACGATTCTTAATATCTGGCCGGAAGGGCTGGAGGAGGAACTGGGATCCGGGAGTAACGAATCAATTAGTCAATCAGCGGACGGCGCGTCGGAGGAAGAGGGAGAAAGGGACGAATCAGGCGGGGATCTATCCGATGTGACCGAGTCCGCAGAATCCATTTTGACAGAGGAGGATACCCTGTGAGCGATAAGCATCGATGGGCCGATCCGGACTGGGAGTGGCTGCCACAGGTCGGATACGATGATAAACCATTTGGCTCGCAGGCTGTCGCCACGGGGATCCTCCTCGGTGTGATGGGCGTGGCAGCAGTTGTGGCCGCGCTCTGGCACCTGATCTGAGCGCAGTAACCTGACCGTGAGAAGATTCGCTGCATATGTAATCCTGATTCTGGCTGCGATACTGTTCGCGTCGACAGCGAGTTGCTGGCAGGTTCGTGTGCGAGTGCCGGATGAATCCACGAAGGCGCTTGCCGAGCGTCTCACGAGCCGCGATTCGCGTTCGCCGTCGGAACCCGCTCATATTCTGTGGGGCAGGGATATCTATCGCGATGCTTGCGGGGCCTGTCATGGGGACGGACGGGTGCGTCTCGGAATTGGATCGACAGAAGCGCATCCGCCAAGCGCGCATTCACCTCGCGACATCCATCAGATCATCACCTGGGGACGGCCGGTGGCGCTGCCGTCTGAGTTGGCATACTCCGGGCGGATCTATGACTTACAAAAAGACCACCCGGCGTTCCCTGCCCAGCTTACCGAGGGCGAACGATGGGCAGTCGCGATGTACGTGTACTCAGGCGTTCTTGACCCAGGTTCCGAACTCAGTGGCGAAACGTGGCTCGATGCCTGGAGGAGTCGGCTGGAAGACCGGGGGGACGAGCTTCCGGTGTCCGAAACGTACGGCAAATTCTGCGCAGCATGTCACGGCGTGTCGGGCTATGGGAATGGTCCGCTCGCGGGCGATCTGATTCCTCCACCCGGAAACCTTCGCGATACCGCATGGCTCGCGGGCCAGTCCGACAAGTACATCTTTGAAACGATCAGGGACGGGAAAATCGGTTATCCGGGAGAATCCGATGAGGAGGAAGCTGCATCCCTCTCGGACTGGCAGGCATGGACCGGCATGCCCTGGTGGGGGGACTATCTCAACAACGATGAAGTAGCGGCTCTTACTCGGTATGTCCGGAGTTGGGGATATGGACTTGAAATGCCGCCTGAAAGACCGAGCGGAACTACGGACGGGATCAGGATTCAGCCCGACTCGAACCCATGGTCCCGGTCGGAGATTCAGCAGCTTTTTCCGGACGCTCCGACTGATTCTGAATAGCATGGGAAGTGTGTGACGGAAAGTCTGCATGGAAAATGGCACGAACGACATAGCTCCTGAACCCGAAACGGGCAAGGAAGCGCCCGGAGCCGGTCCGACCCGCGCAGGTGTCGGGTCCGGTTGTTGGCTCAGTGAATGTCCGTGGCGATCCGATCTATTTGATGGGTTGGTCGATTCCGAGCGCAAGCGTACGGGCCTTCCAGCCGGTCGTACTCCGATCGATTTCCTCGGCAAAGCGCTGTGGGTGACCTTTGCTGTGGTCGTGCTCTCCGGAATCGGCCTCATGGCCGCTTATCGCCCGACAGTTGCCGGTTCTTTTCAATCGGTTGAGTACATTCAGTCATCGTTTCCAGCCGGATGGTGGCTTCGCGGAATTCACAAGTACGGGTGCGACCTGTTCGTCATGTTGGCAATAGTCCGCCTGGTTCGGATCGCGTATCGAAGAGCCTACAAACCGCCGGGTCAGGTGACCTGGATCGCCGCCCTTGGCGTGTTGGCTATCGGAATGATTTCCGGCTTGACCGGCTATCTTCTGGTTGGTGGATTGGGGCTTGATGAGTGGCTTTCGAGGTTGATTCCGGGCGGGAACGAAATCAGCCAGACCTTTCTGAGCATTGCCTACACTCTGCACATTGCACTCAGTGTGATACTTCTCCTGTTTGCGCTTCGATGGCGCAATCTTCCCAGAATCCAATCGCCGAGATTCCGGGCATTTATCCCGGAGATTCCATCCGGGATGATCTGGACAATCGTCGCGGTTCTGTCGATTCTGGCTTTGCTTTTGCCGCCGCCGCTTGGAAGCTCGATAGATCGCATACTCATCCCTCATCCGATACTTGCCGACTGGTACTTCCTCCCACTTAGCCAGGTCATTCGAGCGATATCCCCAGGAGCAGGCGTTTTCTTGTTTGTGGTTGTCGCAGTCGGCGCGCTGATTCTTCCGTGGCTCGACATGAGCAGAAGCCGCGGACCGCGACCGGCGATCAGTGCTTTGGTAAGTGCGGTCCTTCTGGCCTTTTTGCTTCTGACCATCAGCCGACTCGCAGGCTCATCTTCTGCGGCGATTGTCATGGGGATCATTGCCGTGGTCTGGTTGCTTGCTTTTGCAGTGGGAATCCTCGACGTGACCAGGAAGCCCGAAGCAGATTCTGAGGAGCCCGAGACGGAGGTGAGCGCCGAATGAAACGACCGGCCGTGAAAAACCAAGGCCCGAGCGCTTACGTCGTTTTCCGGCGCGGATTCGGTCGTTTCATTGAAATCCTGGAGCTCTACTCCGCGCGATTCTTCAGCTCCGAACGCAGCCCGTTTGGTCTCACCGGAGCACTCCCCCTTGGCCTCCTCACGATCAGCCTGGTAACCGGGGTCATTATGTTGTTCTGGTATGTCCCGTCGCCCGATCCGCCGACCCGGTCCCTATCACTCCTCGCGGCCG
>CBDUXL010000140.1:0-8512 GCA_965371155.1 uncultured bacterium | reverse complement strand
TCCGGGACTGGATGCCTTCACCGCTTTCGATGTGCGAGGCATTTTCATTTCCGGCGCCGATTATGTTTTCCCTGAATGCGGTAGGCTATTGTCTTGGACCGGTGAGCATCCAAGGCTGCTCAATCCCGATGGTTATACGAACCTTTTCAATCCGACCGAGTTTCCGGAGGACCTGCCCGGCCCTCCGGCGCTGAGGTATATCCCGGGTTTGAAGGCAACGGGAGGCGATCTGAGCGCCACGTTGAATCCTTATGTCGCCTACTGTCGGGACGAACCTCGACGCATGTACGCGGCGGGATTGACGGCGGAACGAACCGTTGTGCTGGGGCTGTCGGACGGGCCTCTGGAGTTCGGTTACGCCGTGGACGGATGCTGGCAGAAGGTCGACGGGCCGGTGACCGATCCGGTGGTTGATTTCCCGCCGGATGCAAACTGCCTTGAGGCATACAAGATCGATGTTGATGTAGGCGTGGGGTTGGGCAAGGTCGCCGGCGCTTGGGCGGACCTGGAGGTTGAGGTCTTCGACCACCAGGGACTGGATACGATCTCATCTGTCAGCGTTGAGGCGCCGGAGATTTTCGGTGGCACTGAATCGTTGAGCTTCTCAACTTTCACGGGCGTGGACAGTTTCCTGTTTACCGGCACGATCGTCAACGGGTACGGAGCCGAGCCCGGCGAATACCCGCTCGCAGTCAGGGTGATCGATATCAAGCCCGACCAGAACCTGGGTCCGATCGACGGGTGGCAGGTTCATCCACTTGAAATTCCCACCGAAGCCCCTCCGCGCGCGTTCGCGAAGGCCGAACCGAATCCGCAGGTCATCTGCGAGCCGGTGCTGTTCGAGAACGACGGCTCCTTCGATTCGGATGGTGGGGCTCTGGTCGATTTCGAGTGGGATTTCGATCTCGATGGCACGACCGATGAATGGGGTGAGAGTGTCGAGCACAGTTGGGATAATCCCGGGACTTATTACGTGCAATTCAAGGTGACGGATGACGAGGGCGAGTCCGCTGAGCTGGAACAGCCCCTGGAGATAATCATCATAACTCTTCCCCCTACCGCGGTCGCAGAGGCAAGCACCGTATCCGCGTACACGGGCGAGCCGATCAGCTTCAGTGCATTGGAATCCCATGACAACGACTGCTTTGGGGCGGAGATAATCGAGTACGAGTGGGACTTCGAGAACGACGGCACGGTCGACAGCTACGATGCCGAGGTGGACCATGCATACTATGCACCCGGGACATACGAGGTGATGTTGCGTGTGGTGGATGATGAATTCGAGAGCGACACGCTGGTCGAGCCGCTGATCATCCATGTGGAAGCGGCGGAATTGCACGGATGGGCGGTGTCCTGGGGAGGAGCTGCCTATGATTACGGATTCAGCGTCGCTGTCGACCCGAGTGGATACCTCTACGCTACCGGTGTTTATGAGGTAACGGTCGACTTTGACCCGGGTCCGGGAGTCGTGGAGCACACATCGAACGGCGAACAGAATTGGTTTCTGAGCAAGTTCGATATTGGAGGAAACTTCATCTGGGTCCGGACCTGGGGCGGACAGAGCTCATATCCCGAGGACAAGATGGCGAATTGCGTGGTGCTGGACGGGTCCGGCGACATCTATGTCAGCGGGTCTTTCGATGGCATATGTGATTTTGATCCGGGACCCGATGACGATTGGCACACATCCGCCGGGCAGGACAGTTTCCTGACCAAGTTCGATAGCGACGGGAACCACCTTTGGGCCCATCACTGGGGGGCCGCTAAGAGCTTCGAGAGAGGTTTTGGAGTTGTCGTGGATGATTTGAACAATGTCTATATCGCAGGGGAATTCCAGGGCACGACCGACATGGATCCCGGTCCGGGTGTTACGAATGCAATATCGGTTGGATCAGGGGATTGCTTCGTAAGCAAGTTCACGTCAGCCGGTGAATTCGTATGGACCGCACCATGGGGATCGACGTCCGACGATCATCCGTCGGGAATAGCCATTGATGGCGCGAACAATATTTATATCACCGGGTTCTACTACAAGACGGCGGATTTCGATCCAGGCCCGGAGATCTATGAGCTTGCCTCGAACGGCAGCAGGGACGTTTTTTTGACAAGCCTGACCCAGGATGGGGATTTCAGGTGGGCCGGCAGTTGGGGAGGGAGCGGCGCTGATAAGGGATACGGTATTGACGCAGACAGCTCCAGCAGAGTCTACGCAGTCGGCGACTTCTCTGGAACAGTTGATTTCGACCCGGGTCCCGAAATCGATGAGCGTGTTTCGGCAGGCGGCAATGATCCTTTCGTGAGCCGGTTCGATCTCGAGGGAAACTACCTCGGGGCAATAACATTCGGCGGCACGGGGAACGACTCCTGCAGGGCAGTCGGTGTGAGTCATTCCGGCGATTTCTACATAACCGGGTCGTTTTACGGCATTGCCGACCTGGACCCCGGTCCGGACATAATGATATTCACGTCTTCCGGCGTACAGGATTCGTATGTAAGTAAGTTCACAAGCGACGGAGCACTTCTCTGGATCCGTACGTGGGGCGGTACGTCCAGTGACGAAGGATGGGGGATACGCACAGGCGGAGCGGAAGAAGCCTACATAACCGGATATTTCGCAGACACGGTGGACTTCGATCCAGGCCCTGAAACGTACGACCTCATTTCTAACGGCTATATCGACGTTTTTCTGACGAGATTGCCCGCGGACGGCTTCTGGTGATTCAGAGCCTGCGAGTTTGGTATTCCTTCCGTTTACGCCGTAGCTGGTAGTATACGATGCAATACTCTTAGAGGTGCGCTATAATTGTCTCGGCTGGGAGATGACCGGTTGTGCTTTATCCATTTTAGGAAAACGGCAAGGGGGGGGTATCAAAACCGCTAGAGAGGTCTTTACCGATGCGTAACTTTGTTTTTGCCATCCTGCTGATCCTGACACTCGGTTGTGCTCAGGCCGATGGTCCGGTCATGCCGGATGATATCAGTTCACTGGATGGCACACGAATTGAGAACACTTCCTCCTCTGGGGGCAAAGTGCTTTGGGGAATGTACGTCGTGACTCTCGATCCGGAGGCTGGATCCGCCGAGATAGTCCCGATTCGGGGCGCGGCGTTCAAAGCGAACGTCACCCAGTTCCTGCAGCCTCCTGACGGTATGGCGAACGGGGTTACCTTCGCCTTCATGGATTTCGACGATTTCCCCACGCTGGGGATCGTGGAGCTTGATGTAGGTCTCAGGCATCCTTTCCCCGGATTGGACCAGTTCCGCGGCTTTGATGTGATGGGATTGTTCCTCGGCGACGGGAGTTTCTCCACCACCGGTGTTGCTCCGGCGGGAGTTATGGCGCACGGATCGGATCCCGATGACGGCTCCGTCGATCCGCGCCTGCTGAACGCAGACGGATACACTCGTTGGAACAACCCAACGGAATTCAGCGCTGAGAACATCTTTGGCTTCGTTCCCGGTATCTTCGGAAGCAAGGGCTATACTCCTGAAGCAACCGTAAACGGCTACAAGTACTTCGCGCATGCCCTGTCGGCTAGTGCGGATGTCGTGGAGTTTTTCACCGGTCCCGGCCACCTCGAATTCCGCGGACATTTCATCCCCGGAACGGTGAACTGGCGGCACTACAAGATTCAGTTCATCGATCCCGCATCCCCGCTGATGTACCAGTACGCCATTATCGCGAGCTGGGAGCCTCCCTCGACCACCGTGAATCCGGGCCTCGATGATTTCAGTCTGCTGGCGAACCAGCAGGAAGCGTTTCTTGTCGCCGCAGACACATCCGAATCGACTGTTTACTACGAGAGCCCCGGCGTAGAGGGCGGAACGCTTGTCCTCGACCTGACAATCTACGATTGGCAGGCGCTCGAGGGAGACGATGGCGGCGTGTCGGTTCCCGACAGCATTTCGCACATATGGCTTGAGAGCTTCACCAGCGGTTTCATCACAGGCGCGCCTCTGGATATCCTGCCGCTCGCGACCGCCTCGACTGATGGACTCGCGTCAAGCACTTTCTCCGTAGATCTGGCATCGGTTGATCCCAGTGAAGCGGGTTTCGAGGGCCTGGTCATTACCATCGAAAGCGCTGATCCCACAAGCTACGATCAGGGATACGGCGCTCCCGTGTCATCGGCTCCTCTTGCCGCCTACCAGGTGGCCTGGGTGGAGGTCCAGACCGAAAGCCCGTTCAATCAGGCCCCAAGCGTCGGAGAAATCACCGGCGAAACCGAGCCCCTCGAGATCAATATCGAGCTCTACCAGGTCGCCGCGTACGATCCCGAGAGCAATCCCCTTCACTATGAGTGGAGCCTGGTTGATCTCGGACTTCCCGCCGATTGGACTCAGACCTGGCCCGATGCAGAAGAGATAACCGTCAACTGGGCCGACTACGGACCGGGGGATTACGATCTGCACTGTCGGGTCAAGGATGATTTCAACGACTGGCAGCTTGCGTCCAATAGTCCGCTCTCCATCGTCTGCGGTGAGCTTACTATCACCTGCGGCAACGGAGAATTCGGCTATTTCGGTTTTGCCTGGAGCCAGAACCAGGCTACCGAGTGCGCGTTTCTGTCGAACGGAACGGTGGTTATAGAGCACGGCTACAGTTTCACGCCCAGGGAGTTCCAGTTGATGATCATCAACTACGAGTGGGACATCCCTGCATACTGCTACACTGTCGGATCATATGATCTATGCGATGATGACTGGTGCGAGGACTGGGACGAGGTGTACATACCGTCGACCGACCCCGCCAACCGGACTACGCATATGGACAGCGATCCAGCCGGCACATGGGGTGACGGCACGGAGACCGACGACGTGATTGCTTTCGTAATGCAGGATCAGGCGAATATCGTACGGTTTATCGGCAATATCAATACCACCTCCCAGACATCCGCCACTCAAATCGCCGGCAGGACGGTTCCATACAACATAATTGCTATGGATTTCGATGAGGACGGTGACCTTTGGGTGCTGGATGCGAACGGGGACTGCTACGAGTTGACGGCAAGCACCACTTACGCCCTGGGCGCCATCGTCTGGTCTGTCGACATGGACACTGTTGCACCCGGAAGCGTTGTTGTGTTCGATTGGGTGGTCAGCTATCTCATCGGCGATCTGTACATCTTCACCGATGAGACGGTCGGCGGCACGATTCACAGGATATCGGGAAGCAGTGGCGCAGTGCTTGATACAATAAGCAACGCACTTGACGCCGGAAACAGCAATCCGGCCTACGGATTCGGAATTTACGGCGCGAGGGGCGACATCGAGATCGACCATCGCATATTCGATGGTGAAAACCCGCTTGCGGAGCACTGCCGTCTCGTGGTTTCCGGAGGACCTGGAGGAACAGGTCAGGCGGCGATGTTCGCTCGCTACGATCAGACGCTGACTCTTCTCAGCACCTGGGACAACAATCAGCCGGGCGGCGGCACTTGTAACAACCCGCCAAGCAATGACGGCGGTCGGTTCATCATTTTCGATCCGATCGATCACGTGAACGATCCGGGTGAACCCGGTGACGAGGAATCCTGGGATCATACGATGTGGGTCGGAGATGCCGGAACGAGCGCGGGCAATATGGTTTGGGTTTCGGACGGCCGTCCCGCGCCGGACGACTGGGACGGTTGGGGATAAGACCCGCTTGGGGAGTGCTGATTTGCGATGAGAAATAGCTTCATGATCCTATGCGCGCTCCTTGTCGGCGCGCTTTCGTGTGCGCGTGGGGCCATGGACCCCGTTACGCCGGAATCTTCTCCCCCGCTCACAATCCCCAGCGCATCGGCACAGGCTGCGAATCGCTGCCTCTTCGGGATCTGGGTGTTCGATGTTTCCGCCGATCGTTCTTCAGTTGATGTCAGGCCGATCCGAGCGGCGGAATGGCACTTCAATATCAGGACCTTTCTCGAAAATGGCCCCTGCACCGACTGCCTTTCCCTGGTGGGACTTCATCCGCAGGGGAATGGCATTCTGGACGTCGACATCCGCATCAAGCATCCATTCGTGGGCATGGACAGATTCACCGGTTTCGATGTCCGGGGCACAATCATGTTCCCGTCCACATCAACCTGGGATTCAAGCGGCCTTACCTGGAGCAGGGAGCTGGACGGCGGCGCGGAGTTGCTGAATCCCGACGGCTGGACGACGCTATTCAATCCTATCGATTTCGAGCAGAAGCCGGGCGACCCAAACATCTTCACGTACCAACAGGGCAAACTTGCAACCCCGGTTCCCGACGCAGCCACACTGAATCCTTTCATCGCTTTCTACAAAGACCCCAACCGAAGGCCGTTTTTCTCTTATGACCAGGTAATCAGGACCTACTCGATCAAACTTCCGGACGGACCGCTCCAGTTCGGATATGCTGTCGACGCAAGCTGGTTTAAGCCCGACCCCGACCCTCCGATTGACGTACCGGATGATTTCCCGATCACCGCGAACTGCATCGAGGCATACAGAATAAGCGCTCATGTCGGGGAGGGAATGACCCCTGATGGCGGCGACGCGACCTGCGAGATAGAGATATATGACTGGCAGGGCACTGATACGATTTCGACAGTGACTATCGAATGCCCCGACCTTTTCACCGGTATACTCCCTGCATCGTTGGATATGGATTTCGGCACGATCAGCTTCTGGTCGGTGCAAGTCGACAATGACACTCTCGCGGATGAGGGCGACTATCCTCTTCTGATCCGTGTTGACGACACGGAAGGCGACAAGTTTCTTGGTGCTCTCGCGGCTTACCAGGTGATACCCGCTCGGGTGGGGCCCCAGTCGCAGTTCCCGCCGGGAGTTTATGTTGACCGGGATTATCCGGGCAACGCAGGCGGATTGCCCGAGCTCGGCACGCCCGAGGCGCCTTTCACCACGATCAATAAGGGCGTAATCGCGGCGGAATACGACGACACGATCTATATCGACCCGTCGCTCGAGCCGTACAACGAGCAGGTGTACCTGATGTCCGGGCGGTATCTGCTCGGAAGCAACTGGCGCGAGGATGGAGACAGCGGACAACCGGTTGTCGAGGCCATGGAGTACGAGTCGAGCATTTACGCCACCGGCGTGGATGATGTGACTATAGATAACCTGGAAGTCAGGCCGGGCGGAGACCTTTGGGAGGAGTTCCTGTGGGGAATCCGGCTTCATTACACCGATCCCACCGAGCATCATCAGAATGTCACCGTGAAGAACTGCACCTTCACCGGAGATCGTGTCCACACCGGCAACAACTACGGCGACGAGATTATTTGCTGCGAAGTCGACCTGACCGACAACTTCGTATTCGAGGATAATGTCATCACCGAAGTCCATGCGGGCAGCGACCAGGGAGGGTACCTCGGCGGACTGCACTGCGATGTGTGCTACGGCGTGACGGTTCGCGGCAACAGGATGTACGACTGCACATCAAAGAACAGTTTCCTCGGCATGCATATCTGGTACTCTCAGGGCGCAGTCCTGGTTGAGAACAACGATTTCGGTCCGCTCACCAACAGCGACGAGCCGACCGGATTCACGATCGGCTGGGGTATCAATGTTATCAGCTACTCCGATGTCACTGTCAGGCAGAATGTCGTTCACGATTTCGGCGAGCCGGGGCATCGTCTGGAGACTGTGGGGCTGTTTTTCAGATCGGTCGGACAGGGCATCGAGACCGACTGGATTATCGAGAACAACCTTATTTACAACATGTACGCACAGGATGCGGACAATACGTACAACTCGGCGGATTGCCGTGGAATCATGTTCCGGATGAACACGAGCAACGATCTGGATGGTCTTGTGATCGCCAATAACACATTAATTGGGCTGACATCCGGTGAGTATGTAAACGCTTTATGTTTCGACATCGGTTCCGGCAATACGCTCTACAACTACAGGATAGAAAACAACATCATTGCAGATGTAAAAGGGCCTGCGACGCCCGATACGTGGGAAACCTCCGCGGCTGTGTACTGCTACTGGCCCGGCCACGACCTGGTGATCGACTACACGCTGTTCTACGATGTCGTCATTCCCGATCCGATGTTCTACGGCGCGGTCGACGGCATCGGCAACATTTACGACCTGGACCCGATGTTTCTGCCGGATTATCATTTTCCGACAGATTCTCCGGCGCAGTTGGGCGATCCGTCGTTCATTGACTTCGATGACGCCGGTCCGCCGTCAGGCGATCCCGATAATCCTGATCCCGAAACCCGCTCGCGCATGGGAGCGTACGGCGGTCCCGGCGGCAACTGGTAGAATCCGGAATGGACTTCTCGGTGACGGTAACACATTTTGAAATGTAGTTTTTTTAAGCAGGCGTTTCAAAATGTTCAAACGTCGCGGGAGATTTCAATGCGGTATGCCGATCACAGAGACTGATTGGCGGACTCTGTGAAGTGACTTGGGCGTACTAGAACAAGCGAACGGTCGCTGATTACCGGCGAATTCGGGAATAAACGCTTTTATGCAAAAAAACCCCCCTTAACAATTGCGAAGGAGGGTCAAACAAGATTATGGATGT
>CBDUXL010000139.1:0-8580 GCA_965371155.1 uncultured bacterium | reverse complement strand
GGGCGGGGAAGAGATCGCCGAAGAGGAGATAGTCGGTGAAACCGTCGATATCGAGGTTGCTGTCATCTCTGATGTGGCGATTATTCCCGCAATAGAGACCATTGAGGTAATTGAGAACGGGACGCTGATAGCTGAAGCAGGCGCGTTTGGTGCTGTGCTCGCTGCTCCCGTATATGAGCCCTTTGCTCCTGAAAGTCCGCGCGATATGACCGGCGACGGGTCCGATGGCGCTATCGATGTGAGTAGGCAGAACCTGATTCGCAGTGGCTCTGACAATGACAACAACCGGCTTTATTTGCGAGTAGGCGAGGTGGTTGTTGTTCCGGTCAGGGATCTGGTCAGGGCGTCAGTAGGCAATCCTGGGATTGCGACACTAAACGTGATCAGCCAGGATGAGCTCCTGGTCACGGCGCTGAGTTCGGGAACAACCACGCTGCTCACCTGGGAAGGCGGCTGGGGCCACGAGTCTCGGGAGATCACGGTTGTGGATGCCACACTGGCGCAAGAGGAAGAAATCGAGGGCATTATCGACAATCCAGGCATCTCCGTAAGCTACATTACATCGGGTGAATCGCCGGGAGTGGTTCTCGAAGGGCATGTTGCCACCGATGAAGAGATGGCAAGAGCCGTGTCGATTGCCACGCTCTTTTCTAGTGCGGATAGAGTGATGAACCTCATCGAGGTTACCGATCCACGCCAGGTGCTTGTGAAGGTCCGGGTGGTGGAGATCAACAGGCGCGATCTGGACGAGCATCTGTCGCATTTCTCCGCAGCGGCGAGAACAGATACGGATGACTTCACGATTGGAATCATCACCGACCTCCTCGATCCCGAGTTCCCCGGAGGAGGTTTGATGGACACCCGAGTCCGACCGGGCATTGTCAATGCGGACGCCCAGGATGTCATCTATGATCCGATTGACTTGGTTCTTAATGAACTCGTGGTAAATCGAAGGGCGACTATCCTGAGCCAGCCGAATCTCGTGGCCTTGAGCGGCAGCGAGGCTCACTTCCGGGTCGGCGGCGAGATTCCGTACACCTATCAGAACGAGAACGGAGTGAATGTTGTCGAGTTCAAGGAGTTCGGTATCCAGGTCGATATGGTCCCCTTTGTCGACAGCCAGGGGAACATCAGGCTTCATCTGGAACCTACGGTTCGAACGGTTGACATGGCGCTCGCGATTGCCGGTATCCCGGGATTCCGCACTCGCGAGATGAAGACCGATCTGCAACTCAGGTCGGGTGAGACGCTGGTAATCGGCGGGCTGATCGAGCACGAAATTACTGAGATCATAAGCGAGGTTCCGATTCTCTGCGAAATCCCGGTCCTCGGACAACTGTTCAGGAGCAAGAGGTTCAGCGAGGACGAGACCGAGCTGGTTATCTTCATCACGCCATACATCATCGAGAACACACCTGAAGCCGAGAGGCTAGTGGATATATACATCGGTTCCCCCACACCTTGCGATCGCTGAAGCCTGAACAGAAACGAAATTGAAACATCAAAGGCCCGCCTCCCGGGCCTTTTTTTCTCCTGCGAAGCTTCTCAGCGGAACTTCCGCGACAAACGGACGCGGCACGAACGGTGTGACATCCCCCGGATCGATTCCTTCCTCTTTGAAGAACCGCATTATCAGCTCCGTGCAGGTCTTGCCGCCGCAAGCGCCCATGCCGGTTCGGAGAGTGGCCTTGAGTTGGTTCATATCCCGCACCCCGAGACGAATCTGCTCGACTATCTCCCGCTTCGTAACCCGTTCGCAGCGGCAAACGATTATGTTGTCATCCAGCGGGATTTCTTCCGGTGCGACTGATGGAATATCAGGCTGGATTCTGAAACCTGCGACCTCATGACGCTCTTCATATGGAACTTCCAGAAGAAGAAGCCGCCTTCCGGGATCAGTAGAACTCCTTTTCAACTCTTTGACAATACCCTTGCCGACAGGCGGCGCTTCGAACCCGACCGTCTGCACTTCATCTCCCGGTTTGACAGTCTCGTCCGACATCTCCCAGGGCACCGTCAGAAGCGCGGTCTCTTGTGACGGGTCGGCGCGCTCATCGACAAGCACGATCGCCAGTCCCGGACAGGCAACCACACACGAGTTGCATCCGACACACTCTCCCGTGAACTCGGGTTGTCCCAAGATGTCGCCACCGGGTATGACGATTGCGTTCACCGAACAGGCTTCCACGCACGGATCGCAGGGAATCTCCTCAGTGCAACGTATGACCGGGTAAACCTCGTCGCGCTTTTCGGGAACCTTGAATTCGATTCGCGCTCCGGGCTTGCTTCTGAGAACCTCGGAGGTCCCGTGCCATTCCTCCGGGATCCCGGTGTCGTACTCCAGGTGCACGAGCATTTTCCGACCCGATATTCTGCCGGAGAAAATCGCAGCCGATGCTTCCGAAATTTCCTCAGCATCGCCCGCTGCCCAGACAGGCAGACCGTATTTCTTCGCCTTCCCGTATAGCTCATCGACCGGTGAAAGACCGACCGCAATCAACAATGTATCGACCTCGAATTTCCTTTCAGTCCCGGTGACCGGTTGCCATATGTCATCCACTTCGGCAATCGTCACGCTCTCGACCCTGTCATTCCCGTCCACTCTTGCGACCGTATGGCTCGTCCAGATCGGAACCCCCAGGCGTTTCAACTTGTCCTCGTGAACCATGTAACCGCCGCATTTCGGGAGAGCTTCCACCAGGCCGACAACCTGAATTCCAGCCTGAATTGCGTGGTAACCTGCGATAAGGCCGACGTTCCCGCCCCCGACAATGAACAGCCGCTCCGACGAACGGACCAGGTCGCGATTCACCAGCGTCTGGAATGCGCCGGCGCCGTATACGCCGGGAAGGTCGCACCCTGGGAAAGCGAGGTTCTTTTCCCGAGCGCCGGTGGCAACAAGCAGAACCTCCGGGGCAACGTGAAAATAGGCGCCGTCCTTCACAACGCCCACCAGTTTGTCCTCGAAAAGCGCGACCGCCGACGCATTCAGCCAGACCTCCACCGATGGGTGCTGCTCGAGTTCGTCGGTGAGTATGCCTGCGATATCAATTCCGCGAGTTCCCGCCCAACAGTCAGCCACTGAACCGAAGAAACCGTGTGTCTGAAGTGTCAGCTTTCCGCCGAGCTCGTGTTTGTCGTCAATGAGTAGCGTCTCTACGCCCGCTCGACCGAGCTCGATTGCCGCATTTATGCCTGCCGGACCTCCACCGATAATCAGAGCCGTCGCCTCTGTAACAGGTATCTCTTTCGTCTCGACACTCGCGTCATCCGGGGGAAGAACCGGCAGGCCTGATATGCTCTCAACCTTCATGCCTGATGAGACCTGGGCCATACACCCCTTGACAGGAATTCCGTCAGCCAAAACAAGACACTGAGAGCACTGGCCGTTGACACAGAAAATGCTCTGCGCTCCGTCATCTTTCGCGTGACGCCCGAACTCGGTCACTCCTCCGGCGATCAGAGCGGACGTGATAACCTCGCCCTCGTACGCGATAAATGGTTTTCCGTTAAACGTGAAAGCTATTTCGCGCCGCTTCGGAACATCGAGAATCGGATGGGTTTCTATGCGATGCTGCTCGGTCACTTCTCTTTCAGCTTTTCGGCGGGGAATCCATGCTTGCCGGCGACGAGGTGATTATAGTACGGCGCAGAGTCGATAAGAAGCGCCACCTCGTAGTGGACAGTCTGTATCCCTGGAATGCATTTCCCGGGATTCAAGTGCTTATCATACCTGGGAAATGCATTCCCAGGCTACGTTTCTGCTGAATCAGCGAATCCGCCTTTTCGAAATCAGGTCGCATGATTGGGCTGCATAACGGCTCGATGATGCCTGCAAGCCGCATGTATAGCGGCGCACGGCCTTGCACGGGTTTACACTCTCACAAGGGCGACCCAGTGTACGTGGATTACCGAAGGGAGTCAATATAATATTTGACAGCGCTTGCGCATAATGCACTCCATTCGATATCATATACGCGCCGGCATCTATTCGACGAAGACGATTATTACATAGTGACAGACTAATCGAAGGAGCAGAATCATGGTGCACAGAATCAGATCAGTTGTGCTCGTGGCTCTTAGCCTGGCGCTGCTTGGGGTGGCGATGTACGCAATTGTTCACGCAACAGGACAGGAGTACACCTACGGCCGGCCCGGGTCACTTGATGCCAAGATAAACGGCAGCGGCAGTAAGCTGTATGTGCCCTATGGCAATGATGGATATATTGTCGAGATTGACACAAACACAATGCTGGAACTGCGCAGATTCCTGGTCCCCAATCCGGCTTATATCTACCTGGATGATGATGAAACATACCTTTATGCCATAAGCTGCCAATGGCCGGACAGAATCTATAGAATTCAGCTTAGCGATGGGGATTCGACATATTTGACCCTGGAAGGCAGATTGGGCGACCTGGCACTGGACTCGCAAGGTGGGCGACTCTGGGCGGTTCATTTCGTGTGGCCTGAGCCCGATGAGATGACACACGCCTTGGACGCTCCAAGCCATCCGGATACGGGAAGGTTGTCCGAAATCAGCCTGGGTGACTTCCAGGTTTCGCGCAGCATGGTCATCGAAGCTGTGCCGACCTCAGTTTGGTATTCGCCTTATAGCGAGAAGGTTTATGTTGCACACCAACTGCGCAGGTTTATTCATGATGATGCTTACGAGCATGGGGGATGGGATAGCTTTGAAGTGATAGGAAATCCAATTACGATATACGGTCTGGATCAGGAAAGGCTTTACCTGATTGGAGAGGTTTTTGGCGGCCACCACGACAGTTTCCTCTACATACCGTATCATTTGGGAGCCTGGGATGACGAGGGCAGGTATTTGGTTGCGCCGAGCCCGATAACCGGAAGACCTGACTTCTCCTTGAGAGTGATAGACACAGTAGATGACTCTGTTGAATTCGATCTCCAATTCCCCTCATATTATGAGGGTCAACTGGTTACAGCCAAGTATGTTCAAAAGGTGCCGGGAGATGACGTGCTTTGGGTAGCGATTCGTCTGGGAGTGCTGTATCCGGATTTTCCCGGTGAAGATGGGGTTGTTGTCAGAGTAAACACCTTGACACTGGAACATGATGTATTCGTCATTGAAAACGTCGGTTCTCGGTTCGGGGACTTCGCTGTGTCCCCGGATGGGGATACGCTCTACTTGACAGCTCCGAGTGCTGGTCGAGTCATCGTCTGGTCTCCCCCGGATTGATGCGTTGGCGCTTCTCTCCCGCCCTCCCTTGCGTAGGATGCACTTCATTCGATATCATTTACCCGCCGGAAGGATCCTTCTCCAGAGAAGCATTGCATAACTTGGCAACCTTTCGAGCAGGAGGGACTTACCATGTCACCGGTCGATCTAACTACACTCTACGAAGCAGTCCGGACGAACGACTCGATAACGATCCGGAAAGCGATCGCGAATATCGGGAGCAGCGTTGATCAGCTCGAGCCCAGGCAGATACCCGAGACTGTCGAGGTGCTGTCCAGCTTGTTCTATATCGACCTGGGCGACCACCCGGAATACGTCTCCGTTGTCCAGGACACAGTCGCTATGATCGCGTCCATCGGCGAGCCCGCGGTGCCCACGCTCATGTGGCTTCTCGGCGAGAGCGACTACAAGGCGAACCTGCTGATTGCGCGCACACTCGGGCGGATCGGCCCGCCCGCGTACGGGAATCTGAGAGACTTGTATTACAGGGCGTCGTTTCCCTGGCAGCGATCGCTCGCACTTTTTGCGCTCGCGAAAATGCATGAGGCCGCACTGATGGAAATCCTTCCCGACGTTGTCACGGCGCTGGATGACAGCGATCGCGAGGTCCGCGACACCGCCACCCGCACGCTGGGACGAATTATCGATGCTTTCCATCCCGGACAACTCCCGCACGATATTGTAAGCAATGCATTCGAGAGACTGCTCCTCCGTCTTCACGACAACAGCGCGGTCGTGAGGGCGAAAGCGGTCAGATCGATCGGCAAGATGGCGTCGAAGGAGTATCTCGAGCACGAGCAGCTTGAGCTTGCGGTTGAATCAATCAACGAGCTTTTGGGACTCGAGAACGGTGAGCCGGATCCATTCTACATTGTCCGCAAGGAAGCCGAAGAGGCTATGGCGCATCTGAAAGAGGTCGCCGCGAGCTAGAGCCGGATCTGTTGAAAAATACGATCTCTTGATTCCGGTAGGGGCAGGGGACCGCCCCTGCCCTAGTCAATGTATTATAGGTAGTCGCCCGACGGGCAGGGGCGGTGCCCTGCCCCTACACGTGACATACACACTCAAGCTATGAAAAAGTTCCTCACCCCGCTCGAATCCTATGATTATCGCACGCTGATCGGACGAGGCACGCGAAGGTGGCGCGAATTCTGCTTCTGGGCGATGGTTCTCGCGTTCTGGCTGAGGCTGTTCGTGCCCCTCCCGGATGTATTCTGGAATCGGGTCGGCTACTGGTGCGTCCTGCTGGGCGCCTATATCGCTTTCATTTCAACTCCCTATATCGTGTTTAACCTGGTTTCAAGGCGGGTTCAGGACGGCACCATACATTTTGAGATTGTTCTTCCCTTCCACAAGGGCTCGCTCTTTCAAAGCAAGCTCAAGACCATCACTTACGTCGTTCTCATCTGGACAGGTCCGCTGTTTCTCATCGGGTGGATTTCCGATCCGGCTTTTTCTTTCACCAGAGACTATCTCGCAGCCGCTTTCTTCCAATCGAACCTGACCGCTCCGCCCGGAATTGTCCTTCTCGCGCTTGCGGTTGGCTGGTTCGGAGGATTGTGGATTCTGTCGACGCTCCTTCTGATTCGCCATGCCGGGTCCGGACCGATGTTGATTGAACTCATGGGCAAGCACGTTTTTCTGCTCCTGATGATACTCGTGGCTGTGGCGGTAATGCTTAACGGACCGCTGGAGGCGGCTCACGGCGAACCCATTCCAGGGTTCCTCTATCTGGCCCTGGTTGTTGAAGCATTGCTGTTGGGGACGACCGTGCTTGTGGTCGGCTCGACCGCCCGACGTTTCGCGACGCTCAGTTGAATGTACGACTAAATCAATGTCACAATCGACAAGATATACCATCCGGATTTATGGCGCATTACTTATTTTTTTCCTTTCAGGAGCACTGGGTCTTGCGCTTGGCCCCAATGACATGCCGATCGTCAAACTGGCGAACAGGCTGTCTGTATCATTGACTCCCCCTCTTTTCGCAATTGAATACACTGAAAGCAGGGGATTGAACGATCAAGTAGCGCCGTTGAGCCTGATCGTTCCGCGCAGCTCCCGGAACACCTGGGATCTCATCCTCACCGGAATCGGCCTCAAGGATCCCGCCGGGATGAGTATCGATGCCAGGAACTGTCTGGGTGTTGTGAATGTTCACGGCAACCTGTTGAGAGTTGTGGATCACACTCGCGGGCGATTCGGTCCGGCTGGGATATCCTCTGACTGCTCCAGAATCGTCTGGCAAAATGGCGCCAAATGGTTCGCGCGATCCCTTCGCGGGGGGAACCCGGTGCAGCTCAAATACATGCTTCCGCAAGACAGGTTCGACCAATGGGGCAGGGCGGTGGGCATGATCACGAATTTCAAAATCTCCGCAAATGGAAAAGCGGCGGTGTTTGTCACGATCACTCAACAGGCGAGCGGTGGATTCGTGGACACCGGACGTCCGCATGTCCAATGGATCGACCTGGAAACCGGGGAATCGGTTGTGCTGGATTCTCATTATCAGCCGGAGTTCCTCGTCCTGGTCATGCAAGAGCAGGCCGCAAACTGGATGAACCTCCTGGTCGATATCTCGCCGGACGGTACAAGAGTGCTGTCGACGGGTGCGGAAAGCCCGATGTCCGCGGACAGAATTTACATCCACGATCCTGCCAATGGGACGTCTGAATGCCTGACCTGCGAGGGGCAAGACAATTTCAGACTCTTCGGAGCGAGTGAACATTGCCCTGCGTTTCATCCGAATGGTGAAGGTGTTTGCTTTATTCGATCGTTGCAGTCCCCGCCGGCGCATGCTGGCCTGATTTACCGAAATCTCAATACCGGCGAGGAGACGATTCTCACTACCGATATCACCTTCTGGAATTCCGGGCTGTACCTGCAATATTCGATAATTCCCTATTTCATGTTCATTGGCGGTGGATCCGATGAAAAGCCCGACACTGCAATAATCGATCGCCTCTATAATACTCAAACACAGCATTACGACCGCTCGCTCAAGTTGACGCGCGGCTACATCGACCTGGACCCTCCGTCCTTCGAGGTTGTCGACACGTTGAGACTCGAACACCCGAAATATTTCGAGCCGACCGAGATCGATCGGCAGATATCGTTGCAATTGGAGCGCTTTTGCGGCTATTCCTTCGGGCCTGAGGTCCCCCCGGACAAGGGATACCACGTGGAATTCGTCGATGGTCGTGAGCTGATTAGAAGTGATACTGAATGGTGGGTTGTACCGCTTGGTGGCTTTGCTCCCAAAACGTGTATTGAACCGCCCTTTGATGCCTTTCGTATACTCGGCAGCACGGGTCCGTGAACAGATTCTAAGGCCAATTGCAGGAATAAAGTAAAGATTCAAATGG
>CBDUXL010000138.1:0-8591 GCA_965371155.1 uncultured bacterium | reverse complement strand
TTGCTGAAGTTCTTACTCAATTCAAGGGATTCTCTGTTGAGACTATCAGGACTAGGAAGTCAGGGAAGGGATGTTTCACCGCCCTGATAGTTGTGCCCATATTGATTGCGCTTGGCTACGCCCTGGTTATCATTATGGCGGTTCTATCGAACCGCTAGCGATCCGGTCAGGCACACTTTCCGCGGTTATCTATTCAGCTTCCCTCTTGCAAGCGATGTGAAAATGCCAACGAAACAAAGGACCGCAAAAACCGCGAATGCCGTCCTGGTTCCGGTCAGGAAAAGTGAGTAGTTCTCAGGCGAGATCTGCTCTTTCCCGAGATATAACGCAAAAATCAGCATCGCAATGCCCATCCCCAGCATCTGACCGGTCAAGCGCATTGTACCGAGCGTCGCCGAGCCCACCCCGTAGTATCTCTTCTCGATTGAACTCATTACAGCATTGGTGTTGGGAGACGAGAAAAAAGCGAATCCTAGACCAATAATGACCAGGCTCAATATTATGAACCCCAATGATGTTTCTTCGTTCAGAAAAACGAGGAGTATGAGACCGATAACCGTCAGTACCATGCCCGCCGAGGCGATTATCCTGGACTCGATTCTGTCCGACAGTCTGCCCGCGAAAGGCGAGAAAATAACCATAACAACAGGCTGAGATACCAGAACGACACCAGCTTCCAGCGGACTGAGCTCCTGGATGTACTGCAAGTAAAGGCTCATGAGGAAACCCACGGCGAAGGTCGCGCAATAATGAAATAATGCCGCCATGTTGGAAAATGCGAAGACCCTGTTGGCTCTGAAGAGATTCATGTTCAGGACAGGATTTTCAACCCTCAGCTCCCAAACCACGAATCCCGTAATCGCCGTAACACCCGTGAGAAGAAGCCATGCGCCCGATGTCTCCGGTAATTGCGAGAACCCGCACATGATGGCCACAAGCGCGAGCGCGTAAATCACCGACCCGGCAAAATCGAACCTCTCACCTTTCGCTTCCGCCCATTCTCCCTTCAATTGCCAAAATATGAAGCCGATGATTATCAAGCCGAGAGGCACATTGGCGAGGAAAATGCTTCGCCATCCGAATTGCTCGGTCAGGAATCCCCCCAAAAACGGCCCGAGAGACAGGCCCAGATAGACCGCGGCGACATTTATCCCCAGCGCCCTGCCCCTCTCGGTCGCGGGAAAGACCGAGGTCAGGATCGCCACGCCGGTGCCGAATATCATCGCGCTCCCGATTCCCTGCAGGACACGAAACGTAATCAGCAGCATGGCGGACGGGGCGATCGCGCAGAGAAAGGACGAGAGGGTGTAGACGAAAATACCATAGGTGAAGATTCTCTTCCTTCCGTGGATATCCGCAATCTTACCGAACGGCACGAGGAACATGGCGGCGGCCAGGATGTATGAGGTGGCGACCCATCCCAGCAGAACCGCATGCATTCCGAACTCATCGCCGATAGAGGGGAGCGCGATGTTTACGGATGAGCCCATGAAGGGCGTCAGGAACGCCGCGAGGGAAGCGACAAGCAGCGCCGCCCGACGGGTCGTAACGTTGTCAACATTGTTGGTGCTGTCCGGCATCGAGAGGACCATTATAGCCGATAGAAAGCCATGCGCACCGTGCTATGCGCATCCTGCGCATCCGCACCGTGCTATGCGCATCCTGCGCATACCTGCCGTGCTATGCGCTTCCAGCGCATTCTTGCAGGTGATCCCGCGCGTGCCGGCAAGCGGACACCTCTTAATGCGGATTAGCAGCGGAAATGCAGCGGATGAGGATGGAGTAGAGACGGTGCCACGAACAAGTCCTTTTGAGCTCCCAGCTCGAAAGGACTTGTTCGTGTCTCTTGTTATGGTGCGTCAGGAGTGAGTGGGGTTGGTGTGTGAGTTACGGTAATTCGATGCACCTACCGGTCAGTTGCCTTCATTCTGAAAAGCGCATATAATTGCCACGCGCTCAAACGGACTGCACTACAATTGGGCATATAGGAGACTGTGATGGCAACGCCCCCTTTTGTTTTTCAAGAAGGCGAAAGCTACGTCAAGAGATACCGTATTGCGTTAATCAGCTTCTTGCTCAATTTTGTAGTTGGTGGCCTCTGGCTGCTTCCAGGGCTTGGCATGCTCCATGATCCTGTGTTGCGTGTACCGGCTGTTTATTGTTTTCTCGTCCCCGGTATTCTCGCAATCACCCTTCCTTTTCTGCTTATCCATCGGTGCGCATTGCACCTAACGAACAAGAGACTAATCCTGAAGACAGGGATCCTGGGCCAGAACTACTACGAAATTGATCTCGTTAATATCCAGAATCTTTCTTACAAGAAATCTGCTTTGGGTGGTCTCTTTTTTAACTATGGGAACATATTCATAGTAACTGCTGGAACAACTATTACGGATCAGATAAAATTCCCCAGTGTACATAATCCAGAACACGTGATTGCATCCATTAAGGAACGGATGATGAAAGCTGCCGATACCTTATCTCAAGATGAAGTCTCAGGATCACAGGTGACAGCGGCTGCGTTCTGTCCTAAATGCGGCTCCAGAATCGATTCTGGCGACCAGTTCTGCAGAGCTTGTGGTGTGAGATTGTGAAGAGTCATAGCTCAGTAGTGGAACTTCCGGGCTATCTGCTTTCATGGGATCAAAAGGCTTGGATCGTATCCCAGTTCTTCCAGGAAAGTATGAATCTCCTTAAGCTGATCATTCCGGCTCATGCTCGGCTCCACTCTTGCAAGCGTTTTTTTACACAATTCAAACGAGCGTCGAATCTCAGGTTTAAGTTTACTCTTGGTTTCAATATCTTTAGGAGTGCTTGGAAGGATCCGTTCCATATCAAATAGTGTTACACCAAGCCGATGCATGATAGGATTAATGAAATTGCATTCTTCGTCTTTCGGTAGCAGCTCCTTAAGCTGTCGGGTCAACGTCGCAAAGAATAGATCGCTGCCAATGCCGTATGATTTGGCAAGCAATTCAACAACGTGAATATGCGATATAGCGTTGTTGATAGCGCCTATTAGAAATGCACATTCAAGCAGTTGAGAGTCACGTACTAGATTGGGGTCCAATTCAACTAGACCGCATTCGACAATAGCAATATGCCCCAGCTCATGGGCTTCACCTTCATTGCGCTCCTTCTTGCTCAATGTGTCAGCCACATCGATAACGTAAATCCCATTCACCCTGCAAAGATAGGCTCTGATGCCAGCGCCTTTCTCTTCACATTGATGTTCGGGTACATCGATTACACGTACTGTATAGCCTATCTTTGTCGCCACATCACTACGTAGTTGGTCAATATTCATGAGAGACTCTCCTGAAGTTGGTATCTTAAGATGTAGCCGGGTTTCTCATTAGATTCAAGAAAACTCCCGGCAAGTAAGAATATGATTATCGAATCCCGGGGAGTGCATGCCCGGGCTGCAAACTGGTCTGGTCAGAAAGTCACCTTGAGCTTAGGATAATACGTGCTCAACGGATTATCGACAGAATCCGGGTCCTTTAGAGCCGCACGCACCTGTGTGGCGATTTCTGCTTTGTAAGACTGCAGATTCGGTACAAGCGAGTAGATGGATGTGGTGTCGATTTTGATTGTCCGAAACTTGTCAAGGTCGAACGGAATCGGGTCGCCCATTCTGATTATCTGCACAGTAGGAAATCGGCATGCATGGCGTAGTGAAAGCTCGTAGAAGACATTCGGATTGTGGAAGGAGAGGTCGGCGACTACCAGTTTGGAGTGCAGGATATACTCTATAACCTGTTTAGTAATCATCCCTGGTTTGGCAATTTTGTCTGCCCTGATTACCTCAAGATCAAATTCCTCCAGTGCAGGTTCTACTATTGAGCCAAGGAACAGGTCAGCATGATTTCTTTGTTCCGAATCTACCTCGCCTATTGGTGAAATATAGAAGCAGGTCGTATCCCAGTCTTGATCCTTCTGAACCAACTTCCCGGATTCGGGTATTTCCTCTATGCCTTCGGCCGGACTGGTTTCCTTGGCCTGGCGGACAGAAGTTGCTGAGGGCAATTCTTCCAATGCCTGTTCGATCGAAATAATGCGTTCCGCGCCAGCGATGACCTTCAGAATGCCAAGAAATTTGGAGTTGACTGTGAATATCTCAACACATTCCTTTACGTCTTTATCAGGAACGTCACCGTCCCTGGCCAAGTCTTCAAGTACTGAAACAGCAGGAAGCCTATTGCCTTTTTGGCTGTCGTAAAGCGCCTTGAATGGAGAGATTCCTGCGATTGCTAGCTTGAACTGCGAAGAAAGCTTGTCTTGTGGTGCTGTGTCGGTGCCTGTAGCTGATTTTCCTTCTGGTGTTAGTTCAAGAAATTCCGCTACATAACTCCCTTTGATCAAGCCGTAACTACTGGCATTGGTAACCATTTGTTTGCTGGGTCCGCTTTCCGGAGATTTACCAATCTGACCGAAAAGCGTTATGCGCCGGACCTTTTGCCCGGCTGCATGTTTCTGAATCGCATTCGGGATTGCTAGCGACTCTTCAAAGGAGGCTGAAGGGAAAAGCCTCGTGCGTCGCGTACGTTTCTTTCTCTTCGCCCCTAGGTTTTTTTTGGCTTGGCTCTTTCTAGTCATGATTTGCCTTTTCCTTTCAGAAAAGGGGCACCCATTGTAGGTGCCCCATATCATTGTTTGCCTCAATACCCCATATCCATGCCGCCGCCGGGGGGCATTGCCGGGCCTGCGGGTTTATCCTCGGGTTTCTCAGCGATGAGACCTTCGGTGGTCAGCAACATGCCGGCGATACTCGCCGCGTTCTCGACAGCCGCGCGAGTGACCATGGCGGGATCGACGATACCGGCCTTGATCATGTCCTCGTACTCGCCTGTGAGCGCGTTGAAGCCGAAGTTGGCCTTGCCGTTGCGGATCTTCTCAGCGACGATAGCGCCTTCGGTGCCCGCATTCTGAGCGATGAGCTTGATCGGCTCCTCGAGCGCGCGCCGCACGATGTTGACGCCGACCATTTCGTCGCCATCGGCCTTGATCTTGTCGAGCGCCTTGAGTGCGTGGATGAGGGTGACGCCGCCGCCTGCGACAACGCCCTCCTCGACCGCGGCTCGGGTGGCGGAAAGCGCATCCTCGACACGGTGCTTGCGCTCCTTCAGCTCGGTCTCGGTGGGCGCGCCGACCTTGATGACGGCGACTCCGCCAGCGAGCTTGGCAAGCCGCTCCTGAAGCTTTTCTTTATCCCAGTCGCTGCTGGCCTTCTCGATCTCGGCCTTGATCTGGGCGACGCGTCCGCGGATGTCCTTCTTGCCGCCCTTGCCCTCGATGAGGACGGTGTCGTCCTTATCGATCTTGATTTTCTTGACCTGGCCGAGCTGGTCGATCTCGATGTTTTCGAGCTTGACGCCGAGGTCCTCGGTGAAGAACTGACCGCCGGTGAGTACGGCGATGTCCTCCATCATGGCTTTCCGGCGATCGCCGTAGCCGGGGGCTTTCACCGCGGCGACGTTGAGAGTGCCGCGAAGCCTGTTCACGACCAGCGTGGCGAGCGCCTCGCCGTCGATGTCCTCCGCGATAATGAGCAGCGGAGCGCCTTTCTTGATGACCTTCTCGAGGACGGGGACGATATCGGCAACCGCCGAAATCTTTTTCTCCCAGAGGAGAATGTAGCAATCCTCGAGGATGCACTCCATGTTTTCCTTGTCGGTGATGAAGTAGGGGGAGATGTAGCCCTTGTCGAACTGCATACCCTCGACGAACTCGACCGACGTGTCGGTGCCTTTCGACTCCTCGACCGTGATGACGCCGTCCTTGCCGACCTCGTCCATAGCGGACGCGATGAGGTCGCCGATTTCGGGGTCATTGGCGCTGATAGCGGCGACGTTTGCGATAGCCTTCTTGTCCTTGACAGGGATGCTTTTATCCTGGATGAACTCAACCGCGGCCTTGGCGGCCATCTGGATGCCCTTCTTGATAACCATGGGATTGGCGCCGGCGGTGACATTCTGCAAGCCGTGCCTGATGATTTCCTGCGCGAGGACGGTCGCGGTGGTGGTGCCGTCGCCGGCGATGTCGTTGGTCTTGCTGGCGACTTCTTTCAAGAGCTGAGCGCCCATATTCTCGAAAGGATCCTCAAGCTCGATCTCCTTCGCGATGGTGACGCCGTCGTTGGTGATAGTGGGGCTGCCCCACTTCTTTTCGAGGACGACATTGCGGCCCTTGGGTCCGAGTGTGATTCGGACCGCGCTGGCGACCTTGTCGACGCCGGCCTCGAGCTTTCGCCTTGCCTCCTCGTCGAATGCAATCTGTTTAGCTGCCATGTGATTATGTTCCTCCGTTTTTCCTATGGACTGGGATTGGCGTCAGGGAGCGATCGCCAGTATGTCGTCCTCCCTTAGAATGATGTACTCGTCACCTTCGATTTTGATGTTGGTACCACCGTACTTGGAATGGAACACCTGGTCGCCGATCTTGACCGAGATAGGGATTTTCTTTCCTTCATCGGAGATGCGACCCGGCCCGACAGCGACGACCTCGCCGAGTTGAGGTTTTTCCATGGCTGTGTCGGGGATGACGATGCCGCTGGGGGTTGTCCTGACCTCTTCTTCGAGGGGCCTGACAACGACACGGTCGGCAAGCGGTTTGATGTTCAGCTTTTTGGCTGCCACTTGGCTAAGACCTCCTGGGATTACCCATAGATTTTGGCACTCCTCTTTTGAGAGTGCTAACGAAGCAATGTTTAGCACAATGGACTCAAGTTGTCAAGGGATTGGGAGGGGGTTCGGAGAACTTTCGCTGGAAGCGAAAGACACGGATGGTAACTTTCGCTGGAAGCGAAAGGCACGGGGGGCGTGCAGAAATCGGCGGGGGAGGGTATTATGGTTGTAGATGAGAGATGCCAAAGGGTGAAGAAAGCAGATCGGTTGAGGATGTCGGCAGATCTGTTGAGGATGTCGGCAAGGTAGTTGTTTTGTCGGGGAGTTTTCCGCCGATGAAATGCGGTGTGGGAGATTCCGCGCATGCTCTCGCGCAGCACTTGGCGAAGATGGGGGTAAAGATAGAAGCGGTGACGGATGTCGAGGCAGATGCAGTCGATCCGGGAGAGGGTCCGGTTCCCGTTCATGCGGGACCCGTGCATGCGGTTCCCGTGCATGCGGTTCCCGTTCATGCGGTTCCCGTTCATGCGGTTCCCGTTCATGCGGTTCCCGTTCATGCGGTTCCCGTTCATGCGGTGATCGACAACTGGAGCGTGTGGAAAATCAAAAAGCTGGCCCGGGCAATTGAAAGCCTGGAACCGGACATCCTGCATATCCATTACCCTACGAAAGCGTACGGCAAAGGGCTCGCGGTTCCGTTTCTGCCGATGCTGATTCGGTCGCGTCGCAAGCGGTTCAAGATCGTGGTGACTCTGCATGAGTTCAGGTTAAGTCATCCGATGCGGAGGCTCGCGAGTTTCGTGTTGGTGGACGGCGCTCACGCGGTCTGCATGCCGTGTTCTCTCGAGTTTGAAGCGCTCAGGCGGCGACACATTTCGGTCGAGGAAAATATCAATGCAGCGATTCCGGTCGGTCCGATAGGTCCTTCAGCCGATGATTTTCCACCCGAAGCGCGAGAGGAGATAAGGCGCAGAGTCCGGGCGGAGTGGGGCGTGAGTGATGAGAGAGTTGTGCTTCTTCACTACGGCACGCCGACGCCGTTCAAGGGGCTGGAGGTTCTGTTCAAGGCGCTCAGACATTTGAAAAATGAAGGGGAGACCCCGCTGCTCGTGATAGTGGGAGACCATCACCCTGAAAAGAACGATTTTCACAGGCTCCTGCATGGACAGCCGGGAGGTCTCGGGATCAAGGATCAGGTAAGGTGGCTCGGGCGAGTGGATGAAGATGGTTTGGTCGGTGCGTTTGTGAGTGCGGATATCGGGGTTTTCCCGTTCGTGGACGGTTTCAGTTTCCGAAGGAGCAGCCTGATCGGAACTCTGATGTGGGATCTTCCGATAACCACAACGGAGCCTACCGGCGAGCTGGAGGGAATCGGGGGACAGGAGAAAGTGAGATTCTGCGCCAGGGGTGACCCCCGCGCGCTGGCGACATCGCTCCTTCCGTTGCTGGCAAATCCCAAGGTGCTGGATCGGTTGCGCGCCGTGCCGAATCCGCTCAAGGATTATTTTCGCTGGGAAGGGATCGCCCGACGGTACCTGGAGATTTACCGTCAGGTCAGGGAACTGCAATGAAGCTTGCCATCGTACATGAATGGCTGACCGCTCTGGGCGGTGCTGAGCGTTGTCTGAAGATATTCGCGGAGCTTTGGCCCGATGCTCCGATTTTCGTGCCCGTCTACAATGAGAAAGAATTCTGCGACTGGTTCTCTCCCGAGCGGATCCGGACAAGTTATCTCCAGAAATGGCCTCGGGCGCTCAAGTGGTACCGTCATTATCTGCCGTTCATGCCGAGAGCTGTCGAGTCCTACGATCTTCGAGGTTACGACGTGGTGCTGTCATCGAGCCATTGCGCCGCGGGAGGATGCAAGCCGGATAAAGGCGCTGTCCATGTCTCGTACTGTTACACGCCTATGCGTTATGTGTGGGACTTGAAAGACACCTATGCGGCGCATATGGGCCCGATCAC
>CBDUXL010000137.1:0-8620 GCA_965371155.1 uncultured bacterium | reverse complement strand
GGTGCGGCTCCCCACCACTTGTGGGGGGGTCCTTGTGTGGTGCGGCTCCCCACCACAAGTGGTGGGGTTACCGTCAGTCTTCCTCCGGTGCGGTTTCGTCCGGTACGCTCTCCTCGTCGGTTTCTGTGGCGTCCGATGTATCTTCCAGATCAAACAGATCAAAGACCTCTTCCTCGGCTGCGGATATCGGAAGTTGCCACTCCTCTAACGTGTCCGAAAAAATAACAGCACCGGTTTCAGCAGCGTAGACCTTGAAGTGCACATCCGGGGCTTTTGATTCAATCGAGGCGTACAGAAGCGCATCGGCCTTGAATTCCTGCGCGAGGCTTATTGCATCATCGGGTGAAATACCGTCGGAAGGGACAATGCCCATCTGCTCGAATTGGGATTCGATCTGGCTTTTGGGGTACTCGAGGATGCCGACCGTCTCCAGCTCGTAGAGCCGACTTTGGATTTCCTGGTAAACCTGCCGCTGAAGGTTTTCGCCCGCATCGACAGAGTCATCCACAGCGATCACGGTCACGCTCTCGGCCGCCGCGTTATCCAGGCTTTCCTGAAGGTCATCGAAGAAATCCCCTGCCGGATCAGGCTCCTTCGGCGGAGGGCCTTTTCCGCCGCATGAAACCAGCGGGAACATCATGCAAGCGACAGCAAGTACTGCCGCGACGGCTAATCGGAAGGGAATGCGATATTGGGTTCGCAAAGGTTTCACCCGGCGGCATCATAAACACGCAGAGCCTTCTTGACAGGCTCAATCGTCCGCCTTAATAGGATCGATTTGAACCTGATGCTCTGTTCATCCTCAACCAGGTGCTCGTAACGGGCCTGATACTCGTAGTTGGCTTCGAGCCACTCAATCGTTTCCTGCATGACTCCGCCTGCGGTGATGTCCCTGGGGGAGTAGACAATGATAACTCGATCGAACTCTCCGAGAGTGGCTATTTCAGAGGGTTCCGCGATTGTGTTCAAGTTGCGGTTTTCGGCAAATTGGGCGTCCAATGTCCAGTAGGGCAGGGTGTCATCGTCATACAAGAGAAGTGTGTTTCCAGTGTTATGCTCCTTCGCTTGATTGGCGATTTCATCCCAGGGGATTATGTAGGTGCTTTGGATCGCGACGAGTCTCATAGCAAAGAACACGGTGGCGACCAGATTAAGCCCGATCAGAACGCCCAGAGCGATCTTCCTCTTGCTTGCGATTCTCCGGGATGGTGTCTTCTCGGCTGCCGCCGTTCCCAGCAGGATCAGGAACACAGGTGCAAGAAACATAAGGCGCGATGCGGAGAACTCGATGCCGATGCCGATCCAGGTCAGAGCGAGAGCACCTATCGGAAGTGAGACTGCAAGAGTCAGAAAGAGGAGGCTTCCGATTGGTGTACCACGCATCCGCCAGACGGGGATTATCAGCCACAGGAATGCGAGTAGCGCGGGAATAGAGTAGTTCCAGTCCCATGGACGGAAAGACTCTCCGAGGAGGAACGAGTAGATGATAAAGGCGAGGCGGGCTATCGATCCGATGATAAGCCCGCTCAGGCCGGGAAAGGAAGGATCTTGACGGGCGATTATCTGGATCGCAAGCAACCATAAAAGTGGCAGTGAGAACAAGAACGCGATCCCCAGGGCAATCCAGTACGGTCGTGCTTCCGAGCGAGGACGATTGCGAAGATGGATGAGATGGGCGGGGAGAACAACCGCGGTCAGATAACTTGATGCGAAGGCGACGAGAATCGTGATTCCATACCAGGTCGCCTGTGAGAACAGAGGTTTCCTGTCGGAGGAGGAAGGATGGCCCCTCTCGGGCAGCAGCAAAAGGGTTGCGGATGTGACCCCGAGACCCGCGAGCGCGTAGTAGCGCAGCATCGGGCAGAACAACGCGAGATGTGCGCTCGAAGCGACCAGTGCAGTCGGGTAAAGCAGTGCCTCAATTCGGCTGACGCGCCGCCTCAATAACATGAACGAAAACCACAATAGGAGTCCGTAAAGCACCATGGAAAGTGCCCGCACATTTTGAGGCGCCATTATTCCCTTGGCGCCGGCGTTTCCAGCCACGAGCTTGCTGATCGCGAAATACAGCGGCGGATGGACATCGAGCTTGATCTCGTCCCAAAACTCCGCCCAGGTTCCGGTTGCCAATCGGAGAGTGAATGTCTCATCGCCCCAGGTGGGAAGCTCACCTCTGGCGCTCAGGATAAAAGAGGCAAACAGGACAACGACTATTACACTCGGCAGGAGACCTCCGCGAGCTAAATCCCGGCGCAACCCAAGCCCCCTGGTTTGCTCCTGCTTTCTCACTTCCCTGCCTCCCGATCGACCGGAATGCCGACCAGGCGGCACCATCCGGTCGAGATTGCATTTATAATCCCCGCGCCGGGAGCTGTCGGGGGAAGTACTTTCCCGGTCAGGTATGGGAGAATCCTCCGAGCGTTGAAACCCGGCAATCGGCGAAGCGCGGCTCTCTTCATCAGCACCGTTCCAAGGTTGAAAGGCACCCAGCAGTGTGCCCAGATCGTTGGGAGAACCGGTTTCCCGCGAATCCAGCATGCAGGGATTTTGAGGAGTGAATCAAAGAAAATAATTGGGCTGAGGCATATGAGGGTGAGGAAATCGAAAAACAGAAGCTGCGTTATCAGACGGTTCCGTTCCTGCAAGAATGTAATTCGTGAAGGATTGACTCTACCGACCGAGTGCCTGAACGCGTGTTTCACCCGGGATTCGGGGCACTGGACGACCTTTTTCCCAAGCGCTCTCAACACGAGTCCGATGTAAACATCCTCGTAGTAGAGGAAATAATCCGGATCGACCAGGACACCTGCCGGCATGGCGGGGTCTCGACGCAACAGGAAACATGCGCCTGATGGGTAAACCGCCTTGGTGCGGTCCTTGAAAACCCCTGGAATCAGGTGGAGAAGCGGGTTCAATGACGCATTGGTGGCTCTTTCCAGTTCCGATTCACCCTCATGTTCGATTAAGGCGCTCACAGCATGCGCTTCGCTGCATTCCGCACAGGCAATCAATGCATCCAGCCAGCCGTCGGTGAATTCAAGATCGTTATTGGCGACGATAAGGAACCGCTCACCGCCGATTGTCCATGCCTTTGCGATCGCGCCCGCATAGCCGACATTCTCATCCAGCCGGACAACCTCGATTCGGTCGCGCAATTCTTCGGGAACGAGTGTTTCAGCGGGTGTGGGGGAGGCGTTGTCGATGACGGTCAAGGGAATCGCGGACGGGGTTGTGCGGACGAGCGAGCTCAGGCATCGTGGGAGCACTTTCTCGCCGTCGTATTCCACGACGACAACACGCACCGAGCTAATCGAGACGGCCATGAGTCAAGTGTACTCAGAAAGCTGGATGTCAATCAATAGCCGAAGGTTGCCACTTCATCGCATCGACAACCGAGATGTCTTCCAGCTTCATATTCATGAGCTGTTTTTCGATCTCCCTGTTCCACGAGGGCGAGGTGAGCAGAAAAATGCGATGCCTGGGGTTTTTCGCGTCCAGAAGGGGCGACCGAACAGGTTCCCTGAACCCGGGATATATCGACCCGATCTTGGTTTTGGAGCTGTCCAGGGCGAACACCGTGAGGTTGTCATCCAACTTGTCCGCGATACTACGTGCAATCGGGTTTGCAGGCCAGATGTAGATATCGGCGCCTTTCGATCCAGTTTCGACCACTGCTTCCTTGAGGTGTTTCGCCAGAGCCTGAAGACGTCGGGTTTCCGTTTCCATCCTCGCGACAGCATCCTGGTAAGTAAGCCTGGATTCCTGGACCTGCCTCAGCCTTTGCTCCTCGGGAATCGAATCGATGGAGAACTCAGTTCCAGCTTCATCATTGGATAATCTGGCCACCATTATGAACCCGAAAGATCTGCTCTGTTCGTCGACGGTTTTCAGAACCTCATATCCACAGCTCTCAAGCAGGATTCGCAAATGAAACGGCGTGAAATGCAGCAGGTGCTCGGGGAAAAGCGACTCCACGGGGTGACGCGAGAAATCAGGGACCTCGGTTATCAGTATTCCATCAGGTTTCAGGTATGGTTTGACTGCGAGCAGCCAGGGGCGTGGTTCAGTTATGTGCTCGAGAACGAAAAAACCCATAGCCGCGTCAAACCTGTCGAACCTTTCGTCAGGCTCGAATCCCGGGGAAGACAGCGCCTGCTCCTCGACAACATCCGAGCTTTTGGCCAGCGGGTCGATTCCAGTGGCCTTGTAGGCTTCAATGTTGAGTATCCTGACGAATTCCCCTGTGGCTGCGCCGATCTCGAAAATGGAGGAGCCCACGGGGAGAAACTCCCTGATTACGGAAAGCCTTGGGCGGGGGTCGAAATCCGGCGGGATGACCTTTATATCCGATTGGAGCGTGTAGGCCTCCCTGTAATATGTGTTCAGGAATTCGCTGTCCGGGATTTTGCCCGAGAACACGAATCCGCAGGTTTCGCACAATGCGTCTTCGTGTGCGAATTCGAAAAGGTCACTTTGAGTAGGCTGGCGGTAGGTTCGGGTTCCGAGCAGAGTGAGTCGTTTCTCTTCCCCACAAATGTCGCAGGGCTTCGGTTCCCAGTGGGTTTTCTGTATGTTATCGGACATGGGAGCAGGTGGTCAATTTTAACGGCAGGGCCTCGTGGGTTCAATCGGATGGTCTTTATAAGGCTGAATTCTGCCGATAAATTTTTTTGGATTTTTCTGGAGAAATGGCTAAAGCCTCTCGAAAGACTGCCGAATAGGCATATATAAGGGACTGCGTGGTCCCGTATATTTCAATGTCCCGGGCGTGATCCGGAGCGCGTAAAGGGACGAAAAAGAAGGAACTGGGTTGGGTCACCTGGTGGGGTGGCCTCCAGTAGTACAGGAGGTGATAATGCGAACGAGCACCTTTGGGAGGCTTCGAAAAAAGCTTTCTGGGTGTTTTGTTGCGTTTTAGCACAAGATCAGATGACGCTTCAGGCGATTCAGAGGGGTCAGTCCGCTCCGTGATGGCTTGGGGTGTCGAGGCGAAGGACCGCCTCAATCATTACCCAATACTCATATTCTCAAGGAGGAGAATAAATGAGTGTTCTGCAAATTAACCAGAACATTATCGCCCTGAACGCATTAAGAAGTTTGGGGCAGACAAGTCGGTTCTTGAGCAAGAACGTTGAACGCTTATCAACCGGCTTGAGGATCAACCGCGCAGCCGATGACGCCGCGGGGTTGACCATTAGTGAGCGCCTACGGGCGCAGATTCGCGGATTGAGAAGGGCCAGTCAGAACGAGCAGGAAGCGATCAGCCTGATCCAGACGGCTGAAGGTGCTCTGAGTGAGACGAACAGCATCCTGCAGCGTGTCCGCGAGCTGGCCATCCAGTCAGCGAACGGGATCCTCACGCAGAATGACCGCGGGGAGATCCAGAGCGAGGTCGATCAGCTAATTGGCGAGATCGACCGGATCGCAGGCTCCACCCAGTTCAACAGCAAGAACCTATTGGATGGAACCGCAGCGGCGCTGACAAGTGTCGACGACCCCAACCGCACATCGCTAAGGGTAACAGGTGATGTCGGCAAGGGTGGTAACTTCACAGTCAAGACCACTCTGCTGGATGCACCGACGTTAGCGGTCTACAAGAGCGACCACATGCACACGATTGCGGGCGCAGATCGCGTCGGAATCGTCAACGGCGAGGTCACTTACCTGAACCATGCGAGCTTCGATTCCGGCGCGACGAATGTCGGTCTCGACCAGATGGAGGTTCAGAGCCAGACGTCTAATGGCCGATTGCTCGTGAGCGCAGGAGCGGCTATCGTGAGCGTGGTTGGCTTTACCGTCGCATTAGCAGCTGACACGATTTACGATTCCCTCCAAGCGCAGGAGATCACCTGGGGCACCGACCGCATCCGTTTAGAGGGCTTTGACGCCTACGGCAATGTGGTCAATGCATCGTTTATGCTTGGCAATACCCAGACCTGGGCGAGCCTGGCGACTTTCATGGAGGACCTGCTCTTCACCACCCCGGGCGGCGGTGCAGGTACGGATGGATCTGTGACGATCGGCGCGGCTGACGGGAAGCTGTACATTACCGCCGCCGGCGGCCTGACCGTCAAGATCACATCACTCGTGTTCTCCGATGTTGACCTGTCCGGCAGCAAGCTGAACCTCAGCGTCAGTCCGTTCAGCATCACCGGCGTCCAGGCACAGTTCGGTGATACGTTCATCGATACGGTGACGGTGGCAATCACAGCCAACGGATTCCGAGTGGTTGAGTATGTTCAGGGTAACGACCCTCACGCACTCGGCGACAACACCACCGGCGAGCTGATGGTCCGGTTCAACGGGGACGTTGCCCTCGGGTCCGAGGAGATTACCATGACCACCATGGGCCAAAACGAGCTCCAGCAGTATGGGACCGTTACCCAGACGTCAACACCGTCGGGTTTCTACACCTTCCGGGTCTCGGCGGTTTCGGACCGGACCTACAGGGTGACAAACCTCAATACCGGCAGCGTGTCCACCAACGTAGTTTCCATCGCTGAAGCCGGCACTGCGGCGACCCTGGGCCTTAGTACTTTCCAGGGTCTCAGGCTTGCCTTCGATGCTATCCTGGTTACGGGTGAGACCGGTATTATCCATGTGAGCACGAATAACGTGCTCCCGGCCCAGAACACGACGCAGCTCCAGTCGATCGCTGCATTCGCTGAGGGTGGTGTGTTTAGCGGTCGCGATTACGTGGAGATCGGTCTTGCCGCCGTTCCTCTCGGCAGGACGGCCTCAATCCTACTCAATAAGACCGACACAATGGAGGATATGGTCGGCAAGATCAGCCTGGCGATCGCCAATCCGAACAGCACCCTCGACCTCAACCTCGAGGAGACGCTGGTCGGTGGCGCCTACCCGGACCTCGTTCACTACAACCTCACCGGCCCGGCCGCGGGAACCATCTCAATCGTTACCCCGGTTCCCGGTGTGGAGCTTGTGTTCATGGGCGATGAGACAATGCTCAACGCTTTGAGTCTGTTCCAGATCCAGGAGACAACGCTGGCCAACTACCAGATCAGCGTGGTTGACATCGAGACCGGAGGCGTTGTTGCCAGTGGTGAGAGCAATATCGGCGTCCTTCGAGGCATCCTCGCCGGTATCGAGATCCGCTTCGACACCACCCAGGGCTTCAAGCTGGATCCGGACGGAACAGTGGATCAGGTTCCCCAGCCGTACGGCCTTGATCCGTATCTCCGTCCTACTGTCAGCTTGACCTCGAACTACACGGGCGAGAATTTCATCCACATCGTGCCGAACGCGCTTGTCTTCCAAATTGGGCCTAACCAGGGGCAGAAGCTCCAGTTGGCCATCGGTGAGATGAGTGCTGAAGCGGTGGGTCTTGGCGGCATCCTGGTCGTCAGCCAGGAATCAGCCGAGGACGCCATCACTGCGGTCGACGGCGCGATCAATAAGGTTGCGAGTTTCCGAAGCAAGCTCGGTTCTGTTCAGAACCGCCTTGAATCGACAATCCGTAACCTGGACATTGCGTACCAGAACCTGGCAGCAGCCGAAAGCGGCATCAGGGATCTGAACATTGCGGAAGAGGTCATTTCCTTCTCTCGCAACCAGATCCTGCTGCAGAGCGGCGTAGCCGTACTGGCGCAAGCTAACATGCTGCCTCAGACGGTCCTGCAGTTGCTGAGATAACCGTCTCTGACACGGTTGAAGGTTAGAGAGGTGATCTCATGGCTACGATAGAGAATCTTGGAGCACAATTGTTCCGTCGCATTCACCAGGCCGCCGAAGCCCCCAGTATTCGGGAGGCGAAGGCGAGCACTCGACATCAGGCTGGGCCAGTGCCTTCCAGGCCGGAGCCAAGCCCTGTCGAGGCTGCCATTGTGAAGCGAACGGAAGAAGTCCAGCGCCGGGAAACCTCTGCCGCCGAAGTTTTGACGAAGGCGGGTCGGGCCAATGAGAAAGTCGAGCATGAAACCCGGATGTCTCTTGACGAACTATCCGACATGCTCCAGAAGGTGAACCTCACTTTCGACTTGTTTGAGATCCAGGCGAGATTCTCCGTTGACCGCCAAACCGGAGATATCTCTGTCGAGGTTATCAATCAGCGGACCGGAGAGGTGATCCGGAAGATTCCACCCTATGACATCGCTGAGTTCGTTCAGTCTGTCGTCTCTCCCAGCACTCCACATCTTGATGTGGGGGTCGAGGGAAGTGGCGAAGGCGGGATACTCACCGACATCAGGGTCTAAGCCGAGCTTCTTCCGTTTTGTAGAGATTTGAACCCGGGGGCCCGCCGTAGCCTTGGCGAAGGCGGGCCCCCGGTGAAGTTTCAGTGAAGGATGGGGCTAAGGAGAGCGATGAGACGGACGAAATACAATACTAGGAGGATCGCCCTTGACTTCCCCTATGGTGTTCCCCATTTTAGCGTAAGCCATGGGCAGGACAAGGGGCTAACATTATGGTTGGTGGAATAAGTTTCAGCGGATTGATGTCCGGGCTCTCCAGCGATGACATCATCGAGGCTCTGGTCGCGCTTCGACGCATCCCTGTCAGACAACTCGAGAATCTTGCCGAGCAGCGTGCTTTCGAAAAGACCGCTTTCCAGATCATTAACACCGAGATGAGAAGCCTGCAAGGTTACCTTCTCAACCTCAGG
>CBDUXL010000136.1:0-8738 GCA_965371155.1 uncultured bacterium | reverse complement strand
CTTTCCATCCCTCATCAATCACCCGACCCGCCGACTCAACGAATTCATCCGCATCCTCTGCAAGAAGCGCGGGGCTTCCAAGGCGGTCCAGCTCGAGCCACCTCGTGCTCACGACCGGCAAGCCCGAGGCAAAAAACTCGAACAGCTTTAACGGGGAAACACTTTCCACCAGGGGAGTCCGTCGAAATGGAATAATCCCGCAATCAGCGTGAGAAAGGTAAGCCGGAATTGTCGAGTATGGCCTTGGGCCGAGGACCCGAACATTCGAGAGGTTCTTGAGTGAGGAAAGATCGATACCGGCTCGTCCGATCAGCACGATCGTGATATCTCCTCGCTCCCTTGCGAGTTTCTCCAGCCAGTCGGGCGCGAACCACTCCTCTATCGCGCCGACATACACCGCGATCGGACCCTCCACGTCCTCGATGTCCTTCGGACGCTTAAATTCCCCCTCGAAATGCCCGCAATCAACGCCGTTTCTCAGGAGATGCACCTTATCGCCGTAGCGGGATCTGAGCTTTTCCTCGAGCGGCGAAGAAGTGGCAAAGACTACATCCGCCAATTTGCAGAGTTTCTTCTCCGCCCAGCGAAGCGCGGATGGAGTCGCTGCAAATTCAGGGTTGTCGTCTGCGATCCGAATCGCCAAGGCTTTCGCTTTGGCGTAATCAGCCACGAAGTGACTGTCGGTGTCGGTTATCCACAAGAGGTCCGGTTCGAGGAACCCCGTCCGGTCAAGGATATCCCTCAGCGATGGCCGAAAGAATCTGTGACAGTTCTCGAGCACCCATCTGGAACCGAGAAACGGAACATTGTAGAAAGGTAAGTACGTATACGGAATTACCTCGACCGGCCCGCCATCATGTCGAAACGGTCCGGACCTTGCACGACGCACTCTCTCGCGGTTATCCGGCTTGATGACGTGCACTGGGCTCACCGGATGGCTCAACCAGAGCACATCCCAGCCGTTATCCAGAAACGCGCGGCAGTAGTGATGGTTTCCGATCCGGATAATCGTGTCCCAGGTGTGATGTTCGGCGATTATTACCCTCATGTGCCCGGTGAAGCGCGAATGATGAAGTGAGACCTGAAAGTATCCGCCGGAGGAACGAATCGCAGAGTTGTGTTTGGAACTTCCTCCCCGTATGCGGGCGCGAATGCAGTCATTTCAGTTTCAAGAGTCCAGCCGGGAAGGAACAACACTTCCGCAACATAGGCGCCGTCCTCTGTGAGTATTCTGCAGTGCCCGGTTCCGCCTGTCTTGACAATCAATCCCGGCGCAAGCGGAAAATGCCATACGAGCGTCTTGCCGGCGGCATTCCCCGATAGCCTGATCTCGTCCTCTATTTCAAACCGTCGTCTGCGCTCATTGTGCTTGATGGTTCTGATCAATCGGACCTCATTTCCGGACCACGGACCATAACCTTTCATTACCCCTTCGAGATGCACGATTCCCTCGCGTTGCTCCACTGTCGCCGGCTCGGTGACGACCTCCTGCGGCAAAGTGAAGAGGCTGCCCTGGACGAACCGGTTTTGCTCAACGTCGCCGATGGTGATTGTCGCATGTGATTTGGTCGACCGATACAAATTGCGCTTCTGCGGATCGGATGTATAGCACGCGGTACCGGGATCGATGATTAAGGGATTCCCGTCCAGCCAGATGGTTATTGAGAGCTGGTCATTATGAGCGTGCCCGCCGTTTCCGTTCTGCCCGACCGGGCCTAGCCGGAAAGTGAGCATGTCTTTTCCGTCCTTCGATCGGATGATCCAAAGCCCACCGAAGGGATACGACGCCACGGTGGATCGATCGCAGTGTTCGAAAGCATCGAACCTTCCCCGCCCGACATCGCCAATAAGCCAGAGGATTTCCGGACACGACGGAAGACCTTCCGGTTTCAGGGGTGGATCTCCAAGGTATGCCGTGGAAAGCGCAAGAAGATAGTTCAAGTTGCCCAGGTGTCTCGGTTGAAGAGAAACAAAAAGCCCGCTGTCGTTGTCGCCGATGAGCGGATATGACCCGTCGTGCAGTGTGATATCTCGAACGAATTCCGCCATTAGCCTCAATCTCTCGCGATACCTCTCACTCAAAGGCTCCCCGAAACGGTCCATTAATATTGCGGGAACCAGGAAACTCTCGAGGACCAGACGATGGTACGAGGTCGATGCTTCGAAATCCCATCCGTCCGAGTAGACCTGCTTCTGAATCTCGGCTTCAAGCTGCTCGCGTGCAAAGGTTTTCCAGGTCGCTGCTTCCGGCATGCTCAACTCGAGGAGACACCCGAGCACGGCGAGCCCGGCAATATCCGCAAGATAATGGTTGCCTGTCAATTCCTCCGACCACTCAAGATGCCCAACGATGAACCGTCCGTGGGCGATCAACCCGCGCGAAAGATCCACTGCGAACTCACTCGGTACATCATCACTGCCGATAAACGCAAACGCGAGTGCCATATTTGCGGCCCGGATGCTCACGTCCATCGTGCAACCCCAGTTCGGTCCGAAGCCGACAGGATTTTGCATCAACCAGGTTTTTGTTTGATGGATCAGCGCGTGCAGGTACTTCGCGTCGCCCGTGATTCGGTGCGCGAGAGCAAGCCTGGGAAGGTGCTGAAGACGGGAAAGCTCCCACGGGTACTTGACATCGAAACCGCCCGATGGGTCGCTGTAGCGCACCCTCCAATAGACCTCGCCCGGGTCAAATGCATGGTTGTGTCTCGGATCCAGATGCCATTGAATGCCTGTCGAGTAGTCGATGTCCTGACCGAGAATCCTGAACCTGCCCTGAACGATACGATCCGCGTCCTCGATCAACTCCGCCGTTTCTACAGGAAACCGGGAGCATGCCACGGTTACGAGTTCATCATCGATCTTTGCCCTAATCGCGAGTCCGTCCAGAACCGACCTTGCAGCATCCGTGGGCGTGAGTGGACGATCAACAACAAGGCCGGTAAGCTCCGACGGCTTCACTTCCAGTCCGCCCGATCGAATCCACCATTCCTCGACAACGTATTTGATGCGCACCCAGGCTGCTCGAGCCAGGTTCCACAGAGCCTGGTCCGGTAGTTTCGAGTTGATTTTCCGCAGGAAACCCATGTAGCCCTCTGAAGGAACTATATCAGAGTTAATCCGTGGGTTAAATGGGTAACTGTCCGGCACGGCACAGGAATCGTCTCTATGACCGTCATAAGAATGATTAATTGCCCTTGACAAAGACCGCTCGGTCAATATAATGACCGCTCGGTCAAATTGTGAACCAGCAGGGTCGAAATTCCAACGACGTTCTGTCGTCCCGCAAGGAGCGCGAGGACGAGTTTCGTCGCAACCTCGTTCTTGAAGCCGCCGAGGCGCTTTTCGCCGAGAGAGGTTACGAGGGTACCACGGTGGCGGACATAGCGCGACGGTCTGAGCTTGCCAAGGGCAGCCTGTACCAGCTTTTTCAGAGCAAGGAAGAAATATTCGAGGCCATAATCAATCGAAAGATGACCGACATGCTGGACAAGCTGGATGAGATTATTGCCGGCGATGTAAGCCCGGTGGAGAAGGTTCGCATGGTGATCAGGAGCAAATTGAGAGCTTTCTGGGAGAGCAGGGATTTTGCACGGATATTCCTGAAAGAATTGCAGGGATTCCATTGGCTCCTGGATTCAGGAATGCTTAAGAAACACAAGGAGCAGGCGAAGACGTTTCAGGCCCGGGTCGAGCAAATTCTGGTAGACGGCCAGGAGGCCGGTGAGTTGAGGAGAGATGTAGCATCCGGTACATTGCTCGCAACTTTGGGCGGTGTCACGAACGGCGTGATAATTCGATGGCTACAGCACCCGGATAGCCTGGATTTCGAGGAAGCCGTGCACAAGGTGGAGGAAATCTTTCTCCACGGTGTTGCTGTGAATAAGGAATGAAAGACATGCGTGGCGATAAGGGCAAAACAAAGGAAAGGGCGACAAGTCGAGCCATGCGCCCGCTGTGGATTGCAGTCATGTGGATTGCAGTGCTCTTGTTTGCCTTATCCGTATGCTCGGTTTCCAATGCGGCCCCAAAGAATCTCCTCGATGAGACTCAACCGGATGAGACAATTCAGACTGCCGACGGAGATGAGTTCTTTTTTACGGACAAGGGCGCCGAGGAAACTATCGGGGAATCAAGCACGTACTCAGTGGATCTGCCCTCAATCACACTTTCAAACTGCATCAACCGCGCGCTCTGCGACAGCTACCGGCTTAAAATGGCCAGGCAGGCTGTGGACATGGCCCGCGCGGGCGGACGGAGCGCGCTCGCGGTTTTCCTCCCCGATCTCAACTTCACGTATGCATACACTCGGCTGGCCGATGTCAATGTCATTGAGGTGCCGGGGGGCGGCGAGTTCACATTGGGCAGCATAAACACCTTTTTTTTGGGTCTGAGTTTCAGGTACCCGATCTACAGCGGCGGGCAGGACCAAGCCACCGAACGTGCGTCCGAGGCCGAGTCGATGGCGTCCGAACTGAGGGTCGAGCAGGCGGAGACACTAATCATTTCCGGGGTGGTTAGCGCCTACAGTTTTGTATTGGAGGCCAAGCAGGGGCTGGAAGTAAGCCTGGCGTCGCGAAGGCATCTCGATGAGGTCCTTCGTTCAACCCAGGCAAGCTACGATCAGGGTTTGATTCCGTTGAACGACCTTCTCTCGGTCGAGGTCGCCCAAGCCTCGGCAGAGCAGGCGGTCCTCCAGGCGGAGAGAAACCTCGAGATTGCACAGTCGGGGCTTGCCACGCTCATCGGAGCGGACATAGGAGATCGCTGGACGCTTGAACCCATCGACTATCCAATTAATGAGGTGCCGTTCTCTGTCGAAACCCTCTGGGAATGGGCGCTCGTTCAGCGTCCGGAACTGAGGGAATTCTGCTACCAACGCGAGGCCCTTGAAGCCCAAATGGACGCGGTGAGGAGCGGCAGGAAACCGAGGGTCAATTTCCAGGCGGATGTCTCGCGGACGGGCGATAAGCCGGATGGCAGCAGCGGTGATGGCGGCGGATTCGGCGCCGGCACCAACATCCAGGGCGTGATCTCGATCTACTGGGACCTTTATGACTTCGGTCGAGTCGACGAACTTCTTGCGCCTCTCGAAGAGCAACTGGCAATGCTCGACATTCAGGAGGCGGATATTCGCGCGCAGGTCAAGCAGGAGGTCGAGTCGACTCTGCTGAACGTTCTGAACCAGTTTGAAAATACTCGGATAACAAGCGCGGCACTGGTCCAGGCGGAAGAAGCTTACCGCGTCGCGCAAAGGCGTCAGGAAGAGGGGCTGGGTCTGACGCTTCAGGTGTTGGACGCCGAGGCCACACTCATGAGCACCAACGCCGGAAACGTGCACACAAGATACGAATACTACCGCGGTCTCGCATCTCTGGCGGCATCGATCGGCGCCTCGATCGATGATCTTGTCGTGCTTATGGTCGCGGCCAGGGAAGAATCGGAATAATCATGCATCCTGTGAAATATATCTTACCAATTTCTCTCGCCCTTCTTCTCCTGTCGCTGTCGGCATGCAAGGGTGAAGAAGAGAAAATCGCGGAGATCCCTGCAGTCCCGGTGATGGTGCGAACGCCGGAAGTCGGGACAATCACCGAATGGTTTCGCACCACGTGCGAGATTCGGAGCCCGCTGGAAGCTCGTGTGTCATTCCCCGGTGGAGGAAGGATAATCGAGCTTGCCGTGGATGAAGGCGATGCGGTCGTTGCGGGTCAATATCTGGGCAAGGTCGACACATCCACGCTCTCCGCCCAGTATTCCGCCGCCGCAAGTGCCGTCGAGGCCGCGGAAAGCCAGGCCGAGGCCGCCAACCTTGCCGCAAGCGCATCGGAATCCCAGGTGCTGCAGGCCCGGGCGGTCGCCGAGCAGATGGAGACTGACTACAAACGGTTTCAGATTCTATTTGCCGAGGGCGTTGCAACCCAGGCGGAATTCGAGCAGATCGAGCTTGGATATGAATCCGCTCAACTGGCCCTGCAGGCTGCCGTAGACGGCGCTGATGCCGCATGGGCACAGGCTGAGTCGGCGCTTGCGGGTGTCGGCGCTGCCGGAGGCCAGGCGACACAGATTGCCGAGATGATAGAGGACGGCACGCTCCGTGCGCCTTTCGGCGGACGAATTGCAGGCCGGATGGCGGAGCCCGGCACTGTCGTCGGTCCCGGCACACCGGTATTCAGAATAATCGGCGAAGGCGAGACGGTTCAGAATCAGATGGAGGTCGTCTTCGACATACCTGAATCGACTATCGACCGCGTCCATCTGGGAGCCACGCTGTATCTCGACCTCCTTGCGTGCGAGGAAGAGATCATCGCGTCGGTCGATCGCATCGGTCCCGAGGTTAAGGGAGACAGCCGTACGATTGAGATTATCGCGTACATCCCGATGGATTCCACGTGTCTCATTCCGGGCATGTTCGGAACGGTTCGAATCCCGCTGGAAGTGCATGAGGATGCGATACTCGTTCCTGAAGACGCGGTTCTCGAGTTCGAGGATGTGAAGCTTGTGTATATCGCCGATGGGGAAATCGCCGTGCGACGTGAGGTCCGGACTGGGATTCGGGAAGAGGGCATCGTTGAAATAATCGACGGAATAACCTCGACTGATGAGGTAATAGTTGTCGGTAACAGCTTCTTGACCGACGGGGCCAAAATCGAGATAAGGGACGAAACAGGAAGACAAATGAGTGATGAAAATCCGGTTATGGGGGACGAAGAATAGATGTTTCTGTCTGAGCTAGCCATCGCCCGACCGGTAGCAGCGGTGATGATCACCATAGCGTTGATCATCTTCGGCTTGATTTCGTACTCCAGGCTTGGGATCGAGGAAAATCCTGATATTGAATTCCCTTTCCTCATGGTTACAACGGTGTACCCCGGCGCTGATCCTGCGACCGTGGAATCGGAAGTGACCGATGAAATCGAGGACGCGGTCGCCACGATATCAGGCATCAAGAACCTTACCAGTACCTCCGCCGAGAATCTCAGCTTCATTTTCATTGAATTTGAACTGGAGGTTGATATTGACATCGCCGCACAGGATATTCGGGACCGGATGGCGAGCATTCAACGGAGCCTTCCCGACGACGCAGAGAATCCTGTGGTGGAGAAGTTCGATATTCACGCCTGGCCGGTAATGAGACTCGCTGTCGGAGGAGAGGCAACACCCCGGGACCTTGCCGACTATGTAGAAGAGGTAATAAAGCCGCGTCTCGAAGGAATTGAGGGCATCGGCAAAGTCAATGTCTCCGGTTTGCGCGAAAGAGAAATCCGCATCCGGCTGGACTCCGACCGGATGGCAGCTTGTGAGATTAGCCCACAGGATATTGTCGGGGCCATTCGGATGGGACACATTGACATCCCCGGCGGTCGTGTCGAAACCGGTGAAAGGGAATTTATTGTTGTCACCTCCGGAGAGCTTGAATCGGTCAGGGAATTTGAGGACCTGGTTGTCGATGAACGGAACGGCGTCCTCATCAGGCTAAGAGATATCGCGGTTGTAGAAGATGGGTTGGAGGATCTTAGAAGCCTTACGAGGCTGAACGGTGTACCCGCAGTCGGTTTGGCCATTATCAAGAAATCAGGCGCAAACGTAATCGAAATCGCCGACGCAATTTATGAAGTACATGATGAGCTTGTTGCGGAAGCCCCTCCCGGGATCAGCATCACTATCCCGGTTGATAACTCGGTGTACGTACGCGATAGCTTCCACGAGGTTCAGGGTCATCTCTTCGGCGGCGGATTGGTGGCGATTATCATCGTCCTGCTTTTCCTCGGGAACTTCAGAACAACACTCATCGCCGCAATTGCAATTCCCACCAGCATCATCACTACCTACATCTTCGTTTATGCTTTCGGCTTCACTCTCAACAACGTGACAATGCTCGCATTCACGCTCATGGTGGGAATGCTGATTGACGATGCGATCGTTGTTCTCGAAAACATATACCGCCACACGGAGATGGGTAAAGGGCCATTGCAGGCGGCAAAGGACGGGGCGAAGGAGATCGGCTTCGCGGTTCTGGCAACCACACTTGCGGTTATCGTGGTTTTTATTCCAGTCGCGTTCATGAGCGGGATTATCGGCAGGTTCATGTACCAGTACGGAATCACCGTGGTGGTCGGAGCGACCGCCAGTTACCTGGTTGCGATCACACTCGGCCCCATGCTCGCGAGTCAGTTCATGAAAGGCGGCAAGGATAATTTCTTCCTGTTCGGTTGGTTCGACAGGGGATTTCACCATCTCGAAAACGGGTACAGGTGGCTCATCGGGGCAGCGTTAAGGCGCAAGGGATTGACTATTCTTATCGCGTTCATTGCAATGATCGTTGCACTCGGTCTGTTCGGTATTACCAAGAAGGAGTTTTTCGCGCCGATTGACATGTCGGAGACCCGCGTCAGTATCGAGATGCCTTTGGGCACGTCGCTCAGCAGCCTCAACGAGTTCGCGGAGAGAATCGAAGAAATAGTCGTGCCGATCCCGGAGGTGGAAAACATCTTCACCACCCTGGGAGGAGGAGCGTTCGGTAATCAGAACGAGGGAGAAGTCTCTATCGACCTGGTAGACAAAACTGAAAGGGAAAGAACACTTTGGGAGATCGAGGATGAGATAAGAGAGAAGACCACGCAAGCGCAAAGCATTATTAAACGCCTAGACAAATTAGATAAGGTTTGTACAATGACTGAGCGAATGGAATTAAGAGAGCAGATAGAATTAGCTATGGCGAAAGCAGCCAACTTAAC
>CBDUXL010000135.1:0-8755 GCA_965371155.1 uncultured bacterium | reverse complement strand
GCTCAAGATCACCGACGGTACCCCGGTGCCGACGATGGTCCAACGCCTCAAGGCTGACTCCCGCGTACGTTTCGCCGAGCCCAACTACATCCTTTATTTCGATGAGGTCCCTTACTGGCCACACGATCCCCTTTGGGAGAGCGATGATATCGGATTCGATCCCCGGGACAGCGTCTACGACCAGTGGGGGCCTGCGAAAATCGGCGCGAGCATTGTCTGGAACGATTCAAAAGGATCCGAGGACGTGGTTGTCGCAATCCTGGATACGGGCATCCGTTATGACCATGAGGACCTTCAGGACAATATCTGGATTAACCAGGACGAGACTCCAGGCAACGGCCAGGACGATGATCTGAACGGCTGGGTGGACGACTGGTGGGGATGGGATTGCTGGGATGACGATAACGATCCATGGGATGACGGCGCCTACGCCTGGTATCATGGCACCGCTTGCTCCGGCGTGACTGCGGCAGTCCAGGACAATAATCGCGGCCTGTCCGGTGTTGCTCCCGGCATCAAGGTGATGGCCTTAAAGGTCGACCTGACCGGTGCCGGAGGGCTGGTGTCGACTGTCTGCCTGGCGTTCGAATACGCCCGCATCAACGAAGCAGACATCTGCAGCATGTCTTTCGGGACCAACAGCTACTCGGAAATTCTGGAGACCGCTTGTATTGATACCTGGGATAACGGCGACGGGGTTATCCTGATGGCCTCAGCCGGCAATGATGACACCACCGCTCTCAAGTATCCGACCGGCTACGATTGCGTGATGACCATAGGAGCTACAGTTCCTTTCGGACCCAGTTACGATCCGATCGACGAAGCGCGCATCTCATCAGGGATCGGCTACTACTGGGGCTCCAACTATGGTGACCATCTCACCGTTATGGGTTTCGGCGATCAGTACATGACCACCTACGGCGGGCACTATGACGGCTACTGGGATGGAACCGGGTACCCGGCCTTCTTCGGCGGAACGAGCTGCGCCTGCCCGATGTCGGCCGGTGTTATGGCTCTGATCAAGTCTTATTTCCCTGAAGAGGAAAACCAATGGTGTTGGGAAAGGTTGGAGGACACCGCCGACGACCTGCATACTGTCGGGTTCGACACTCAAACCGGACACGGCCGATGTAACGCGCTCAGGGCGGTCTACGGGTCGGACCGTTACTCTGACCTGGAAGATGCTTTCGGGTTCGTAACAATGTTATTGCCCGACGAGCAGGTTTTCGACACGATCCATGATGTCCCCGGAAACCCATACGAGGACAGTGAGGATTTGTACCGTTTCACTACCAGCGCGGACGGTTACCTGATAATCAACCTGGATATCTACACCTGGGGCGAAGACCTCGATATCGCTCTTTACTCGGACCAGGACCTCACGGTACCGGTGAATGACTCAACAGGGCCCAATCACCATGATTCGAGCACCGAGTCGATCTTCATGGACGTCAGTCCTGGTGTGGAATACTTCCTCAGGGTGTACTCGCCGCAGCCGGGGAGTTCGACCACATACGGCTTGAGAGTACACAACGCATCGAACGACCTCTGGGTAACCGGTGAAAGCATCGTTCCGGATTTCATTCATCAGCATGGAGAGGTGGTCCCGTTCCTGAAGCTCACATTTGATGTCGGTTACCAGGGGACGCTCGATCAGCTAATCATTAATAAGTCAGGAAACCTGCCCAACCCCAATTGGGCGAAGGTTCAGCTTTATCAGGATACGGAACCGAACGGGATTTTCGATGGTAACGATCAATTTGTTGGTGAAGAGATTCCGTCCGCAATAAACCGAGCTTTTGTGAGCGATCTCGGCATTTTCTGGACCTATGAAATCCCGCTGGTGCTGTATGTTTGTGCGGACTTCTCCGAGACCATTGAGGACTGCACCGTGCGTCTGTCGCTGGAGAGCTACAAGGACGTGACTACCCAGGAGGGCATTGAGGCTGTTTATCGCGATTTCCCCATCGTGAGCGAATCGCTTCAAATTGGGACCGATGCCGATCCGCCTGAGTGGGTAACAACTGTCGGCATTCAATCTGCCGATCCTCTGTACACCGGCGCTGTGATTGGCTGGAACGAAGCGACCGACGCGTTGACACCTCCCGTTGAGTACAACATCTACTACACCGACACACTCCCGTTCGACATAGGTTCTGCCACTCCGATTGAAAACGTGGCCTATTCAGAGGGGGATACAACCGATTTCAAAGCCTATGTAATGGGTCTCCCGAAAGACGTGGAGCAGCATTTCGTCGTCCGCGCAGAGGACCAGGCCGGCAATGAAGACGATAATCTTGAAATCCTTAGCTGTACCCCGTCCGGATCAGGGAATCCCGCTAACCCGGTTATCCTCAATAGCCTCAACCTTGCATATCCCAATTGTGTGGCGCTCAGGGGAGGCATATTGCTGGCAAGCAGTGGCTGGTCGGGAGTCAATGTGTATGACCGATCCGACCCGATTAACCTGGAATACCTGAGCAGTTTTTCAAGCGATATAGTCTACGACATGCATTTTGATGGCACCTACGCCATCTGCGCAGGCTACAATTACGTCGAGATGTTCGACCTTTCGAACCCGTATACGCCCTTGCTCACGGACTTCTTCTCGTACTGGGATGGAGCGGCAGTGGATAGAGAGGCGGACTGGGCCTACGCGGTCAGCACCTGGTACAACAACCTTTTGCCGTTGAATGTCGCCAATCCGGGGGATATTGACGATTATCCTACTGTTGAGCTCTACACATACGGAATGCCACGGGATGTTGAAATCAGCGGAGATTATCTGTACGTCGCTTGCGCCAGCGGGGGGATCGTTGTGTTGGATCGCTCGAACCCGGGACAGCCTTCCATTCTCGGAACTTTCGGACCCACAAACGTCATGCGGATGTCGGCTCCGAGTAGCATCCTTTACGCAGTAAGCGTCGGTAGCGGCCTGAGCCTGTATGATATTGGGTCGGATCCGGAGGATCCACCCCTTCTGGACTCGAGCAACGACGGTCCCTCAAGCGGAGGGGAGGCGTTTGTAGTAATCGGTGACTACGTCTATGTTTCCAGATCGGTTTTTGGAATCGTAGTGTACGATGTCTCCACACCGACGGATATCGATCTCGTCGGGGAGCTTTCGCTAACGGGGATTGTGGATATGGCGACGGATGGAGCCTACATCTACGCCGTGTCGGACGATCATGGCCTTGTTGTAATCATCTGATTCACACGAAGTACGGGATGCCTGCCCTGTCAAGCCGTCTCTTTCGATTGCCGAAGAGCGCGGAGCCGGAATTGGGCCCAGGTTTTTCGCCTGGTTGCAGATTGCGATAATCGCGCTGATAGGGTATATTAGTTATATCTTTGTTCGCTCCGGAGGAACCCTGATGTTCATCTGTCGGTTTCGGTTTACCGCCTACACAAGGGCTTGTGTAATCGCCTGCCTGTGTGCATTCCTCGTTCTGGGATGCCAGGGGAAAGGGCAGCCCACCTCGCCCGACCTCAGAGGCACCGGTGTTGAGTCAGACACTCTCCAGGAATTCGGCCTTGTAACCGGCGAATCCCAGGATGGGCGTCTTATCGGACCAAGTAGTCCCTCGCCGGGGGGAGAGTACCTCGAGGATGAGGTCCTTGTTGTTCTTCACGATTCCGCGTCCCCAACAGAGCTTGCTTCAATGCTGGACAACCGGCCGCTTAGAGGACGCAAGGTCATTAAGTGCCGATGGGGAACCATCTACGAACTCATAATCACGGACGGCACCCCCGTACCCGAGATGGTTCGAAGTCTCAAGGTCGATTCGCGCGTTCGTTTCGCCGAACCGAACTACATTCTCCCTTTCACCGAGGTGCCATACTGGCCCAACGATCCCATGTGGGAAAGCGATGATGATGGTGATGACCCCCGCGACAATTGCTACGATATGTGGGGACCGGCCAAGCTTGCCGCCGACGTTGTCTGGAACGATTCAAAAGGGTCGGAAGATGTTACGGTCGCGATCCTGGACACCGGAATCCGCTTCGACCACGAAGACCTCGCAGACAACATCTGGATCAACGAGGATGAGATTCCCGACAACTACGAAGACGACGATGGGAATGGCTGGGTTGATGACTGGTGGGGATGGGATTGCTGGGATGACGACAATGATCCCTGGGACGACGGCAGCTATGCAAATTACCACGGAACCGCCTGTGCGGGCGTTGCGGCGGCCGTCCAGGATAATGAACGCGGTCTTTGCGGAGTGGCTCCCGGGATAAAAGTGATGGCTCTGAAGGTCGACCTTACCGGCTCCGGGGGGCTGGTATCGACAACCTGCCTGGCGTTCGAGTATGCGCGCATTAATGAAGCAGACATCTGCAGCATGTCCTTTGGCACCTCGTCCTACTCCGAGATTCTCGAGACCGCATGCGACGATGCATGGGGCGGGGGAAACGGCCTTATTCTCATGGCGTCGGCGGGCAACTATAACACGACCAGTTACCTGTATCCTTCAGCGTACGACTCGGTCATGGCCATTGGGGCCACTGTGCCCTTCAGCGGCAGCCTTGCTCCGGTCGACGAGGCGCGTATTTCACCGGCACTCGGGTATGGCTGGGGCTCCAACTACGGCGACCACCTCACCGTCATGGGTTTCGGTGATCAATACATGACCACCTACGGCGGGCATTATGACAGCTACTGGGATGGATATGGCTATCCTGACTTCTTCGGTGGCACCTCCTGCGCATGCCCGATGTCGGCTGGTGTCATGGCGCTTGTCAAGACTTACTTCCCCATGGAAAACAGTCAGTGGTGTTGGGAGAGATTGGAAGATACAGCCGATGATCTGGATTATCCCGGCTTCGATATACAGACCGGGCATGGTCGCTGCAATGCCCTCAGGGCCGTCTATGGGTCGGACCGCTATGCCGATCAGGAGGATGCGTTTGGGTTCGTGCCTCTGGCTTTACCTGAGCAGCAGCTTCATGACTCGATTCATTTTGTCCCCGGCAACCCCTACGAGGATATAGAGGACCTGTACCGATTCACGACCCTTGATGAAGGTTTCCTGATTATCGAGCTGGACATTTATACCTGGGGTGAGGACCTCGATATCGCCCTGTACTCCGATCAGGGCATGACGAATCTTGTTGAAATCTCAAACATCGAAAATCACTATGACTCAAGCTTTGAGTCGATTTTCATGGGTGTTTTGGGCGGTGAGGAATACTTCCTCAAAGTATATGCACCCGAACCGGGGGGCTCGACAACCTACGGGCTAAGGGTTCATAACGCGACCAATATCCTGACCGTCACCGGTGAAAGCATTGCGCAACCGTTTGTCCATCAGCAGGGGGAGAAGATCCCGTTCCTTAAACTTACCCTGGATATCGGCTATCAGGCTATACTGGACCGGCTCAATATCAGCAAGTCCGGGACGCTTCCGCTTTCCAACCTTGAGAGAGTTCAGCTATACCAGGATACGGAAGCCAACGGGGAGTTCGACGAGAACGATCAATTGATCGACGAGGTGATCCATCCCGAGCTCAATCGATTTGTGTTCGGAAACCTGGGTATGGAATGGACTTACGAAGATCCCCTGGTGTTCTTCGTCACCGCCGACATTTCGGAAATACTGACTGAATGCACGATAGCGCTCTCTCTGGAGAGTTACAAGGATGCATCCACCGAGCAGGGCTTCTCAGCCTACTACCAAGGCTTCCCTATTTGCAGCGATGTGGTCAGCATAGGCACCGACATACTCCCGCCCGAGTGGACAACCACCGTGGGCGCTCAGTCCGCGGAACCATACTACATGAGCGCGATAATCGGGTGGAACGAGGCAGTCGATCTGCAGACTCCGCCCGTCAAGTACAACGTCTACTATACGGACGAATTGCCTTTCGACATACTGGGAGCGACGCCCCTGCCGGATGTGGAGTTCGAGGAGGGCTTGACTACCGATTTCGTTACGACCGTATGGAGTCTTCCGGTGGGCGTTGAGCAGCATCTCGTGGTGAGAGCGGAGGATCAGGTCGGAAACGAGGATGACAATCTGGTAATCGTAAGCTGCACCCCTCTGGAAGCCGGCGATCCCTCCGAGCCTTTGGTTCTGAACACCATCCCCTTTGAATACGCCCCTTTCTGCGTTGATCTCCTGGATGACCTTTTGGTGGTCGGCGTTAGTTACAGCGGACTCCGGGTTTACGATCGGTCCAACCCCATTTTCCTGGGGCAACTGTCCGATTGGTATTCCTCCTCAGTCTATGACGTGATTCTTGACGGGTCCCATGCATATTGCGGCGGAAGCAGCTATTTCTCGTCCGTTGATCTCTCGGACCCGAGCAACCCATTTACTGCAGACTATATATCATTCAGCAGCAGCATTGCCCTGGACAAGACGGGCGATTGGATCTACGTCGCGCGCTCTAGTTATGACCAGCTTATCCCCGTGAAGGTGACATTTCCCGAGGACCTTGATTTGTACCCGATAATCGACCTTGCCTGGGCCGGCAACCCGCGTTCTGTTGAGGTCTACGATCACTGGCTCTATGTGACGTGCGACGACAAGGGCGTTGTGGTAATGAATCTCACTTATCCCGGGTTCCCAACCATCATAAACGTATTCGGCGCCAAAACGGCAAATGCCATGCTGGCTTCAGGAGATGTCCTCTACGTTGTGGATGAATCAACCGGCGCGCTGACCTCGTATGACCTCACAACCGACCCGGCCGATCCAACGGAGCTGGATTCGACAGGCGTCGGTCCCGGTGGTGGCGGAACCGCACTCGTGATTCGCGATAACTACGCCTACGTGGCGCGCGAAACTTACGGGCTCGTCGTTTTCAATGTAACCGATCCCGCCGATTTACAGCTTGTCGGTGACCTGTCTTTGAGCGGCATTCTGGACCTGGCGACCGACGGCGTTTTCATCTATGCGGTCTCGACGGATTCCGGCTTGAACGTCGTAATCTGATTTCGCGTTCTGGAGTGATCTAAGAGCCAATTTGAACATTAGGGACAGGTAAATCTCACCTTGAGTCCCGGCGGGTTTTCCTTCTTCAGATTCCGCCGGGTCTTGCTTTTGCCTATCGTTCATGAATCTGCTTGCGATTAATCAGTAAGTATGTTAAATATATAGCATGCCGACCGGAATGGTAGTTTGCCCGAACTGCGGGCGGGAAATGAGGCGGTCCAACGTTCAACTGGACGCGTCCGCGTCGGGCTTCACCCTTGTACTTTCAGGCGTTCCGGTAACCGGGTGCAGCCATTGCGCCACTCCCCTGCAAATGGGAGAGACTCCGGGAACGACCCTGGATGATCTCGTGGCGGCGGCTATGGACGCGCTCGAATCCCTTGCCGGCAAAGGGATGGGTGAGCCCAGGGGAATAGCAATGCACTGCAGGCAGTGCGGGACGCAACTCCCGGCTCGTGTGGATAATTCCCGTGCGCGTTTCGCGGCCGGCGCGCCATTGGGGCCGGGTATGCCCACAATCGGTGTGGAATACCTGGGGCCGTCCGTGTCCTGCACTCGTTGTTACACCAAGCACCCGTACATGCCGGCGACGTTTTATCATCAGATGAGAGATGCGATATCGCGGTCGATTCGATTTTACGTCAGGCATTGATTAGAGCACGTTCAGTTTGATGGGAGCCTCGCCCTCCCAGTCTTCTTTCCGCAGGATCGCAACCGGGAAACCTCCTCAACAGTCCTCCCAATCCTCGCGATACTAAATTGATTCAATTCGATTTAATCAGGGGAAACCAATGGTCAAACCATTGTATCTGGGATCCGGATCGCCCAGGAGGAAGGAGCTGCTCGCTCTCACCGGGCTTGAGTTCGAGGTCCGTCCGCTGGAGGATTTGGATGAGGAGAGGCTCCTTTCGGACTATGAAGGTGAATTGGTAAGCGGAGCGGAACATCTGGCGCGCGCGAAAGCGCGTCACCTGCTCGGGATGGGCATTCCCGGGACATTCATCACTGCCGATACGCTGGTCATATCCGATGACGGCGCGGTCCTGGGCAAGCCCCGCGACGCGTCCGAGGCCGGTTTGTACCTTGACCGCCTTGCAGGGAATTGGCATACGGTCGCGACTGGGGTGGCGCTTGCGGAAACGTCGTCGGATACATACTCGGAAGGTCGCATCGCCGGTGTCCTGGAGACCACGAGGGTTAAGTTCGCGCCGATGACTTCAGAGGAGATCGAGGAGTACATCGCGACCGGCGAGCCGTTCGACAAGGCCGGCGGCTATGGAATACAGGGGAGGGCTTCGATATACGTTGAGCGAATCGACGGTTGCTATTTCAATGTGGTCGGGTTCCCACTGCACGCATTCTGGAAAATGTGGAAGACCTTCATCCGTTGAGAGCACGAAAACTGGGAGCGTCTTCGACTGGGACCGCGAGCGTCCCGCTCGCATTCTTCCCCAACAAAGCACCGATGCGAGCGGAACGCTCGCGGTCCCGGGTGGAAAAATCAAACCACGGATGCGCCCGTTTGGTGCAGGGTTTGCATTCTTGGTGCGAGTGTATTATAAGTATCGCGTATTAGATTTCATTAAACCAGGTGAGGATAGGCTGGATGTGCGTGGCCATCCCACCATCCCGTTAAGGAGAGCGAGCAACCATGTTCTGTCCAAAATGCGGAGTTGAAAACGAGGAGGGCGCCAAGTTCTGTCAGAATTGCGGCGCCAATACGACCGAGGGAGCCGCCCCACCTGAGGAAACTCGGCCACCGGCGGAAACTCCGCCTGCAGGGGAAGCTCCACCGCCCCCATCACCGCCGT
>CBDUXL010000134.1:0-8763 GCA_965371155.1 uncultured bacterium | reverse complement strand
TGACAAGGAGGTGGTCCAGAACGAAGGTGGCGACCAGAATCATCGAGGTGAAAGTGGGGAAATCCGCCCTGATCTTGCTGATCCTGAAACCGGGAAGGACGAGCACGAGGAAGTCATAGAATCCCTTCCATGCGAAGGCCAGGAGCCCGATGACTGCCACAATGGTGAAGAACCTGGCGTACTTATTTCGCCAAGCAATCCCAACGAAGAGAAAACCAAACGCAGCGAGGATGCCGATGTACGCGTGATTGAATGAGCGCAACACGAGTTGCGGAAGGTAGGTCTCGGGATTGGTCATGTAATCTCCCCAGAGTCTGGGGAACATGATTGTCAGCAGCCCTGCCGGTGAGAAGAATTCTTCCAGGTACGTTGAAGATGTCAGGCCGCCTGTGAATTCGGATCCTGCGCGGTTTGAGAGAGACCAGAATTCAAGCATCGGAAGGTGCTGCATCGCGCCGATGAGGAAAGCGAGAACAAGAAGCAGTATCAGGCCGATCCCTCGGTGTATGGCCGGACGAACCCCCTTGCCTTGCGAAAAAAGCACCCACGCCACTGCGATATACAACACGAAAACGGACATCTGCGGGTAGCTGGTGAGTGTGAGGAAGTTGAAGGACAGAACGGCGCCGATTATACCGACCCGGTCGCGGCGTGCGCATGCGCGCTCGAGGTAGTAGAAGCACATCGGCATGTATGCCTTGCCCGCGACAATAAATCCGTGCAATGGGAGGTAGGCTCCCTGAAGGATATACGCGATCGCGCCAAACATCGCCGCCGGGCGCGATACCCCCAGGCTCTTCAGAAACAGGTATATGAACCAGGCCGCGAGGAGGTAGTGAAGAAAATACAGGATTGCAAGGGCGGGGACGGGAGGGAAAAGGTAAATAGGAATGAGTATCAGCGGATCGAACAAGCCGGTAAGGCGGTTCGCGGTGAAAGGTGTTCCGGAGAACATCCGGGAGTTCCAGAGCGGGAAATCACCGTCCCGAAGCCGTTCGTGTGCGTAATACGCCCAGGCGTAGGTTTGGGTGATGGAATCATCCGCAAAACTTTCGCGGCGCTCCTCATCCGCCTGGGTGAGATTGCTCTCCCAGGGTTCGGAGGTGCGCATCGAGTTCATGAACGGATCGTGGGTGCCGGCGACAATGCCTCGGAAGGTCCAGAGGGTGAGCAGGACAAAGAAGCCGAGCACCCAAAGGTCGGCTTTGCCGGCGCGCCATCGATCCGTATCGCGCATGCGGGTATTCTAGCACGATCCCTTATCCGGACGCGGGGACCTTGCCCACTTGACGTATATCAAATGTGGAGTCACAATCCCTTTCGAATCGCGACAGTAGCTGGAGAAGAATCCGGCAAAGGAGGAGCCTATGGAATTCAAGCGAGTTCTTAGCGAGCGCTTTTCCGAGCGACGATACACTAACGACCCTGTGAGTGATCGGGATATCATCGATATCCTCGAGGCGATAGACACTGCGCCATCCGCCGGAAACCTGCAATCCTACAAGGTGGTTGTGGTGCGTGACGGATCGATGCGCAAGGAGCTGGCGGACGCTTCCTCTGGGCAGACCTGGATGGCGCAGGCGCCGGTGTTTCTGGTCTTCTTCGCAGATCTGGACCAGTTTCATACACGCTATGGGGAACAGCACACCGATACAATGCCTTTGCAGGATGCCACAATCGCCATGGCGTATGCCCAGCTTGCGGCAACCGACGTGGGCCTTGGCACTTGCTGGATAGGGACATTCGCCCGGTACCAGGCACAGGACATTCTCAGGCTGAGTGGGAACCTCCAATTCGCCGGGATTCTCACACTGGGGCACCCCAAGGGCGCTGTACCTGCACGAAATCGTCGAGGCCACAGATCCTGGGGAATCTGGATGTGATTTGCTCCACTGGTATCCACACCACTTGTGGTGTGGCCACTTGTGGTGTGGCCACTTGTGGTGTGGTCATTGTGGTGTGGTCACTTGTGGTGTGGTCACTTGTGGCGTGATTTTCGCCTGCCCATGAGCAGGACTGAATAACCATGAGCAAGTTCTTCATAAGAGAATACAGGGAGGAAGACCTTCCGGCTCTTGCAATTCATTGGAAAGAGTCAATCAAGGGCTGGCCGCCGGGTTTCGAGTCCGGCGCGGGAGACTGGTCACCCGAGGCGGTGAGGGAATGGCTGACGCGAGAGAAGCATCTGAAATTCTGGATCGGTTGGGTGGACGATGTGATAGTCAGCCACATCACCTACAACAGACATTACCAGGAGGAGAACGTCACCTATATCGGGCTTTTCAATGCGCATCCTGACCACCACGGCAAGAGCTACGGGAGGAAACTGCTTGTTGCCGCCGTTGAGAAGGCGGTCGAGGACAAGGTCAATAGACTCGACCTGCATACCTGGTCAGCCAATCTGAAGGCGGTGCCGCTATACAAGAAATGCGGTTTCTTCTGGCGTCCGAGAACCGAAGTCCACATGTACAACTTCCTTCCCGCCGCCCTGAATCATGCTTTCGTCAAGGAATTCCTTGGGGAAAGCAATTGGTATGAATCGCTCAGGCAGTCGCTGGAGATAGAGGAAAGCAGTGAGACATTTGCCGGTTGCCATTATCATAAGTACACCTTTGAAAAGGACGGCAAGCGGATTGAGGTCCTGATTGACCCGTCAACTTCCGGTGTTGCGGGATTTACTTCGGATGATCTGACGATTCGGTGCGACATTCCGGACGAAACGCACATCGCGGGTCTCCCTCATCCGGTCAAGTGGACATTTCTTTCAAAAAGGGATAAGCCGGTAAAGGTGAAAGTAAGCTGCAAACCGGAGGACGGGCTTGAATACTCATTCGACCAGGAATTTGAGCTGAAGGGCGAGCGGATATTCGAGACGGTTGCAGAACCTGGGGCCGATGTAATACCCGAAAAGATCGATTGGCAAGGAAAGGCAATCGAGTGCCGTGTTGAGATCGATGGGCTGGAAGCGGTTTTCAGTCCCGGCCTCAGGGCAGTCCCGCCGTTTGAGATGGACTCGGAACCTTACCCGATTCGGCTGATGCCGGGTGAAACAAGGGACATAGTCATAAACCTCAAGTCCAGAATGGCGGAGAAGGCAAGTTTTTCGCCTGTGCTGAAAGTATCAGGTGATGTGACCTCTGCGGAGAAACCGTCGCTGGAAACTATCTCGTTACCTGCGCATGGCAGTTTTGGTCTTGGTGTCAACCTGGCGGCATCGGTGAAGGGGAGAGAGGGAGTCATCGAAATCGGCGGGTGCCTGAAAGCCGGCGACTCCGAAACGGATATCCACCCGATGAAAGCGCACGTCGGGATCGCTCCTCCGGGGAAGCCGATTGAAATTCCCGATGAGAAGCCGGAGGTCATTACGGTAAGCAACGGTTTCATTTCCATGAAAGCCGAGGTTGAGGGTGGAAAAGTTGAGAGCTACCATGCGAAAATGGGATACCTGGCTCTTTATCTGGGTTCCGATGCGATCGGGGAGCCTTTCTCTGATGAGTTCTGGTCGAAGAAGTACGATGTGTCGTTTGAATCCGGTGAGTACTCAGGCGATTTGGTTTTCAAGGTTGAAAGCACTGATTTCCCCGGTATCCGGCTGGAGAGGAGGATCACCCTGGGCACCGGCACTGAGTTCGGCATCTCCTGGAAAATCACGAACTCGGGCAAAAAGGAATTCGCGGGCCAGCTTCAGTTAAGACCTTCTGTTGGAGGGGCGAGTTTTGGGGTGGCGCCTATAGATGGGATGCTGGTGAAAGGATCGAAGGAGAACTGGACGAACTGCAACCTGCCGCTTCCGACCGATCCCGCGCGTTTCTCGGAGCGATGGATCGCGTGGTACAGGTCCAAATCCCCGACAACCGAAATCGACGTAATCGGGCTCATATTCAAGGGCGCATCCCATCTCGGATATAGCTGGTCGAGTCACCCGTTTGTGGAGTATACGATCGATACACTCGCTCCCGGGGAGACCACCACTCTTCCCACGTTGCGCATTCTCCCGGATGCGGGCAGTTGGCAGAATGTTCAGAGAGCGGCGCTGGAGGGCGAACCGTCATCGCTTCCGACTGAGCCGCGCCATTTCATGCATGCCGAGAGCCCGATATTCGCGGACGACACGAGGCCGCAGTTTACATTCCGAATGGTGCGCTCTGCTCCTTGCGAGGGTTATGCGTCTATCACGCTTCCCGACGGCCGCACGGAGGAAGTCACGGCCGAAAAATGGAACCTGGACGCGCCCATGGTGCTTAGAACTCCGGAGCTTGACTCGGAAAAATGCGGCCTGATGCTTGTGGACTATAAGCTTCGCGCCATGTTCCTTGAGAAAGAGGGAAAGCTTCCGCTTGTCGTTCCTGTGCCTGGTTCATCGATTGAGATCAAGAAGGGCAGGGAAGGGGACTACGATTTCTATAGCGTAGACAACGGCTCAATCGAGTTCCGCGTGGCGCCCGAGTTCTGCGGGAGCCTGTTCAAGCTTGTGGAGAAATCCGCGCGGGAGAAGAATCTCCTGAGGACCTCATGGCCGAAACCCGGTATGTGGACCTGGTTCAATCCCTGGTTTGGGGGAATCAAGCTCTACCCCGGGCGGTGGGACCATTCTTACCATAAATCGGAATTCACAGGCGACATAGTGAGCATGCACTGGGCGGGGCATGATTGGAAGGGCATTCGAGTGAGCATTAGAGCGCCAAGGGCTCAGGAAAGCCTCTTGATGGAATCCATTTTCCTGACGAAGCCCGGAATCCCTGCTGTTTTGAATCTGCATCGATTCACGGAAACGGCCGGTCGCTCACAAAGGCTCAATATCGAAACCATGGCTTTCCCGGTTCCATCGGGCGACCCGGAGGCAAAAGTAGAGGGAATTGTGGATGAAATCGGGGCGGGAATTAAGGTCTCAACCAGCGAAGGTGGAACCGGAGCGGGAACGGGGACATGGGCGGCTGTCTATGACCCGGAAACCGGGAAAACGCTCGGAACGGTCATGGGCAGGGGAGTATGCACTATCTGGGACGCTGCCAATGAAGGCCAGGCGGTCTGGATGACGGCGAACATCCATACGGACCCGGAGAGAACGGCTGAGCTCGCGGTTCTGTACGTTATTGCCGAATGTCCTGAGCTGATACAACCGCTCGCGGAGTCGTTCCGTTCGTTGGATATGTTATTGGCGCAAGGTCACCCGGAAAGGATCGACGAATAGGGGTGTGTTTTTTCGAACTTCGGGGACACGGCATTTTTCCCTTGATATGCAATGGTAAAGTCAGGTTTATCACTGGAGAAAAATGGCATGTCCCCGTGATTAATGTCCCAGTGATTTAACCGATTTTCCTCTCGGGGACACCTCTTTTCGTCCCCGAAATGCAGGTGTCCCCGCCTTTTAATTTCAAGTAGACCTGGTCTAAAAAGAATGGTTCACGATTCACAATACCGATCGATTCGCTCTTCGATTATCCTCAAGCTGCTCTTCCAAAACTCGCTCGACTTGACATCAATTCCATACCGCGTCGCAAGGTCGGCGACTTTTCCCTCACCCGTGCTTTCTAGTAGCTCTATGTATCTGGGCACGAAATCCGCGCCCTCCTTCTGATAAATGGCGTATACCCCGAGACCGAAAAGCAGCCCGAAAGCGTACGGGTAGTTGTAGAAGTGCGCATCGGAATAGTAATAGTGTGGTTTGAGGAGCCACATGTATGGGTGGAGGTGCTCCTGATCGAGCCCATCTCCGTACGTCTGCTTTTGCGCATCGATGATGATCTCGCAGAAATCATCCGCGCTGAGTTCCGCCTTCTCCCTGCGCTTTATGACCTCCGTCTCGAAGAGGAATCTTGAGTAGATGTCGACGATGACCTGATTTGCGCCCATAAGCTGATTCTCAAGAATGGTCACCTGTGCCTCGGGCGGCGCTGAGTCGAGGGCGGCGTTGAATACGATTGTCTCGCAGAAAATCGATGCGGTCTCCGCAAGGGTCATGGGCGCGCCGCGTCGAAGCATCGGCAGACCCCTCTGGCAGTAGTTGTGGAATCCATGGCCCAGCTCATGCGCGAGCGTGGTCAATTCATCGAAGCTGCCGTCGTAATTAGCGAGGATTCTCGATTCCTCGACAGCCGGAACCTTCATACAGAACGCGCCGCCGCGCTTGCCGTCGCGCGGTTCAGCATCGATCCAGTTGTTATCAAATGCTCTACGAGCGAAGTCGCCAAGTTCGTGGGTGAATGTGCTGAACTGCTCCACAATGAAATCGGCCGTTTCCTGCCAGGTGTATTTCAGGTTGATTTCTCCCACAGGCGCGAACAGGTCCCACCAAGGAAGCTTCTTTTTCCCGAGCTTCGCGGCCTTGCTCTTGAGATATCGTCTGAATGACGGGAAAGATTCCTTCATTGCGCCGAGCAATGCATCGAGAATTTCCCGGTCGATGCGATTCGAGTCCAGCGCTGCGTGCAGGACGTCGTCCCTGCCTTGCCATTTCGCCATAGTGACCGCCGCGCCCTTGACCCCGTTCAGAGAGAACGCCACGGATTCCCGGATTTTCTCCCAACCCTCAATCTCCTTCTCAAAGGCGCGTTTACGGACATCCTCACTTGGGTCGCTCGCCAGGTTGCGGAGAATGGTCATCGGCAAGTCTTCGGTTTTGCCTTCCCTCTCTAGAGGCATCTTGAGCTGGCTTGTGACCGTCCCCTGGAGCTTCCACATCACCGAACCGCCGGAGAGACTGAGTTCGGCGGCAAGGTCCTCGAGCTTTGTATCCATCAGGTACCTGGACTGCTCCAGAAGTTCATCAAGCACCAGCCTGTGTTTCTGCGCGACCGAAGGGGCCTTGCAGAGCTCGTCGAGAATATCACCAAGCGAGCCGACCCATGCCTGGAACCGGACCCGACTGCGCTTGCTCCGAACCTTGATTTTTTCCAGCTCCGACAATCTGCGTCCGGCTGTCTTGTTGTATGAGTCGGTGGAGATAAAGCTGTAGACATAGGATTCCAGTGTTTCAAGCACCAGGTCGATCTCATTCAAGCGGTTTATCAGCTCGTTCAGGACACTCGCGGTTCCCTTGATGTCTTCAGGGGGGGGCGAAATTTTTTCGATTCCATTCTTCTCAATGAAGGTCTCGAGCTCATCGAGCATTTTGACGGTCTTATCGATGTCGGACTGGTAATCATCCGCTTCCAGACCGGAATAGATATTGGACACGTCCCAATGCGGCAGTTTCTCCTTTGTCTTAGGCATCTGGTTTCTCCTTGGGAGCTGGTCAGTCAAGGCAGGGATAATAACATGTCTCAGGCGTTTGGTGCAGGTCGAGAAGCCGCTCTTGGTAATTGCGCTGTTTGCGCGTATGATGCCCTTTCACACTTATGGCAAAAGCAGCGCACGGCATGATAGACCTTACCCGGGGGCCGACATTCCGCAACCTTGTGTTTTTCAGCGCCCCGATCATGCTGCAGGGATCGTTTCATATCGCCTACAACCTGGTGGACCGCTTCTGGGTCGGCAAGCTGGGAAAGGAAGCGATTGCTGCGGTTACGGTGGGATTCCCGGTCATGTTTTTCATGATCTCGCTGGTGATCGGCATTGCTATCGGAGCCGGGATAATGGTGGCGCAGTATCGAGGAGCCAACGACCGGAACCTGGTGAATCTGACATCGCGGAACTTCATCATCTTCGGGGGGATGGTTGTTCTCGTTATCAGCGCAATAATGGTGCAAATGGTCGAGCCGATCCTTGTGTTGCTGAAGACTCCAAACGAGATTCTTGCCAACTCTACTCTGTACCTGACCTGGATTTTCAGCGGCATGATTTTTTTCTTCGGATTCAACGGAGCGACCGGTATTTTCAGGGGACTTGGCGATTCCGTCACACCGGTGAAGGTGTTTGCATTCTCGACAGTGCTGAACATCGTCCTCGATCCGATCTTCATCTTCGGCCTTGGACCACTTCAGCCTTATGGTGTCGAGGGGGCGGGAATGGCTACCGTGCTGGCAAACTCCATCGGTGCGATCATCCTTCTTTTTCTTCTTGCGCGGCGGAAAGAATGGCTGGACCTTTCATTCGCGGGATTCAGGTTTGACTGGGACATTATCCGCAAGATGCTTCGACTCGGGCTTCCAGCCACCGGAACAATGATGACAGTTAGTTCCAGCGTGATGGTAATGATGTGGTTCGTGAATCAATTGAATGTGCATGGGACTGAGGTGACCGCAGCTTATGGGATCGGGATGGTCCTTGACCAGCTTCTGATGATGCCGGCAATGTCCTTTGGACAGGCCATGACCACTATCGCGGGGCAAAACATTGGTGCGGGCAAGATGGACAGGATAGGGAGATTCTTGAGAGACACACTCAAGCTGTCTGTCGGTGTTGCGCTGGTGTTGGGAACACTCCTGGTTATCAACACACCATGGATCACGAGGCTCTTTCAGTCTGATCCGGCGGATTACGACCTGGTCTTTCCTCTTGTCCGGATCTACATTCAGATCATGGCAGTACGGTATGTCATGATGGCGATGTTCTTCCCAATCAACGGCACTATTCGCGGGGCCGGTGACGCCCTGGCAGCGATGTTTCTGGTGATTATCACGCAGATGATAATAAGAATTCCGGCAGCTATAATCCTCGCGCCGCGCATGGGTTTTGCCGGAATCGCCATCGCGCTGTCGCTCTCCACGGTTTTCGGTCTCCTTCTTGTCTCCGTGTACTATAGGACGGGACGGTGGAAGCGACATGCCCTCATTAAGCATGAGACAACCGATGGTGCCACTGAGGAGGGTGCCGGGGCGCTCC
>CBDUXL010000133.1:0-8783 GCA_965371155.1 uncultured bacterium | reverse complement strand
GATGACAATTTCGTAAAGCCCCCACAGAACGCGGCCGGAATCGTGATATCCGACCGAACCGGCGTCTATTGGTGGGTTGACAGGAAGGTCCACGGCGCCGCGGACGCAACCAAGCAAAGCAGAGAATAGCAGGAGAATCAGAGTGATATAGAACCTGTGCATCAGAGCAAATCCGACCCGACCGTCATATTTCCCACCCCGCCCCACTCCTGGCAGGTCCGATCCCGGCTAAACGAGAGCCACTGGGAATAGTATCCCCATGAAAACCTAAAACAAGCATACAATGGATTAACATAATGTCAATGACCAGTCGGCACTCGCTTGTCGGATACCAATTTAGGATGCCGGATACCCCGTGTCTGCTCACTGGATGATCAAAAGGGGGTATAATCGCTCGAAGGAGTCGCCGTAGCCGCTCTGAAATGCGCATCGCAATACTACAACCCGGATACCTTCCCTGGCTCGGCTTTTTCGAGCAGGAGCTTTCGGTCGATCGGTTCGTCCTCTACGACGACGTGCAATACGACCGTCGAGGATGGCGCAACCGCAATCGCCTCAAGACCCCCGATGGGTTCGTCTGGCTGACCGTTCCCGTGCAGCAGAAGGGCAAGTACGACCAGGTGATCCGGGATGTGAGAATCGACAACGATCGGCCCTGGCGGAAGAAGCATCTCGGGACTGTAGAGGCTTTCTACAAAAAGGCTCCGTATTTCGATTTGCTGTACCCGGATTTCGAGCGAATTCTCCAACGCGACTGGGAGTTCCTCTGGGAGCTTGATCTCGCATTGATTGAGTGGCTGAACGGGATTATCGGGATCGAAACATCCATCATTATGGCGTCCTCGCTCGAGGTCCTCGGTGAAAAAAGCGAAAGGCTGCTTGCGATCTGCCGAAAACTCGGTGCGAAAGAGTATTATTCAGGCGCCGCGGCAAGGCACTACCTGGATATCGAGCTTTTCGAGCAAGACGGGATAGATGTCTATTTCCAGGAGTACGAGCACCCGACCTATCCTCAGCTACATGGTGAATTCGTATCCCACCTGAGCGTGCTTGATCTCCTCATGATCGCTGCCCCGGAGGCGAAGAAGATCATTCAATCGGGCAGGAAGTGGAAGAAGACTACCACCGGTAACCCCACCACTTGTGGTGGGGCCACTTGTGGTGGGGCCACTTGTGGTGGGCCACTCGTGCTAGACGACTCGTGGTGGGGCTAAATGCGTTTGGGGAGAGTCTGATATGACCAAGATAGAAACCCACACAGGACAACTCACCGACGAACTTGCCGCCCTCGCGGACTCATATGAGTTCAAACCGTACTTTTTCGTCAGCGCGGCTTCTGAGGATGGCCTAAACACCATCTTCCGCAATCGACTTGCACGATTTCTCGCCCGCTGCGAGGACCATGGGCAAGCGGTCATCCTGGTCGCGAAAGACGATTCCGGAACGCCGGTCGGGTTCTGCGGTTCGGAGGTTCTGGATTTTGATTCTGCGGTATTGAAAACACAATCCGGACGAATTCCCTTTTGCGTTATCGGGTCGGATGACTATTCGATCGCGCGGCCACTTGCCGATCGGCTCATTAGCGCGGCGCTGGATTGGCTTAAGGACCGGGATGTCGTGTTCACCAACATCCGATCGGCCTCGCTTGAGCTTCCACTAATTCATGCCGTGGAGCAGGCAGGTTTCCACCTGGTCGACAACGGCATCACGATGCTCATTCACAAGGACAACTCGCCGAAGTACGAGAAGTCCGGTTATGACATCCGCCTGTTCGCGGAAAAAGACCTCGAAACGGTGCTGGAGATCATGCGCGGCGCCTACACTCACGACCGTTACCATCTCGACCCGAAAATCCCCTACGACGCCGCAGAGGAACTTTACCAGCTCTGGATTCATCATTGCTGCACCGCTCCGAAAGACCAGGAGTGGGTGCTGATCGCCGAAAGAAAAGGCGTGGTCAAGGGGTTTTTCCAGTACCAGCACGAACCGGAGTTTTCCGAGGCGACCGGCATCGGACTGTTCTCGTACGGTCCCGCGGCTGTGGTGAGAGATCGGACTGCGCTCGGGGCGTACTATTCGCTCCTGTCATTTGCCATCAATGATTCAATCCTGCGCGGCGGTACGTACGCGATGATACGAATCCCGTTCGGCATCCAACCGATATTGAAACTAACTCTCCGCACTGGCCCGAGTTTCATGACCAATGACCTGACATTCCACCATTGGAAATCGTAACGGGCGCGTGGTGTACGAAAACGGGCGCTGTGACGGGCGCATGGTGTACGAAAACGGGCGCGTGCCGTACGAAAACGGGCGCGTGCCCCGCGCCCCTACAAAATCAACCATTTTTGTGTCCGGGAACTTGCCACCTGTAACGGGCGGTTGGTGTACGAAAACGGGCGCGTGCCCCGCGCCCCTACAAAATCAACGATTTTTGTGTCCGGGAACATGCCACCTGTAACGGGCGCGGGGCACGCGCCCATCGTGACATTTCACCATTGGAAATCGTAGGGGCGCGGGGCACGCGCCCGTCTTGATTGCGCACCCCCCCACAAAAATAAACCATTTCAGTGTCAGTAAATTGCTCGGTCAGACGTTCTATCAATGTCGGACCATTCCGCATATCCAGGACATACCGAGGAGAATTCCACATGCAACGGCTTGACAACTTGCCCTCTCGGAGATCCGTGCGACTGGGTGACTTCGACTACTCCAACCCGGGCCACTATTTCATCACCATCTGCACCAAAGGCAAGAGGAGCTTGTTTGGTGAGATAGTCAGTGAGCGGGTGCATCTGAGCAAGGCTGGCAATATCGCACGTGACGAATTGCTTGTATCAGGGGAAATCAGATCGGAAATCGAATTGGATGGATGGGTAATCATGCCAAACCATGTTCATGCAATTGTGATAATCAACGATGTAGGGATGCGGGGCACACGACCGCATGCAATGCAGGAGACAACAAATGAGGGCGCGTGCCCCGCGCCCCTACAAATGAAACCGAGATCGTTGTCGTCGTTTGTGAACGGTTTCAAATCTGCTGTGACCAGTAGGTTGCGAAAAATGACAGGGAACAGTAACCTCAGCATCTGGCAGCGAAATTATTACGAGCACGTCATCCGTAATGATAAAGAGCTCAACGCAGTCCGGCAATATATCATTGAAAACCCATCCCGATGGCATTCCGATTGTGAAAATCCATCAACCATCAATGATTGTGTAGGGGCGCGGGGCACGCGCCCGTCTTCATAGGCACGCCCTTTATGTGATAAACTGAATTACATAGACGGACCATGGAATCCCAAACCGAACCTGATTCCGAGAACGTGAAGACCTGGGATCCGATTCTCTGAGGCGCCAATTATGGAGTCCGAAGACACCGGAGAACAAGCTGCCATGTCTCGGCGGAAGAAGGAAAGGGACCTACTTGCCGGATGTGTGCGGTCGGTGATCTTTGTGCTTGTCCTCGTCCTCGTTTACTACGCAGCCCAGATACCCGGTTGGCTAGAGGCCCGTCGTGCAGCTTGGCAGAGTGGCGCCAAATCGACCTTGCGAACGATCGCGAGTAATCAGATGACGTATGCAAATACACACAAAACCGGGAACTACGGGACAATAGAAGCTCTTAAGGATGAAAAATACCTTTGGCCAGGTGCTGGGTTGGGCAACATGGCAAGGATGTACTCAATGACCTGGGAGGTCACGAACCTTTCCACGGTCATGGAGGAGATACACACGTTCACCATCATCGCGTACCCTCGCGACACTCGTCCGGGCAAGCTATATACTTTCGGCATCACCGAAGACAGGAAAATCCGTGTCTACGATCCCGAGGAGGACCATGATTTCGAGAACGTTAAGACCTGGGATCCGATTCTCTGAGGCGAAAAAATGAAACCCGAATATACCGGTGCACAACCCGATCATTTGCAGCAGGACGAAGTAGAAAAGAGGCTCAACTTTTTTGTGTGTTCCGGCTGCATTGTAATTCTGGTGGTGGGTTTTCTGATGATTTGTTTTGTCAATATCTTATATTCTAATCGCGCCAGGTGGGAGACTCGAGCCAGGATCAGCTTGAAGAAAATCGGTCGAAGCCAGGAAGCCTTCTTCAATGCGAGTGATAGAGGTATCTACGGGAATTTCGAAGCTGTCCGGAACGCAGGTTACATCCGGGAGGGCTGGTCTTTGGACAATATGGTCGAGAATTACACGTTGACCTGGGATGTCGCCAACATTTCTACGGTGACCGAGGAAATACACACGTTCACGATCATCGCCTACCCTCGGGATACTCGTCCCGGTTACCTCAACACCTTTGCGATCACGGAGGATCAGAGGTTTCGCGTTTACGATCCCTATGACGGCAATGATTTCACGAGTGTTCACACCTGGGATCCGATTCTCTGAGGCGTGACGGGATTCCTTAAAGGGCGCGTGCCCCGCGCCCCTACATGGACCCGTCGCAACGCCGGCCCCACATGGACCTGTTACCACACCGGCCTCTACATCAACAGCCCATCCAGTGCTTCTTTTAATTCGTCGCCGCGGACCAGAGGCGCGCCGCTTTCCGACCATGCTCTCAGGCGAACAAGCGCGCTCATCCAGTTGTCGTCTAATGTCGCGCCGCCCGATTTCGCCGCCTGCAGGTATTCAACATACGTCCAAACCCGAAACGGATTGACTCCCTCGCCATTCGAATCGTCGCCCTCGGCACTCAACTCGCCATTGAGAAATCCCAAGGCCGCATCCGAGGTGGACTCAAAATACTCAATATGAGAGGGAAGGAAGTAACTGATGATCTCGATCTCGCCCTCAGGAAACATCACTTGCTCGCCCATCTGCCTGCGCTCCCAATCGGCGACAACAACCCGGCTTATCATCGGCATGCAGCCCACTAACTGATCGGCCAGACTTCCCTCCGCGAAAATATCGAGCCATGCGGTGGTGCTGAGGTAGTCGATACTTTCATCCTCAAGCGCCAGATTCAGGAGCCCGATCAGGATCGGCAGATTAGCCTCGAGACGGTCGCGTCTCGACTCATCATACGGTTCACCTGTGTACAACGCATCGGCCTCATATGCGTTCATCGAAAGTGCAGCCAATACGAAATCATTACTTCCCATTAGCGGCTCGGCAAGCGCGAACAAGGTCTCGGCCTCGTCGGGATACCGGCCCATGTCAACCCATCTGAGCGCTTCCAGACCGCACACCTGCTGCATCGGAACACCCGATTGCAGCAGCGTGGCGATGTGCGGGTAGGCAGGCGGTCCGATTATCCCGAGAAGGCTTTCGGGTCCCAGGTCTTCCTGACCGAATTGCACCCCATAGAACGGAAGCGCGGCCCTGGCATCGAGCCTTTCTCCTGTGGCAATGTGATCGGCAGCCCACTCGGCAATGATCTCTTTCCACGGTGTGGTGAATTGAAGCTCGTTTCCAAATTGCCCTGCGGGTGCAATCATTTTGCCCGCCAGAACACCGTAGAGCACCTCGCGAGCAGGGATCGTGATTGCCGGATCGAAAAGAACCGCCTCCAGTAGCGGCATGCCTCCAATATCGAGATCGGCCCCCCGGAACGTAAGCTGCTGCGCGAAGTACGGTCTCAGTTCAGTTGATTCATCATATAACTGATTCGATGCATCGATCCCACCCTCCATATTGACCAGAACAATCAGTCCGAACCCGGCGAAATAGATATGGACAATGTCCTCATCAGTCAGGGAGGACTCATCGAATTCCGGGTGAAAGAAGTTTCCCCTGTCGGCAACGAAAGTAGCGCTCTCTCGCCTGACGTATTCGGCGACAATTTCCGATCCAATGCCGCTGGTCGCACATTCGAGAATGACAGACCTGACCCGAATCTCGAGCAACAGCGATTTCATCGCGTCATCCGTTGGCTCACCCGCACGGACCGCATCGATCAGGACCACAATTACGCCCGAGTTTGGATCGGACCTGGGTAAGGCGAGCTGCTCGAATGCTTCCAATTCCGGCAGACCGGCGCTGAAGACCTCCAGACGCCTGGTGCGAGCGATATTCCCTGTCAGGGCAATGTTGTAGCTGTTCTCGATCTCGGTGACATGGTCGACCATATTCTGCATGAGAGCGGAGAATTCGTCCACCAGGCCCTGATCTACGGCCTGCGACGGCGCTGGAACGAGAAACGTCATTGAAATTATTACCGTTATCAGGTGGAATCTTATGCGCATGCTTGGCACCTTTCTGATTGAGCAGACTACGATACATAAGGGCGGACAGAAAAGATACCGTTACCTGTCGGTGTCCGCAACCGTCCGAGGGAAGTCCAGGACAATCCGGCGACTTTGCCCCAAGAGGGTGAGTTCGGATATAATCGAGTACTCACGGGATTCCAATAGAGGTGGAGTATAAATGTCAGGCCACAGCAGATGGAGCACAATCAAGCGAAAAAAAGGCGCGGTGGATGCCAAGCGTGGAAAGATCTTCTCCAAGCTGATCAAGGAGGTCACCGTTGCCGCGAAGGAGGGCGGCGCCGATCCGGCGCTGAATCTTCGCCTGAAAAGCGCGATTGAAAAAGCGAAGCAGAACAACATGCCCGCCGACAATATCGAGCGCGCAATCAAGCGCGCAATCGGCGCCGATTCGGACGTGGCCAACTACGAGGAAGTCACCTACGAGGGCTACGGTCCGGCGAGCGTGGCGATTTACATCGAAGCCCTTACAGACAACAAGAACCGCACCGCAGCCGATGTTCGTCATATTTTCACGAAATCGGGAGGCAAGCTGGGAAGCTCCGGTTCGGTGGCTTATTTGTTCAACCGGAAAGGTTTTATGCAGATTCCGAAGGGCGAGGTCGACGAGGAAGCGATATACGAAGCCGCGATTGAGGCGGGAGCGGACAATATCGAGGACGGTGGCGAGACATGGGATATTTACACTGAGTACACGGACTTCGACAAAGTGCGTACAGCTCTCCAGGATGCCGGACTTCCGATCGACAACAGCGAGCTTGTGATGCTCCCGTCCACCACCATCAGGGTGACCGGCAAGGATGCCCAGAACACCCTCAGGATGATGGAGGCTTTCGAGGACCTTGATGATGTCCAGAATGTGTGGGGCAATTTCGATATCGCAATCGAAGAGATGGTGGCGTTCGAAGGCTAATGTAGGGGCGCCCGGCTGTGCGCCCACTTGATCTCATTTCCGTGCCAGGCCATGCGACAATCCTGAATCTTCTCCCTCTCTCCGACACGGATGAGTCCGAAATCTGCGCCCGTCTCGGTGTCGATAGCTGCACCTTCGTCACAGGGAATGAGATCCGCGAGCGTGGCGCCAGGCGCGGGTTGAGGCATCTCAGGAAGATTCATCGAGACGCGGGGAGTACTGTATTCGCCGTCAATTCCCTCGACTGGGCCTTCCAGACTCAACGCACCGGACTTTATGGACTTGCCTGCCTGGTTCCTGCAAGACGTCGCGTGGCGTTGGATTCCACCGGACGAGTCATCGCCCTCACGTGGGGGGGGCTTCTCTTTCGGGAGATACCGCTCGCGATTTCGCAGGCAATTGCCGGGAAGAGGCTTGTGACATCAACTACCGCAAGAGTGCAAGATCTACTCGAAAAAGGCCCCGAGCACCGAGCCATCAATCAGGGAGATGTTAAAAAAATCGCCTACATGCGAACCGACCTCTGGTACGCGGTTAAAGCAGGCGGAAGTGTTGGGCATATCGCCGGAGTAATCAACGGGTTCGTAAAGCATGGGGTGGAAGTGAATCTTCTTTCGTGGGATAAGCCGCCGCTTTTGGACGGGTCCGTAGAATTCACCGGAATAAGACCATCGGATTTTTTCAACAACGAACGCGAACTCGCGCTTCTTTCGTACAACTCGAAACTAATCGAACGCGGAGTCAATGCACTCTGGCAAGATTGTCCCGACGTAATCTACGCCCGCTACTCACTTGACTGCTATGCGCCGGTGCCGATCGCTCAACAGCTCGGAATCCCATTGATTCTAGAATACAACGGCAGCGAGGTGTGGATTGAGCAGCATTGGGGTCGGGGTCTGAAGTATCAAGAAGTCGCGCGGAAGATCGAGGACTTGGTGACCAGATCGGCGGACCTGATTACGGTTGTGTCAAAGCCGCTGAAGGACGAGCTTATTGGTCGAGGCATCGAGAAGAAACGCGTTATCGTGAATCCCAACTCTGTGGATGCAGAGCGTTTTGATCCGGAGCGATATCCGCCGGACGAAATCAAGAAACTCAGAGAGGAGCTTGGAATACCGGAGGGTACACGTGTGGCGGGATTTATCGGCACTTTCAGCCAGTGGCACGGAGTGGAGGTGCTGGCGGAGGCGATCCCCATGGCGCTGAACAACTACCCCAGGCTTCATTTCCTTTTGATCGGCTCCGGTCCGTTGTTTGATAAAATCCGGGAGCGCCTTCGGATTGCTGACAAGCTCAACAATGTCACTCTCACAGGGCTGATTCCGCAGGATCAGGCGCCCAGGTACCTGATGTGTTCTGATTTCTTTCTCAGCCCGCATGTTCCCAACCCGGACGGAACGCCTTTTTTCGGGAGCCCGACTAAATTGTTCGAGTACATGGCTTTGGGGAAGGGGATAATCGCGAGTGATCTCGACCAGATAGGCGAGATCATCAAGGACGGCGAAACCGGCTTGCTGATCCCACCGGGCAATTCCGCTGCGCTCGTGGAAGCCATTGGAAGGTTCTGCGATGATCCCGAACTGGCCAATCGGCTGGGCATTATCGCTCGAGAGGAAGCCCTGGAACACCACACTTGGCAAG
>CBDUXL010000132.1:0-8940 GCA_965371155.1 uncultured bacterium | reverse complement strand
GCAAGCCTCCTAGCTTGAAGATTATGAGTACTTATAGCAAGAAACACACTGTGTTTGAAGGTCGCTTTGATATGTTGTGTTCTTAGGATGCTGGGGATCATGATAGGAAGCACCGAGCTTTCCGAGTGAGGGAAACGAAGAGCAATATGAGAAAATAAAAACCGGGCTAGCGGATATCTGCCAGCCCAGGAAGCGTTACCAAAGGGTTATTCGTTCTGGTCACTCGTCACTGAACCAGTTCAAACCAACGTAGGTTTCCCAGTCCCAGCCCCAGCTGGCGATTATCACTCGCGTGATCTTCGCGGGTGGTGGATTGATCGTCATCAGGTCGATCGTCTTCTTCTCGTGCCAGGTATCCGCTGCCGCCACTTCCTGGGAGTGGTAGGTAACATAAGGGGGAAGCCAATATGTGTCCCACTGCCAGGTGCCATCGAATGCTGTGTCCCAGCCAAACCAAGCGTCCCAGGAATTCTGCGCAGCGTCCTCGTAAGTAATCTTGGCAGCCAGAGCCATCTCGCCAATCATCCAACCGTCGCCGTATAGTTCGTCATAATCGATGTAGAAGAAAAGGTTATAGTACAGCTCGTCGAACGATGTGACATCACAGTCCAAATCCTGCCGGATCCAGGTCCAGCCTCCATCGTTCGTGCAGCACCGATAGAAATGGACTTTGTGTCTGAAAATGGGGTCAGGGACCAGTTCCTCTATGTAAGTCACAGGTATCCCGCCGTGTCCGTGTGTCCATGCGCCCCACTGCCCATCCCAGAAGTTGCCGTTTTCCAGGATACCCAGCGGCTCGATCATCCGGACCGGAGTTGTGACCGAATCGCATCCGTTTCCGGTGACCCTCAGAATCGCGTCGTAGATATCAGGCACTGTGTACGCATGGGTTGTGTCGCCGATCGTCGGATGCTGGTAGTCCCAGATGCAGTCGCCCTCAAAGTCCCACTCGTAAAGATCGATTGTCCCTGTCGAGCCGGAACCCTCGAAATCACCCTCAAAATCTATGAATCCGATTGTGGGGCTGATGAACGCATCAGCGGTCGGCGGGGTGAATGACCCGACATGGACTTCGAGAATCTCACCCGGATCGAGCGTGTCGGTCTGACTGGCCACGTCGGTAACTCGAAGGTTCACATCGTAATCACCCGCCGTCGCGTAAGTGTGAGTCGGGTGCTCGGGTGGACCGGCGTGCGAGTCTCCAAATGTGCCGTCACCATCGAAGTCCCATTCCCAGTCAGTGATCGCGCCATTGGGCGAGAATGATTGGGTGCCGTCGAATGTGACCGACCCACCCGGGGCGATCCACAGGCAGTCGCAGGCCTCCGCGACCGCCGTCGGCTTGTTCGAGGGATCCATATCGAGAATGTGCTGGTCATAGACTAGATATGTGGCAAGCGGTGCATCAGGCACAGGAACACCGAAACCGTAGTCGTATGAGTCATGAATCGCGCTCGTCACCCTGCAAAGCACGGTCTGGCCTTCCAGACCCGTCGGATCGACTCCGAGGATATCGATCTGGAACACGCTTGACACCGCGGTTCCGGGCGATGCGGTAAGCGTGGCGGGATCCAAAGTCACCGGCGATGCGATCATCCCGCCGGGACTCTCGAAAGTGATTGAGCCGATCTCGTCCGCTATTGCAGTTCCGTTCGACAAGACACCCCAATCGAAAACCTCAAGGTTCAGGTGAAGGTCACCGCCGTGCGTTGACGGGTCCTCGTAGTACGCAGTCGAGCCGTTATCGCTTATCGCCAGGTGGAACGCTTCGGCGCAATTCGCGCTGATTGAAAAATCATCGGGTATCTTGATCGGCGGAGATGGATCGGGCGGCTCCCAGGAGGCCACTACCGCGTATTGGAACGTCACGACAGTTCCCGGCCAGATCATCTGATAATGACGGAAATTGGCATCGCCTGTTCGGAAACACCCTCGGTTCTCAATGTTACTTGGATCGGCAAAGAAATCTTCGACATTGACTTCCGCGTCAAGCCCGCTGGCGAAGTACCTGTACGGGTTCAGAGTTGCATCGGGATCGAGTCCCGGAGTGCCCAACGCCCCCTCGGTATAGCCGAGCACACCGTAGGTAGGGAACTCGCTCCAGTTCATCCAGCGCGTGTATCCGTCCGGATTCAGCAACCTGGGCACTGACGGACCGGCGTAGGTGGCGGAGCTGTCCTCAGCCGATGTGTACTCTCCATCGTGCATGAATACGCCCCTCACATCGAACCCGGTGAACTGGTCCAAACCCGGGAACGGATGCCTCAGGCCCACATCGACGTCAATGATGATAAATCCCGGCTGGCTGTCCAGATCGATCACCATGTCGTTGAGCATGAAAAACGTGGTCGAGCCCGCCGGCTCTTGAAGGAACATCGTCACGTTGGCCGCGAAGTCAGCGTGTCTGAGGGGAACGATCTCGAAGGTCCCCGCGACAGGATCGATCGTGACCTCCCAGATTCCCCAGCAGACAGGCCCGGGATGGCTGTCGGTCACGACGCTCTCTCCTGACGGCCCACCCGGTGCGGGGATGTCCCCGCTCACAGGCGTATTCTGCGCGGCGGTGCATCCAATCAGAACCACCACGCTAAGCAGCAGCACAATTATCCCATTCCGTAACATCAGGCAAGCCTCCTAGCTTGAAGATTATGAGTAATTATAGCACAGGAACATCACATATTCGAAGCTGGATTCAAAACGGGTGGGATCAGGGCAACCACGAGGGTTGCCCCTACGGGTTCCTTTCCAGATAAATCGGCTTACCAACAACCATCGGAATGGTACCTAGCCAAAAACCCGTCGAAATTTCCGTTGGAGCTGTGAAGATCCGAATCCTCGTAGCACGGAGCGTCAACTGGAGCGAATTCCACATCCGTGTCTTTGAACCATCCACTGACATACAGGCAGCCCAAATCCGAGATGGCGACTCCATAGCCGGAATCGGATTCCTCTCCGCCCCAGGTGCGCGCCCACTGGAAAATTCCATTAGTATCGAACCTGGTCAGGTAGGCATCACTACTCCCATTCGAGCTATGGAGATCGGTCCCTACGTCCGGATCAAAATCCACATCAGTTCCCTGGAAACTTCCCGCGACACAGACATTCCCATAGGGGTCGGAGTCGACACGAAATCCGGCTTCGGAGCTGGGTCCGCCCCACGTGCGCGCCCACTGGAAGTCACCCTGCACCGGTTCGAATTTGCTCAGGAAGGCATCGGTGTCACCATTGGATGTTTGGTTGTCTTCGTCCACCGGATCCGGGTCGAAGTCAACAGTGTCAAAGAAGGCGCCCGACACATACACGTTTGACGCATCGTCCAGAGCCACTCCCAGGTGCCCCGAATACCAACCGGCCCAATTCCGCACCCATTGAAAATCCCCACCGGAATCGAACTTGGTCAGGAATACATCCCAACTGGACACCGATGTAAGGTATTCCTCCTCCATGGGATCCGGGTCGAAGTCAACGTCAATACCGGTGAAATATCCCACTATATACGCATAACCTGCGCCGTCGACGGCTAGCTCATGGCTATACTCATACCACTCACCTCCCCAGGTCCGTGCCCATTGGTAGTCACCGAAGGAATCGAATTTGCTGATAAAGCTGTCATATTCGCCGTTGCAGTAATGCGTGTCCTTGCCCAGTGAATCCGGGTCGAAATCGACCGGGAACAAGCCCATCGAGTCGCTTGAGAAAAAGCCGGTGACATAGACATTCCCAAGGTTGTCCACTCCAAGACCCTTGCCGTAATCGTCCCCCAGATCGCCCCAGTGGAACGCCCATTGATGGTGACCGTTTGAGTCGAACTTGGTCAGGAACACGTCGGGTAAGTCGTCATAAGACTTTTCCTCGTAGGTCCCGGAGTCCGGGTCGAAGTCCACAGTGCCCGCGAAAGAGCCCGTGACATATACGTTTCCCCATCCGTCGACAGCGATATCGACCCCGAAGAAGTCAGGATAGTTGGTGGGCCACTCTTTTCCCCAGATCAAATGACCAGTCGGATCATATTTCCCGAGAAATATGTCGCAGCTAAAACCTCCGACATCGTGCGGCCCAGCGACATGAACGTTCTCGTCGGGACCGATCGCAACAGCATGGAACTGGTCAGCCGCGTTGCTACCCCAGGTAGTTGCCCAACCCGATCCCCCGCAAGGCTCCACGATGCTGAAATCACCGTCAGAGATATCGAACACATCAGGATCGTCGGTTGAGCTGATCCTCACACGAACCGTATCGCTTGGATTACTCGGGATGTTCTCCCACATGTAGCTCCCGTCATTCGGTTCGTCGGTGTCGATCCCATTGATATCCGAGCCGAACTGATCTGATGAGTACTCAAGAAACACGGTGCCCGGGACATTCTCCGAGTCCCAGGTGATTTCCCGGTCGGTTCCGATCGCCCATTGCTCGCCGCCGTTCGGAGCCAGGACCTTAATAAAGGTAGGTGGGATGACATCAACATCAAAACGGAAACACTCAGCCAGTGGATCGGCGCCGGCATCGTTGGGAACACCCAACGGATTTTTGTAGTCGCTGTCCGGATACTCAACAATCACCCATCCCTCGTTATTTTCCCAACCTGTAATATTGTCACCCGGAATTGAAACCTCATAGGTGCAATAATGATCGCCGCTGATAATGGGAGTCATCTCAGATGTATCAAACGTGTACGGAGTCGACAGGACGGTGCTTTCAACTATGATGTAGTAATCCTCCATCACACCGCCGGTTAATTCGGAGTGCCAATCAAAAATGCTGATTGTGAGGATGAGGTCCCCTCCGTTGTCTGTCTCATCAACGTAATAAAGGTCGGGGATCTGCACTACATCTGCTCCAACGGCCTCTTCAGCATGCGATGGATGATCGCCGGGATCAGCGCCTTCCCAGTTGGCTACTATGGCGTAACCGAACCTGGTCCCTGGCAGAGGCACAGGGAAGCGTAGCTGGTAGTTTCGAGTGTTGCCCGTTCCGTGAAGGAAGTAACCGACATCGTCCGCGCCTGAATTGAGGTAATCCCACAATTCATCGGTCGCGCCGAGACCCTCACCGAAATACTTGTACGGGTTAAGTGTCGCTGTTCCCGAGTAGTCCGGAGTGGCATAGATGCCCGGAATATAGCCGAAAATCTTCGGGACCCAGAACTCGGGTGGGTTGAACCATCGGGTGTATCCATCGGCGTTCAGGAGAATCTGATCGTTGCCCGGCACCGGGCAGACCAGATCGTTGTTGTAGTCCAGTTCGGTCGATCCGTCACCGACGAATATACCGCGGACATCGTAACCATCGAAACCCGCATCATCCAGCGGGTGATTGATGGTTACGTCCAGATCGATATCAATGTAGCCCGGTGCGGGAGTAATCTCGTTGATATCTATCGAAAGGCTCGTGGGATTCTGATTGAGAAACTTAACGATGTTCAGCGCGAACTCGATCGACCGGTTGGGAACGACCTTTACGGTTTTCGAGGCGACATCGAGAATGACATCATAGTAACCCCAGAGCCGGGCCTGCGACTGTTGCTCGTCGGGACCTGATGCCGCGGTCAGATCCTGCGCCGATTCCTGATCGCCGGTCGGCGCTATGGGCGCCCCGCCGCCCCCACCGGAGCAACCAATCACGATGAACAAGCACGAAATCAGCAGAGATAAAAGCACTGTGAAACGGTTCATAAGAAGAGCCCTCCATGTAGGCAATGAAGATCCATGCGCAGGATGCGTATGACACATGTGCCGTTAGTTTCCAGCTATCGGACCACGCGCAGGATGCGCGTGACACATGCGCATGCGCACAAGAAAGCCGAACTGGTTTTCCTCACACGACAGATCAGTAGGGAATCATCGTCACCGTCATGCTCCCACTTCCAACCGTGTCCTCGTGCACGACGTAGATATCCCCGGTGACCTCGTCCACATCAAGTCGATACGCAATTCCCGGCACATTAAACACCGATGGAGGTGTGGGAACCGGCATCGACATCGACACTGAGACCGGCGCACCAGGTTGGATCTGGAAAATCTCAACCATCCACACGCCGGCAATGGGATCTGTAACAAGCACTGCGATAAGGTCCTCAGGCCATACAGGCTTCAGTGTTCCGCCGAAACCCGAGAAGTTGCTTATGAATTCGCAGTCAAGCGGGTAGACATTAGGATTCCCACCCGCGAAAGAGCCCATGGGGACTGCAGCAAGCGGAGCCAAAGGAGCAGGTCCCGGAGGAGCGACACCATAGTCCATCTCGTAGACCTCCAGGTCGCGATCCCCATCGATGATCGCTGCTATCACCCACTGCACGACAGGCTGTGTGAGACCGGAGGGGTATGGATTATCCGATGGATCGTCATCGATAGCCAAAGCGTAGTACGGTTCCGGATAGGGAATTGCCCCACCGGGCGACGGGCCTCCCGGCAAAAGGCTGAAGGCTCCGGGACCGGGCCCTACCATCCCCGCCGTAATCGGCGCAACGATACCGGGTCCTCCGACATCCACTGCAGTTCCAAGCGGTTGGGTGCCGCCGGACGGGAATTGAAGAATGTGAACACAGTTTGCCAGAAGCGCTCCAGGCGTCGGCCCACCGCAAGATTGCAGGATGCCGCTTTGATCCTGCGTGAACAGCCCGTAGAGCGGAGGAATGTCCGGAGATGATGGTGAGCCCATATCGAATCCAGCCGTTGCATCCACAGCCACATCCGGCGAGACCGAGGGAATCACATTTGAAAGCGATGTGTACAAGTCGTTCGCTTTGCCCACACCGGCGAGAGCGTAATGCTCGAACGCCGACGGGTCCGAAACACCCCAGGCGCCAAGCGCCCCGGTCATCATCGCGTTCGTGACCAGGAACTCCGCCTGATTGTTACCGTCGAAATGCACGGCCGACGGGGCCATGCCCAAGCCGATCGGGAATTGTCCGGACGTCCACCACCACCAGCTTGGCATCGCGCCTGACGTGTAAGGACACTGGTAGTGCACAAAGCCCATGACAACGGGAGGTGGCGGCGGAATTGTGACCAGCGCGCTGATTTCATCCGCCAGAACCATCACTCCCGGCATCCCGAGGCTGGGACCTGAAAGCACGCAAATATCAGGATGCATGAAAGGTGCTCCCGGTTGATAGAATCCGTCCCAGAAGGACGGGCAAGCGATGAAACCCTGTGCCATCGGTATACTAAGGCACACAACCTGGTTGAACATGGAGGGTGGGATTGGATCACTGTACGGCGGATTGGCGACATAGATAGTCAACGGCGTTGGGCAGGTGGTCGTTGCATTCGGCGCGCCCGAGTTATCATCAACCAGGCAATCAAGTTCATAGAATCCTTGGCCCGTTACTGCCGGCATTGTCGGGAAATTGATGGTCACATCGCCTGGGGTGGGATCGCCTGCGATCACGTAGTTCGCAGGATTCCCCTGCGCCTCCAGGCTCCAGGTATAAGTCAGAATCTGGCCCGGATCCAGTTCCGTCGCCACTACGGAGTACACGAAATTATCGGTTATCCATACCGGGGCAGGTCCACTCGGTGTGGATACCGACGGCTGCGTGTTGACCTCAAGCGCGTTCGTCAGCAACGACGCATCAATCCCGCAGCCGTTCTTGAAATACAAATCGTACATCCCGGCACTGAACCCGTTGAAATCGAAATCAGCTTCAGCGGAAGTCGACGAGTTGAGCATCACATTCGTCCCAACCACATTTCCCGAACTCCGCCGAAACTCCGCTGCAAGGCTGGGACCTGAAACGAAGTCCGTTCCGATGATCGAAAGAGCGCTCTGGACGCTGTTCAGGGAAATGGCATTCGGTGACACATTTGTGACATTGGGTTTCGGGCAGGCAAGTACGGTTGCAGTGTAACGTGTAAACGCCGCAAGTGGTGCTCCGGCAGGATACGGTGCGCCGAGACCGTTGTCGTAATCGGTCGGGTTGGCGCTCTCCGCCATGATCAGGAACTCCAGCGAACCCGACGCCAGCGGTGTGCAACCGGGAACCGTCACGGTGAAAACCGCCGAGTTCCCGCTTCCGGAGCTTACCGATGCGCCCGGAAGAGCATCGTAGTATACGCCCGGAACAACGCCCACACCCGCGCCCTCTATCCATAGGTGACTAAGCTCCGCAGGGAAACCCCCCGGATTCGACGCGCCCTGCCAGTCGAAGTACTCTATCTGTAATCTGAGAGTTCCCCCGAGGTTGATAAGGGACGCATAGTAAAGATCTGTGCCATTATCGACAACGGACATATGAATGGCTTCCTGCAGGTTGGCCGCTGGAGGGAAATCGTTCACTCCGGGATTCGGCAGGCTGGCCGGATCAGGCGCGGCCCAATTCGCCAGAATCGCGTACTGAAACCGAAGGTAAGGACTGCCGCCGACCATCGGGAAACTGATCTCGAACCGCCTGGTCAGTGTGCTTCCCGCCGCGAAGGCCCCTCGAGCGGTAACATGCAGCGGAGTCTGGAAGAATGTCGCCAGATCCTCATTCACGCCGAGGAACTCGGAGTAGTACTTATAACCGTTGATCGTGCTCGACGGCACGAATCCCGGAATCCCCTTCGCGCCCTCCGTGTAACCCAGAAGGCCCGTCTGAGTGAACTCGGTTGCGTTCATCCAGCGCGTGTATCCGTCCGCGTTCAGGAGTATCGGCTCGCTTGGAGCACCGGCGGTATATGTGACAGTCGAATCCTGGAAGCCGCTCAGGCTTCCATCACCCATGAACACGCCCATCACATCGAATCCGCTCAGATTCTGCAACAAGGGGAAGGGATGCGTTATCGAGACATCCACATCGATCCGGCCGTTTGTCTGGAACTGGGTCGCATCGTGGATTGTTATCCCCAGGTCCGCGGGATTCCCCAACGGCGCCTGGAGATATTGCGTCACGTTCAACGTTAACGCTGCGTGCCTCACCGGCACGATTTCGATCTCGCCGGATTCCGGATCGATCTCCAC
>CBDUXL010000131.1:0-8961 GCA_965371155.1 uncultured bacterium | reverse complement strand
CCCCAGGTCCGCGCCCACTCGAAGTTACCCAATGAATCGAACTTGCTCAGGAAGACATCGTGCATACCATTCGAGGTGTGGGGATCCCCGCCGCCGGGGTGGAAATCGACTGTATCCTTGAAATAGCCCAGGACGTAGACATTCCCTGAGTCGTCAGCGGCAACTCCATAGCCGCTATCATAGTCTGACCCGCCCCAGGTCCGCGCCCACTCGTAGTTGCCCAATGAATCGAACTTGCTCAGGAAGACATCGTGCTCGCCAATGGAGGTGTGCGGATCACCGCCGTCGGGATCGAAGTCGACTGTGTCCTCGAACCGGCCCGTAACATACACATTCCCAGAGTCGTCAGCGGCAACTCCATAGCCGCTATCATAGTCTGACCCGCCCCAGGTCCGCGCCCACTCGTAGTTGCCCAATGAATCGAACTTGCTCAGGAAGACATCGTGCTTGCCAATCGAGGTGTGTGGATCACCGCCGTCGGGACTGAAGTCGACTGTGTCCTTGAACCGGCCCGTAACGTATACATTCCCGGAGCCGTCGGCAGCAACTCCATAGCCAACATCCCGAGATAACCCGCCCCAGGTCCGCGCCCAGCCGGAATCGACAATGCTGAAATCAGCGTCGGATATGTCGTTCACGCTGGGATTATCTGACGCTGAAACCCTCACACGTACGGTGTCGGAAATGTCATATGGGATCGGGTCCCACATGAAGCTTCCGTCGTCGGTCTCATCTGAAGCGATAGGATTAATGTCGGACACGAAGTTGTCCTTGGAATACTCGATGAACACCGTGCCGCTGACGTACTCCGAAGTCCAGGTGATCTCCTCGTCAGTTCCATGAACCCATTCCTCACCGCCGTTAGGTGCCGTCAACGTGAGAGATGGGGTAGGCGTTACGGGACTTCCGCCTCTGGAGCAACCAATCGCGATGAATGCAGCAACAGCAAGCATCGCGAGAAATATTGTCCATCGATTCATGGCATGACCTCCTAAGGGCCCAGGTCAAAACCTGGGGTACCGACCTGAGTTACCGGTTAGTGTAGCAAGAACCCGATTCTGCATCCAATTCGGGATCCCGAGAGGTGCATTCACGATTTGATTTTTCGGGCGCGGGAGGACGGGCGACCCTGCTCGCTGAGTGTAGGGTTGATGGCGGAGAGGCGAGCGGGGACGCTCGCGGTCCGGCCGGCGGGACGCCACCCCTCCAGTAGGTGTTCCTTACAATCTTGCCAGTATGCCGCGTTTGTATAGGTTGATCTTCGTGCGCAGGTAGAACAGGAATCTGAGGAAATCCATCGAGGTCCTGATCACTTTCAACTTGGTCTTGCCCTCTTCGCGAGCGCGATGCCTCACTCCGCACTCAGTCATGGGGCAATTGAGCGCGTTCAATTTCAGAACGATTTCCGTCGGCGTCTGGAAACCGTTTGTTTCGATCCTGAGCTTTCGGAGGATTTCGCCGCGAACCAACTTGAACGCGCAGTTTGTGTCTCGATGTCGGATTCCGAACATCGTGCGAACTATGAGATTCAATCCCCGGTCCGCGACAACCCGAACCAGGGAATCCTTTTTCTTTTCGCGATAACCTGCAACGCAGTCGATTTTATCGCGCGCGAAGCCTAGCAGCTCGGGAAGATCGCCCGGATCGAATTGCCCATCGGAGTCGATCGTCGCCACCCATTCGCCCCTTGTCGCCGCGATCGCGTCCGAAAGCGCCCGCCCGTATCCCCGGTTGCGCTCAAGATGCGTGACAATCACGAGGTTCGGATGCGACTCTTGCAGGCTGGCGAGAATCTCGCCGGTCAAATCTTTCGAGCAGTCGTTCGTGACGGCAATCTCACCCCACTTGGAGCCGTTCAATCCCTCGACTATCGGCACGCAACCGATCCCGGCGGACTTGAATGCCCCCAGGCATTCCCCGATCGTGCGCTCGATGTTCTGCTCCTCGTTGTACGCAGGCATTGCGAAACTGACATACGGTGGAGGCGCATTCTGATTGGCGATCGTGCGCTCTATCCGGACAAGCCGGCCGGGGAATTCCGTCACTATCTCGGACACAATCTGATGATACCCTTTTCCGAGGTAGACATGCCAGAGGGGTCCGGTGGTCGGGTTGGCGGGGACACCTGCTTTTCGAGGACGAAAAGAGGTGTCCCCTGGTTTTGCTCTGGTTTTGCTGGTTAATTTTCCGCGCGCGGGAGTCGTAGTCGTAGCCCGGGAATGCATTTCCCGGGAATTGCAGAGTACTGCTATTGAGTCCTGGGGAATGCATTCCCAGGCTACGTGTCAAGCTGCTCCACCAAATCAGGCATGATAACAATTGCAGCTTTGAGCCTCAGAGGATTACATACAGGCCCGTGTTCATCACCACGACATACTTGAACACGCCGTCCGTGGCAATCCAGGACACATCCTCCAACGGAAGGTCACCGGTGAATTGCGGATCGGTCGGATCGCTGATATCAAAGACCGCAATCCCCCAGTAAATCCGAGTGTTGTACACGTAATCGCCGACCACGACCAGATCCCATCCTTGAGCGGACGGGCCATCGTGCGAAGTTCCGATCAGGGACGGGTTAGTTGGATTGGTGCCGATATCCCATATATCCAGCCCCCCACTTATCCAGTCTTCCGCGTAAAGCAGGTCACCCGAGAGATCAATTCCTCCGAGATTCTGTTCCGCGAAATCACTTACATGGCTTATGTTTCCAGGGTTCGAACGATCAATGATGTAACCGCCAACCATCCATTGCGAGATGTAGATATAGTCATCACGAATCGCCATGTCGAATGTGAACCCGTAGATAGCCAGGTTGAGCATGGGGTATGGGACGATGTTGTAGGGGTTGGCAACATCCACTGGGAGCACGGTTTGCTCACTCGAGCCGGCGACATAAACCCAGTGGTCTATCTTGGCGACACAGGTTCCACCGCTGTAGGGTGTGCTGTCGGTCAGTTGGGGATTCGAAGGCGTCGTGATGTCAATCACATTAAGATTCCCGATCCCGCCGCAATAAGCATAGGAGTCATCACAACAGACCCCTATTACGAACTCTCCGTTCCAGTTGCCGACTTGAACGAGGTTCACGGGATCTTCACGGTCGAAGATAACCAGACCCTGCATCTGGTCGGTCAGCAGCAGCACGTCATCGTTGAGCGCGATGTGGCCCGGGTTTGTGAACGGGTAGAAAGCCATGATCTCGGGATTGGACGGATCGCCCCCGGAGCCGGGCTCGCAACTTACAGTGACAAGATTATCGTCCTCATTGCCCGCCTGGTCCTCTGCGCGAACAACAAAGTGCTGCTCGACTCCCGCAGGTAAGTCGGTGACCTTGAACTCAAAATCCGTTGAGCTTCCGGCAATAGCGGAAACATCGGATAGCTTAATGGCGTCTCCAATGTCAAACGGAAGGATATCGGAGTGGTAAACGTTGTACATGACCGGCGGGGTAAGCAGATCGATCGCCTCATTCCAGCCAAGGATCACCGATTGGAAGGAGGGCTCCGCTGATTGCGCCCCGATGGTCGTCACCCACTCGGGAGGTTCGTCGTCGGTTCCGATCGCGACTAAGTCGCTCCTGATCGGGAATTGAGTGTAATGGGCCTCCAGCCCGCTCGCGGTGCTGACATCCTTGTAGCTTTCGAGGGAAAGAGCGACAGTGCACTCCTCAAGCGTCTGCGAAATATCCGCGGCGACAAAAAGGATAATCGGGGCTTTCCAGTCCCATGAAATGCCGAGGCCATCCAGACGCGCGCGGTTGGTGCCGGGATGTGTCTCCTGTGCGATCAACTCGTCGGCTTCACTGAAAATTCCGTCACCGTTGTCGCGGTAAAGCCTCGCCTGCACCCAGTTCGGATTCGGGAGCGATCCCGACTTGTTGATGATGATCTCATCAAGCGTTGCCTGGTATCCTGTCTCCAACGTCAGCTTCAGGAACGGAATAATTTCACCCCCCTGACTGATAAACGCAGGCGCGATGCTTTCCCCCGTTACGGAAAGACTGTCAAACACATGGCGGACCTTCAGACCGTAGGTCGTCGAGTTGCCCGGCTCAGGAGAGTAGACCTTGATGAAAAATTCCCCACCGATGTCAAAATCAAACGAAATCTCCTCATAACTTGAATCGAAATGATTGGGCCCAACCGACTCCGCGACAAGCTGGGTCATGTCCTGATCGCTGTAGATAGACAGGTCGAGATTCTCTCCCCAGGTGTAGATGTCCAATTCGATAATCAGGGCGCCATCAGGCAACGCAGGCGTCCTGTAAAGGTCCTCGACATCCTCGTACGGATTCCCCGGCGCATGGTGAATTGAGTCATAAAGCTCCGCTGCCGGCATTTCAAGCTCGACAAAGCCGAAAGCATCCTCCAGATCGGAGAATCGATCGGAACCGTAGATCGCCCTGAGCGCATTTATTCGTCCGTTGGCGGTTTGAATGTCGAATCCGAGTGCATCGAGATCGTCGGCTGTATCCTCAATCCTGTCCCAGTACCATTGCGCAGTCTCGTCGGGGTAGTATGATTTCAACAGCGCCAGAGTGCCCGACACAGTAGGCGTGGCGCAGGATGTGCCGCTGAAGAAGTTAGCTTCTATTCCGTCACGATACGCGTAATAATGCGACCCGTGCGTGGTGACATACTTCTCACCGAAACCCATAACACTGAGATGGCTTCCGTAATTGGAGCCCCAGTCATACCCGTGCTGTCCGGAAACGATGCGCTGCTCGTCGATAGGGTTGTTCCAGTTATCGAACGGGACGGTTCCCCCTATGGCCATCACCGAGTCGTACGATGCGGGATAGAACAGATCGGTGCCGTTACTGTTGCCGGCGCCTCCCACCAGCACCATGCCGTTTCCGCCGTCCCATGCGTCGTTAAGCGCCTGCTCCCAGATCTCAGAGAACTGGTATGCGCCAAGTGACATGCTGAGGATATGAGCACCATTCACGCGGGCGTATTCTATCGTCTCCGCAAGTGCTTCCTCTGTGCCGGCCCAGGTACCCAGGGACTTCAACACCATGATCCTGACACCGGGAGCGATGCCCGTGCAGCCCTTTTCGTTGTCCTGAATCGCCCCGATAATTCCCGCGCACGCCGTGCCGTGGAAAACGGTGTTGTCGTCCTCGGGATCATTATCGCTGTTGTAGGCATCCCATCCCCACCAGTCGTCCGTCCAGCCGTTGTCGTCATCATCTATACCGTTGTCGGGGATTTCGTCCTCATTGATCCAGAGGATCTCGTTCAGATCCTCGTGATCGAATCGCACGCCGCTGTCGGTAACGGCAACAATCACTTCTTCCGAGCCTTTCTGCTCGTTCCAGACCAAATCCGCCGAGAGCTTCGCCGGTCCCCATTGGTCGTACGCACTGTCGCGAGGATCGTCGCCCGTATCGAAGCCTTCCCACAATGGGTCATCCGGCACATATGGCGCTTCCGTTGGATAAACAATATAATTCGGCTCGGCAATCCAGACCCGTGGTTCGGCTTTGAGACGGTTAACCATCTCCTCCACAGAGCTACCGTCGGTGATTTCCAGCCTGTAAATCGTCCCCCACCTGCATCGGGTGGTTTTCGCATGGCGAAGAGGCCAACCTTGCAGCAAGGAGGCGGAGGTGTTCGCTAGCTCGGGCTGATGAAGAACGACGAGCACTTCACCATCAACATATGGCTTGCCTGATACGGGGCTTTGGGGACCACCCAGGTTGCCGGTTTGTGTGGCTCCGGTCGCAAGACCCAAATCCTCGGCGCCGGAGTCGGATAAGCCCCCGCCTTCCACATCCGGAGCGGTCGGTCCCCCCTTCCCGGAGCAGCCAAGCGCCATCGCAAGGCAGAGAATTGCCACCGCACAGTAGCGGAGAGAAATCGAAAACCAATTCCGACATGACTTCATGAGGAGCTCCTACGTGGTTTGATGCCGAAAACATTATACCCCATGCGACACGGACATACCGAAAATGGATCGGTCGCAGCACAGATATGCACTCCGGGTGGGGTCCGGAATATCGGTCAGGACAACAGCTCACGCACTACCTCTCAAATTACTACATGCAATTGAGCATCTTCGGTCAAAACGTAGATCAGCTCTCCATCCGTAGCGATCGCATATGCCCCAACCAAAGGCAGGTTCCCGACATAATCCGGGTCTGAAGGAGTGGAGATATCAAATACAACAAGCCCATAGTCGGAGCGAGTTACGTACGCATGGTCACCTCGTACAACCAGGTCATAGGCCCCGCCACCAGGTCCGGCTGTTGAGCTGCCCAGCTTGGGAGGATAGATGGGATCGGATCCGATATCATAAACACCGATCTCACCGGTCAACCAATCCGTCGCATACAAGGTGTTTCCCTCAACGAGCAAACCGACCGACCACTCGCCACCGAATGTGTTCTCATGGTAGGGCCACTCCTGCGTGGAGCTGTCAATGGCAAGGAGTCCGGAATACAAATGCGCGACATAGGTCTCGTCACCGTTTATTTCAATGTCATAGGAATACCCTTCCCAGGGCAGGACAATTCCGACGTGGGGCGCCATGTTATAAGGGTCGGAAACATCGATGCCCAACATCTCGTTGTTGTAGTTAATTACGTAGATCCAGTCGTCCTCTATGTCCACAACCCATCCGTAGTAGAACTGGGTTTGATCAGCCAATTGCGGATTGGAAGGCACCGCAAGGTCAATCGAGTAGAAATTGGCGAAGCCTGAGCAGTAGCCGAAAGCGTCATCACAGCAAACGCAATACACGGAATCCCCGGCCCAGGTGCCGACGTGTTCCAGATTGACGGGATCGGTGCGGTCAAAAACCTTCAGACCAAACGCGCCATCGGCCACCAGAAGCAGATCGTCGTTCAACGTCAGGTCGTAGGGTTGACCAAGCGTGAATGCCGCCAGGACCTCCGGATTGGTCGGATCGCCGCCACCGCCAGGTATGCAACTGACAACGACGAGATTATCATCCTCGTTGCCTGCCTGATCCTCAGCGCGAACGACGAAATAGTGCTCGATGTCCTCAGGAAGACCCCCCACCTTGAATTCAAGATCTGTGGAGTCGCCCGCGCCGGCTGGAACGTCTGAAAGTTTCGTGGCGCCGCCTATGTCAAACGGCGTCTCGTCAGAGTAGTACACATTGTACTTGACCGGCGGCGTGAGCTGGTCAAAAGCTTCGTTCCAACCGATGACCGCCGAGTGGTAAGAAGGCTCGGTGGTCTGGGCCCCGACCGTTGTGCCCCACTCCGGTGGGTCGACATCCGTCCCGATAGTGATACTGTCGCTGACAATCGGGAAATCCGTGTATGACGCCACAACTCCTTCAACGGTGGCAACATCCTTGTAACTCTCCAGCGAGAAACGAACACTGCATTCCTCAAGCGTCTCGGAGAAGTCCCCGGCAAGAAAAAGCACCAGCGGTTCGTGGTACATCCATTCAATATCAAGATCGCCCAGCCGCGCTCGGTTCAATATGGCAGGCGATTCCTCGGCAATAAGCTGGTCGTCTCCGTCAAGAACGCCGTTCCAGTTTGAGTCGCGATAGAGCCTTGCTTTCACCCAGTTCGCGTTCGGAAGCGTGCCTCCCTTGTTCACGATGATTTCGTCGAGCGTGGCCTGGTAGCCGATCTCCAGGGTCAACTTGAGCAACGGGACGATGTCGCCGCCCTGGTGAATGAATTCGGGCGTGATGTCTTCGCCGGTGACAGAAAGGTAATTTGTTGTGTTGTGAATTCTAAGGCCGTAGGTTGTCGAATTGCCCTCCCCAGGCGAATAAATCCTAAGAAAATGCTCCTCGCCTGGATTAACATGCGGAGCCATTGATTCCCTGCTGGAGCCGGCGTGGTTGGGACCGGTTGAATCCTGGACCAGCACGGTCAGATTCTCGTCCGAATAAAGCGCGGCATCGAGATCCTCGCCCCAGGTGTAAATGTCAAGTTCAATTGCCAGGTAACCCTCTTCAAAAGTGGTGAATCGGAAGAGATCTTCGGTGTCCTGGTGCGGATTTCCAGGCACATCATGGATGGAGTCAAAAACCTGGGTGTCAGGCAAAGTCAGGGGCACGAACCCGAGAGAATCCTCCTGGTCGGCGTAACGATCCGACCCGTACACGGCCCTGAGAGCATTAGAGCGACCGTATCCCGTCTGGTTATCGAAACCGGGAACGTCAAGGTCGTCGGCGGTGTCGACCAGTCTGTCTCGGTACCACTGCGCGGTCTGTCCGGGATGGAAGCTGTAGATTAAAGCGATGACACCCGCCGACATCGGAGTGGCGCAGGAAGTTCCCCCGAAAAAGTTACTGGTCACTCCATCGTAGTAGCAACTCACGCACGATCCACTTGTGGTCATGTACTGATCGCCGAAACCCATGACAGTCAACCAATCACCGTAGTTCGATCCCCAGTTGTAGCCGTCCTCGTACTTGGTAATCTTCTTCTCGTCGATCGGATAACCTGATTCTGCGAAGGGAATGGTCGCGCCGACGGCAATAACTGAATCGTAGGCGGCGGGATAATGAGGGTTAGTACTCTCATAGTTTTGTGCGCAAGCAAGGAGGCTGAGTCCGTTACCCCCATTCCATGCGTCGTCAAGAGCCTCATGGAAAATTTCGCTGTCTTGGGCGCCGCCGAATGACATGCTTATTATGTCGGCACCGTTCTCAATCGCGTAGTTGACCGCTTCTACGGCATTGGACTCCCAGACTGAATCCCACGATGTTCTCAGTGCCATTACGCGGACCCCAGGCGCCACGCCAGTCAAGCCCACATCGTTATCCTGAACAGCCGCTGCCACACCGGCGCACGCTGTGCCGTGGTAGGAGCCGGACCAGCCTTCATCCCATGGGTCGTTGTCATCGTCTGCGCAATCCCACCCCCACCAGTCATCGATATACCCGTTATCGTCATCATCTTCCCCGTTGTCCGGAATCTCATCCTCGTTGATCCAGATATTGGCGTTGAGGTCCTCGTGATCGAAT
>CBDUXL010000130.1:0-8985 GCA_965371155.1 uncultured bacterium | reverse complement strand
AGGACTTGTAGGTGTCTCTTATCATAGTGCGTTACGGATGAGTGGGGCTGGTTTGTGAGTCACCGTAATTCGATGCACCTACAAACTCGAAGACTCGTTTGTAGGCGCCACTGGTCTATCCCGTCTAATGCAAGGCCTATGGAATCAAATCGCGGATGCGCCCTTGCCACGACAAAATATTGGCAAGATCGACTGTGTGGGGGTAAAATAAAGAATTCCGCCATCAAAAGCGCCCTCGAAAGAAGAGTGCGAGCTAATGTCCTACCTTCACGGCATGAAAGAGCGATTCGCCGTTATCGCCATCGGCGGTAACGCGATCCTGTGCAAGGGACAGAGCGCCGATCCGGCGACCCAGATGGCCAACCTCCGCAAGGCCGTTTCGAATCTCTCCGCCGCGCTCGACCGCTACACTTCGTTCGCGCTCACACACGGAAACGGGCCGCAGGTCGGTAACGACCTGATTCGCTCGTATCGCGCAATGGAAGCCGTGGGGCTTCCGGAGCTCGGGCTTGCGGATTGTGTCGCCAATACGCAGGGACGGATCGGGCACTGGATCGCGAGAGAGATGAAAAACAACTCCCGATTCAGGGATTTTCCGGTCGCCTGCGTGCTCACGCACGTTTTCGTGGAGAAGAATGTCTTCTCGCGCGATGAGTACACCAAGGGGGTGGGTCCCTGGCTTCCCAACACTCCGGAAAGGCTCGCCGAGTTCGATGAGCGCGGGATTGTGTACAGGTTCTCAGAGGATAAGAGCGAGATCCGTCGCCTTGTCCCCTCTCCGCTTCCGTACAAAATAGAGGAGTTTTCCGAAATCGCGCGTCTGGTCGGCTCAGGCACGATCACAATCTGCTGCGGAGGAGGAGGAGTGCCCATCTATGATCCTCGCAGCGGCGAGGAGCACGCAGGTTCATCGGGAGAAAGGTTCATCCAGAGCGATGTGGTCATTGACAAGGATCGCGCAAGCGCGCTTCTTGCCGCAGGCCTCTTGCGAGACAAACGATTTGAGGGCGCGGATATTGACCTGGTCATTCTGATGCAGGCAAAAGGGCTGTTTCGAGACTCTCGATGCCGCGACGAGGATTTCATCCCCGAGATGACCCTCGATGAACTCGAGGATTTCCTCAAAGAAACCGACTTGCAGGCGGGAACAATTCTGCCGAAGCTTGAAGCGATCCGGTATTTCATGGAGGCAGGCGGTCGAGAGGCCTACCTGGGGCCCTTGGAAGGTTTCGAGAAGACGTTCGACACCCGCGAGCCGGTCGGCACACTTTTTAAGAATTCCCCTCAGCTTAACCTTTACTAGTTGCGGTTTCGGGTGTATAATCCCCGCCGGCCCCGGCGTTTTTTTCGGGCAAAACATACCCAGGGAGGTCTGAATGAAGCATCTGATCGATCTCGACACGCTGACGCCCAGCGATGTCAAGAACCTCATGGACTTGGCGACCGAAATAAAGGATCTTATGGGTTCCGACCCGGCGGCGTACAGGGAGCGGTGGGGAAGTATCCTGGCCGGCAAGACTCTTCTGATGCTCTTTGAGAAACCCTCGCTGAGAACGAGGGTTTCTTTCGAGGTGGGCATGACCCAGCTCGGCGGGCACGCGATTTTCTACAGCATCAAGGACTCGCCCTTAGGCAAGAAGGAAACCATCGGCGACATGGCGGAAGTTATCAGCCGCATGTGCGATATCATGATGGCGCGACTCTTCAAGCACGAGCTTATACTCGAACTTGCCGAGCATTCCACTATTCCAGTCATAAATGCGCTCACCGATTTCTCCCACCCCTGCCAGATCCTTGGGGACCTTCTGACGATCAGGGAGCACTTCGGGAAGACCGAAGGTCTGACTCTCGCATATGTGGGCGACTGCAACAACAATGTGACACATTCCCTACTGCACGGATGCCCGCTCGCCGGTTTGAATATCCGCACCGCAGGGCCGCCGGCCAAGGCGTTCCAACCGCTTCCCCAGGCCGTTGAAAGCGCAAACGTCCTTGCCGAGGATAGCGGAACCAGGATCGAGCTGCTGTCCGATCCGGTCGAAGCCGTGACCGACGCTGATATCGTCTACACCGACAGTTGGATGAGCTACCACATCCCGGAGGAAGAAAAACAGGCGCGTCTTGAGATGCTGACCCCATACCGGGTAAATGCCAAATTGATGTCCTTCGCGAAACCGGGCGCTGTCTTCATGAACTGCCTTCCCGCAATGCGCGGCGAGGAGCAGACGGCCGCCGTCATAGACGGACCGCAATCAATCGTGTTCGATGAAGCAGAGAATCGACTTCACATACAGAAGGCGATCATGTTGAAATTACTTGGTGCTGCATGATGACCGAACTTGAATTCTTGCGCGCAAGCATCGTCCTGTTTATACTACGCCCGACAGCAGGAAGTGTCGGGAGGATGAGGGGCACTGCCTATGACCACATTTGATGGACGAAGCATCATATCGATGCGTGATTTCACACACGAGGAAATCCTCCACGTCCTTGATATCACGCGTCGCATGGATGAACATCCTGAAGAGTTCGCCGACTCGCTGAACGGGAAAATCCTCGCAACGCTTTTTTTCGAGCCTTCAACACGCACGCGGCTTTCATTTGAATCTGCGATGTTGAGACTCGGCGGAAAGGTCATGGGATTCGCCGATCCCGGCGCAACCTCAACCAAAAAGGGCGAAAGCCTTGCCGACAGCATCAAGATCGTCGAGTCATACTCGGACATCATCGTGATGCGGCACCCCGTGGCAGGCTCCGCTCGACTGGCGAGCGAGATCGCCGATGTTCCAATCCTCAATGGAGGCGATGGTTCAAACCAGCATCCTTCCCAAACCTTTCTCGACCTCTACACAATCCAGAAGGAGAAAGGCACACTGGACGGCCTCAAGATCGGGTTCATGGGCGACTTGAAATACGGTCGCACGGTGCACTCCCTTTCCCACGCTCTGGGGCAATTCGACTGCGAGTTCTACTTCGTGTCTCCGAAAGGATTGGAAATGCCCATCGATTCCCTTGAGGAGCTTGTCAGGATGGGGGTCACTTTCCGGGAGTTGGCAAAATTCGATGAGGTCAAGAGAAGTTTGGATATTCTGTACGTAACTCGAATCCAGCGTGAGCGGTTCGGACACGAGCTTGACTATGACAAGGTTCGAGAGGGCTACAATATTTCCAGGGATTTCCTCGAGGATTTCAATCCCGATCTGAGAATCCTGCACCCGCTCCCGAGAGTGGATGAGCTGTCGGAGGACGTGGACAGCACTCCCTTTGCCATTTACTTCAGGCAGGCGGCGCATGGAATCCCGACTCGAATGGCCCTTATCGCGCTGGTGATGGGAGTTGTATCATGAGCAACAAGAGCGAAAAAGGCGGACCCACCCGAAGGATTTCCCAGATCAAACAGGGAACCGTAATAGATCACATCAACCCGCACGTGGTGTTCGAGGTCGTCCGCATACTTGACATTGACGATAACATCGAGGACACCGTCACGGTCGGGACGAACTTCAAGAGCAAGGCCCTCGGAAAAAAAGGGATCATCAAGATCTCGAACAGGTTCCTTACGCCGAAGATGGTAAACAAACTCTCGGTTGTCAGCCCGAACGCCACCGTGAGCATAATCGAGGACTATAAGGTCAAGAAGAAGTTCAAGGTCACGTTTCCCGAGATGGTCGAGGAGATTCTCAATTGCCCGAATCCGAATTGCGTTACGACGATTGAGGGAATCCCGACCCGGTTCAGGGTAATCCAGCAGGAGCCGATACTGCTTTTCTGCACATATTGCGAGCGTTATTTCCGAAAGGACGAGATGGAGGTCTTGTAGGGGCGCACGGCGCGCGCCCGTCTTGTTGCGCGGCGCGCCCGTCTTGTAGGGCGCACGGCTGTGCGCCCCACGGCTTGTGCGCCCTTTTGCGATTACAGTTTTCGCTTGATTATGTCCTCCAGACTTGGTGAGCTGGTCACCTGAAGATCGTAACGCACCCGCACGTTCGGTTTATGGATCTTCACGATGCGCCTGAGATCAATCGGTGTCCCAATCACAACCACGTCGCAATCCGCCGAGTTGATCGTATCCTCCAGGTCTTTCACCTGCTCGGGCGAATAACCCATCGCGGGAAGCAACGGCCCGATATCCGGATACTCCTTAAATGTCGCCTTCAGCGTTCCATGAAGGAACGGCCTCGGATCGACCAGCTCAGCCGCGCCGGATGCTCTTGCAGCGATCGTGCCCGCGCCCAGTTTCATTCCGCCGTGCGTGCATGTCGGACCGTCCTCGACCACAAGCACCCGCTTGCCGGCGATCATCTCGGGATTCTCAGCAACCGGCGGAGAGTTCGCGTACACAACTGTCGCACCGGGATTGTGCTTCCTGACATTCTCCTCGATGATTATCACATTCGCAGGATCGGCCGTACCCATCTTGTTGAACAGGATCACGTCGGCCATCAGGAAGTTCTCCTTGCCGGGGTAGTACATCAGTTCGTGCCCGGGACGATGCGGGTCCACCAGACAAATGTGCAGATCGGGCTTGAAAAACGGCGTATCATTGTTGCCCCCGTCCCACAGGATCACATCCGCCTCCTTCTCCGCCTTGGCGATAATCGCGTGGTAATCCACACCCGCGTACACGATGGTGTTGTTTGCAATGTGCGGCTCGTATTCCTCCATCTCCTCGATAGTGCAATTGTGCTTCTTCAGATCCTCGATTGTGGCGAATCGCTGCACGGCCTGCCTGGAGATGTTGCCGTACGGCATCGGATGACGGATCGCGACCACTTTCCTGCCCATTCCGATGAGAATATCCCTCACGCGGCGCGTGGTCTGGCTCTTCCCGGCGCCTGTTCGGACCGCGCAGATCGCAACGACCGGCTTAGCCGAGGCGATCATCGTCTCCTCGGCTGTGGCGGTCCGAAACGACGCGCCCGCGTTCTCGCAGACCTCGCGTTTCCCGTCAACATATTTGTAGGTCACATCGGAGTACGCGAACACGCACTCCTCGATCCCGTGCTTCCCGATCAGATCAACCAGATCGTCCTCGTCCTCGATCGGGATCCCATCCGGGTATCCTTCCCCCGCAAGCCCCGCCGGGTACCAGCGATCCTCGATCCCCGGGATCTGAGTCGCGGTGAAACAGACGACTTCGTATTGATCGCGTTTTCCTCGGAAAACGGAGTTGAAGGTGTGAAAATCCTTCCCTGCCGCTCCGAGAATGAGAACCTTTTTTGACGTCATATAAGATTCCTTGATGAATTGTTAAGGTTTATCCGCCGAAACCCTGAAGGGGCGAAGACGGAAGGTCGAGTCAAGTGGGGAGTGTAGCGAAAGGCAGGGCCGGTTGGCAAGGCTAGGATCAAATCCTCCCCAGAAAAATCGCTTGACACACCTATTCAGGATATGCTAAACAACGCGCTCGTGTTTATTTTTGCCCTCGGGCAACCGCACGGGAGCGAACCTTTTGCTGTCCAGGATTGTCTGAAGCTTTTTAGAGAGTTCCCGGGAGCCCTGGACCCATCCTGGGAGATTGAATAGAGTTCGGCATCGTACCCGTTCCCCAGCCCTGACACCCTGGTGGTTTCATCCCATGAGGCCGCTCGTTCTTGCAGGCCCCATGGTATGATTGCGGCAGCCGAACCAGAACGGACTCTGCCATGATTGAAGCCAACAATCTAGTAAAGACCTTCGGACCCACGCGGGCGGTGGACGATGTCTCGTTCACTATCCAGAAGGGCGAGGTGGTCGGTCTGCTCGGCCCGAACGGGGCGGGCAAGTCGACCGCCATGCGACTTCTGACCTGCTATCTCGCGCCTGACTCAGGCGACGCCACAATCGGCGGTTACAGTATTCTGACCCACTCGCTCGATGTGCGTCGCATCCTGGGCTACCTACCGGAAGCCGCGCCGCTCTACCAGGATATGAACGCGATCGACTACCTCTCATTCATCGCCGATATCCATGGCCTCGGCTTGAGGAAACAGCCGAGGATCGATGAGATGGTCGAAGTTTGCGGGCTCAGGGAGGTCGTATACAAAGATGTTGGTGAGCTTTCCAAAGGGTACCGCCAGCGTCTGGGGCTCGCGAGCTCATTAATTCACGACCCGGACTACCTTATCCTGGACGAGCCGACAACCGGTCTGGACCCGAACCAGATCGTCGAAATCCGCAACCTCATTCGTAAGCTCGGACAGGACAGGTGCGTCATACTCTCCACCCACATCCTTCCCGAGGTGGAGGTTACCTGCGACCGAGCGATCATCATTGATGACGGCAAGATTATCGCCGAGGGCACCACGGCCGAGCTGACCGGTTTTGCCCGTGGATCTGATGTCTACCATGTAGGTGTTGTGGGCAATCGAAACAAGATCGAGAGCGCCTTTAGCGACCTGGAATCCATAGCGAATTTCTCGGTCCATAACGAAATAGCCCCCGATCGATTGCTGTATCACATCACGTCCTCTGTAGACAGGGACATCTCCGAGGAGATTTTCGACCTTGCTGTCTCCGGCGGATTCAAGCTCACTGAACTTAGACGTGAGACCGCCAAGCTTGAGGACATATTCCGCACCCTGACCGTCAAGGAGGCGCGTGTAGCATGAAAAGAGTTGTACCGGTGTTCATAAGGGAAATGAGTGGGTATTTCACCTCTCCTCTTGGCTTTATTTTTGTCGATGTTTTCGTGCTCTTCACGGGATTCTTCTTTTTCGAGCTGCAGAAGTTCTTCACCGCCGACCAGGCAAGCCTCAGGGGCCTTTTCATGCTGCTGCCCTGGATTTACCTTTTCTTTGTGCCTGCGATCAGCATGAGGCTGATTGCGGAAGAGAAGAAGGTCGGGACGGTGGAGGTGCTGATGACGCTACCTCTCAGGGACTGGGAGGTGGTTCTCGCCAAGTATCTCGCGGCGTTCATTTTCCTCACGGTCTCGGTGTTGCTCACTTTCCCTTTGGTTGTTGTTGTGTCCCAGGCAGCAGCCCCGGGAGTGTCCCTCGACTACGGCCCGATTATCGGCGGGTATCTCGGGGCGATACTCATGGGGGGCGCTTTCCTTGCAGTAGGTATCTTTTTCTCGAGCATCACCGACAATCAGATTGTGTCTTTCATTCTCTCGGTAGTGACCATGTTCATGTTTATTCTGATTGGACTACCGGACGTTGTTGAGTACTTCCCCGGGTGGCTCCAACGCTTTGCCCTGAATATCAGCCTCATAAGCCACTTCTATTCAGTGGGACGCGGAGTAATCGACAGTCGGGACATGCTCTACTATTTCTCCATTATCTTCCTGTTCGTGTTTTTCACCATCAGAAGCATGGAAACCCGGAAGTGGAAAGGGTAAGGGAGGCAACTGGTCATGCGAAGAGCCGGACAATATTCACAGACCACATTCGAGATTCTGATCGTCATCGGGATTGTGATCGTTCTCAACGTCCTGGGGTACTTCTACTACGCCAGGGCTGATCTCACCGAGGACAGGCAATTCACGCTCGCACCAAGCTCAAAGGAGATAGTCGCGAACCTCCCCGACCGGGTCCACATCAAAGCATATGTGTCATCCGAGCTGCCCCCCGCGCTGCAGCAGCACGAGCAGAGGCTCAGGGACCTTCTTGACGAGTATCGCGCCAGCGCTTCAACCCATCTGTTAGTCCAGTTCATTGATCCTGAAAACCTGGATTCCGATGAGCGGCAGGCGATCGAACTCAGGGGCATTACCGAGCTTTCTTACCAGATCACGGAGAGCGACCAGTTGAGCATGGGGAAAGCCTTCATTGGGATGGAAATCAACTACATGGGCGGCTATGAGGTCATCCCGTCCGTCCCGAATGCCAGCAACCTTGAGTACGAGATAACTTCGTCAATACTGAAGCTTATCACGGAGGATATGCCCACCATAGGCTTCCTCACCGGTCACGGTGAGAAGGCGAGTCAGAATTACTCGGTTCTGACCGAGGCTTTGAGAGAGCTTTATTCCGTGCAGGATGTCGATCTGAGCAACGGTCGCAAGGTGCCGGACAATGTAGACACCCTGATAATCGCGGAAGCCACGCAGCCGTTCACCGAAAGGCATCACTACTGTGTCGACCAGTTCCTCATGCGCGGCGGCAAGCTTGTGGTTATGGCTGACGGGATCAAGATCGATGAAATGAGTGGGCAGGCGCAATATGAGGCGAATCCGCTCGAGAGCCTGCTTACAGAATACGGTGTCAAGATAACGAACGACCTTGCTGTCGATCTCGCATATTGCTGGCAGGTTCCAGCGGGCAGCATGGGCGGGATGCGAGTGATGGTGCCCTATCCGCTGTTCCCGGAGATCGTACCGACCGGGTTTGATCCGGATTCGGCCGCAACGCGCGGCCTTCAAAGGCTGATATTCCCATACGTAAGCTCTCTGGAACTGCTCTACGACAAGATTTCAGATGACGCGGACATCATCGAGCTGGCCAGGACCAGCGAACGCTCGTACTCCTACATCCCTCCCGTTGATCTTACTCCGCCACCCAACCAGAAGTTTGTGCCACCCGGGGGCGAGAGTGACCTGGGCAAGCAAACTGTTGCCGTGCAGATCAACGGAGCGTTTACTTCAGCGTTTGCGGACGACCCGATTCCGGCGTTCGATCTCAATCCCGATGATCCCGAGGGCACGATCCCGGAGATCGACACCGAAGGGAAGGTAACCCAGAGCCCGCAAACTTCTTTCGTTGTCATCGGTAACTCGACTTTCGTGGATGACCAGGCCATTCAGCTTCCAGGTAACGGGATTTTCTTCCTGAACCTGATGGAGTCACTCAATCTCGGTGAGCAGCTTATCGATATCCGAACCCGCGTGGTCAAGAATCGTCCGCTCGATCCGGAACTATCCGAAGCGGAAAAGAACGGTCTGAAATTCTGGGGTTATGGCGCTATACCGATTCTGGTCACCCTGTACGGCGTGGGCAGATTCTACCTCAAGAATCAGCGGAAAAGGCTATTGCAGGCAATGCAATCCAAAAGTAAGGGATC
>CBDUXL010000129.1:0-9008 GCA_965371155.1 uncultured bacterium | reverse complement strand
AGTTGAATGTGGTTCCAGGATTTGCCGGAATGGGTCGAAATAGGTTATTATCGTATAATCAGGCGGAGCGCCCGGTTGTTTCCGGATACGATTTTGTCTGCCGATTTTTCATTCCAAGTGGAACAGGGAAAGCATTACGCATCTTATCAGCTTCGCGCGAGACGGCGTGGGAGAAACAATGCGGTATTCAGGTTATGCATTTATCCTTCTTATGATGGTGTTTTTGTTCGTGCTCGGATGCTCCGGAGGGAATTCTCCGGTGGACCCGGGCATGACGGATGGAGCAGATCCTCACTCGGCGGCTGTAGCAACAGCGCTTGCCGGCGTCGAGATCCAGAACACAATTCTCAAGGAACTCAGGTTGAATGGAACGGACCTACTTCCCTGGGGACTGAGGGAACTCGTGCTCGATCCCGATGGCGCTTACCCTCTTGAGATTGTCCTTGAGGGCCGAAACGGAGAGGTGACCGTCGAGATCGATGGCGCGACGCTGCTGGTCGACGGCGAGGAAGTGGAATCATTTTCAGGCTCCATAGACAGGGAGTTGTCTATTGCAGGTCTGGAGGAAGAGATACATATACATCTCGAAGTTCCCGGCGAGCGATCGCAGGTCAGGGACATACTCGTCCGAACGATCTCAACCGATCATCTGCCGGTCGGACCGATGCCGGGGATTATCGAATATAGCGACCCGGAAACCGGCCTGACAGTTGATATCGCCGAGAATGAGCTGCTGATCGGCGCGGTCGACGGGACGCCGATAGAGGTTGTTGAGGTCCTGGTCGGCGCGCTCGGGTGCGAGATAATCCGCGCGATACCGAGGATAGATGCCTACCGCGTGCGGTTTCCATCGGGCGAATCATACGAGCATTTTCAGAGGCTGTTCAATTCCAGCGCGGTAATCGAGTACGCGGATCTTAACGCAATTCTGTACCCCGAACTCGTCCCGAATGACACATACGAGGACCTTGAGTACGGGAATGCGCTGATGCAACTCCATGAAGCATGGGACATACACACGGGCACCGACAGTACGATTATCGCCGTGGTCGACTCGGGAATCATGCGCGATCATCCCGACTTATATGAAAATGTGATAAACGGCGAGGACTTCATTAGTCCGCCCGGCGACGGCCTCGGCGGCGAAACACCCGGCGACGGGCTGGACAACAACGGCGATGGTGTTCCGGATCAGAATGTAGGACATGGTTCTCATTGCGCGGGGATTATCGGCGCGGTTGGGAACAACTCTGAAGGTGTCAGCGGGCATACATGGCATACAAAATTGTTGCCGTGCAGGGTATTCCCGATAGACGGCGACAGCGGTGCTATGGATAGCTGGGTAGTGGAGGCGATTATCTATGCCGCGGATCAAGGCGCCGATGGTATCAGTATGTCGCTCGGAAGTTATTACGCCTCAAGCGCGCAGGCGTCTGCAATCAGCTACGCATGGTCGCAGGGCAGCGTAGTGGTTGCCGCGGCAGGCAATTCAAACACCTCATACCCGCATTATCCTTCCGCATTCAATTACTGCATCGCTGTTGCGGCCACGACGCAAAGCGATAAGAAAGCCGGTTTTTCAAACTACGCAGACTGGGTGGATGTCTGCGCTCCGGGTTATCAGATTGCATCGAGCATCTTCTACGAGCATGGCGGTGACCCCTGGTCGGTGCCTGAGAATCAGCGATACGCGATTATGTCCGGCACCAGCATGGCCTGCCCGCAGGTGAGCGGACTGGTGGGGCTTGTCGCATCGTATTTCCCCGGCTACACGCAGGAGGAGGTCGCCGACCAGGTGATTTTCACCGCAGACAATATCGACGCCATAAATCCCGGCTACGAGGGCAAGCTCGGCACCGGACGGATCAACGCTTACAGGGCCCTGACCACCCCGCTGGAACCTGAGTTCGATGTGATATCGCTGTGGTCCGACGACGACCACCCGCTTTACAGCCAGGGCAACCGCGATGGGTTCCTCAATCCTGGAGAGACAATCGAGTTTGCGCCGACAATCAAGAACATCGGCCTCAAAGGCGCGCACAACTGCGTCATGTCATTGCAGGGCGGAGGCGGTTTGATACATGTGCTTATTGGGGAAGTAGACCTTGGATATGTCCAACGCGGAGAGACCGTCGTACCCGACCATCCGCTGATTTTCAAAGTGGATACCGGGGTCGAGGACAACGTGCAGGTCGATCTCGTCCTTCATTTTGAGTTCGATGACGGCGATCCAATCGACCTCGATTACCCTCTGACAATCCGGAAAGACCTCGGGGTCGTGGATACCATCACATGCAGCGGCGAGGGGATGCTCGAGGACAAGGTCGCGAAAGGAATGCAGGGCATCCCGGCTCTCAGTTTCACAATCGAGGGTGATCTCAATTACGGCACTCTCGATATGCTTATCGTAAGCCAGACGGGAACCGCCGGAATCGATGACCTGGGTGAGGTCGAGCTGTGGCTGGACGCGAATGACGACGGCATGTTCTCGAAGGTCTTCGATACTCGAATCGCTTACCAGTCTTACGATCATCCGGGCTGGCGCGGGGGTTTCGATGAACTGAACGATCCGGCTGCCGGCTTCGGCGCCGGAGTTGACTATGAGCAACTTCCGGAGGTCTATTTTAATAGCCAGGGTGAAGCGTATTTTCATGAATGCGTTGTACCCACGGCGCCGGACGTTCCCCGGACCATGTTCGTGGTGATAGAGGTTCTTCCCACCGCCGAGACGGATGCAACCGTTCAGATCGGCATTCTCTCTGCAGATGATGTGATCGTTCGACCTCCCGACCTGGTCAGTCCGATCGGATTTCCAATACAGAGCGAAGAAGTTCCGATTGTGGGCACCTGGCTTGATCCGGAGCGCCTGACGACAAACGGTCCCAGCACTGATGCATTGTATTCATGGCGGGCGGAGACCGCGGTCTGTCCGGTCACCGGCAATGTGTACGTCGTTTTCGATTCGAATCGGGATGGGAACTTCGATATATTTTTCCGCAGGTCGACCGACCAGGGAATCGACTTCGAATCGCCACTGAAGCTGGATACATCGACCGCGAACGAGTTCTTTCCTGATGTGCAGGTGGATTCGGTGGGGACGGTCCATGTTGTGTACTACTCAACAAAGATCAGCAGCAGTAGGCGGGAGATTTACTTCACTCGGTCCTACGATAACGGAGTGACGTTTGAGGTCCCTGTGCGGCTGACAAACGCGGTCAGGGATTCCCGAATCCCGAAACTCGCTGTCGGGCCGGATGACCACCTTCACATAGCGTGGCATGACGATCGCACCGGCTACAATGACTATAACATTTACTATAAGCAGTCGCTCGATGGCGGAGATAACTGGAGCGACGATCTTATGGTCGCCGACACATCGACCGCCAGCGAAGAAGCTGCGATTGTGGTCGGGGGCGACGGAGTTATTCATGTCACCTGGGAGGAATTGACCAGTTGGTACTATGGCAATGTTCGGTACGCTCGATCCACCGACGGTGGAGCGAGTTTCTCATCGTCCATCAAGATTACGACGGGCGCTTACAACAACCATGGATGGCACTCTGATGTCGGTGCGGATGATTTCGGGCATGTTTATGTCGTGTTCCATTATGTTCCCCTGACCAAGGGCGCTGAAGTGAGCTATCGAATCAGCGATGACTCGGGCGCCAATTGGGGAAGCCTGTTCGATCTGACCAATAACCAGGTTCCGGACAGCCGTCCGGCGATTCATGTAATGCCCGACGGCAGTTTTATCGATATCGTGTTCCGGAGTCTCGAGGCCGACACCTGGAACATACTCCACACGTTCTCCGAGGATGGTTTGGGGTCTTGGGAGGAGATCGTGCAGATATCGACCTCCACCGGAGGGGACGCGAGGGAGCCGGTTGTGGTCCGAGCGCCGAACCTGAATATCTTTGCATTCTGGGAAGACATCGTAAGCGCCAATGGCAGCTACGAGGTTTTCTATAACAGGTACATTTACTGACCAGGGTTCCTGGTGTCTCGGGAGGAGTTTCACTCCTCCCAAATCTACATGGGAGGGACACTAACTGCGAATTCTGCCCCCAAAATGGGCAAAATCACAGGATTTCCCCGGGTCTGGCTGATCGGAATCCCTTGGGAGGGCGTATAATAATGATAGTGTAGTTGGGTTGAACCCCATCTGAAGGGCTGATTGTATGGAATCTCATCCAGAGCAACACTCCGACGGAAGCAGGCTGACGATACGGAAGAGGATACACGCGACTTACTCTCGCGTTGGCCATGATCTTGCTGAGCTGGCGATAAAGTTCCTGGATGTCAGACCCAACGAGGAAGTACTCGATATCGGAAGCGGTTTGGGCGATTTCCTGGTGCAACTGAGGACATCCGGACACCTTGGCTGTCTGGTCGGAATAGAGAAATCGGTTGAGCTGGTGGAGGAAGCTCGAAACGGGGCGGAGCAGAAAGGCGCCTGGGTGGATTTCCGGCTCGGCGATGCGGAGAAACTGAACTTCCCGTCTGCCAGTTTTGACTGCGTTACCGCGCTCGATGTGTTGGGCCAGGCCGATCCTGATCGGGTGCTCAGCGAAATGGGCCGTGTGATCAGGGCAGGGGGGCGGGTGATAGTGAGCACGAACTCTCGCTCGTGTTTTCCTCTTCTGGAGGAACTGAAGCAGAGAGCCAGGGAGCGGTTCGGGTGGTTCCTCGCGAACGAATGGGCCGAAGGATTCGACAGCGAGAGCGCGCCGGAGGTTCTGAGACGATATTTCGGGAAAGTGGAGGAGTTCCGCTACGAGGATGTGCTGCAATATCCCGACGCGGAGGTTTTGGTGGAATTTTTCCGCTCAACAAGGGGCCTTTGGAGCGAAGGACTTACCGGGGCCGAGTGGGAGAGGATTGTCGACTGGGCCCGTGACCAGGCGCTGGAGTTGATCCCTGAGCACGGCTATGCGGAGGATCCCAAGAGCTTCTCGCTGTTCCGGTGCACGGTTCCGTTGGGGCTTTAGTGGGCGCGAATTCCCCCATGCATCCATGAACCTTCCTATGCGGCAATATGTCAGATACCCGGGAAGCGAATCGGCAATTATATGGGCTGAATGGTCATACTGCCACTCTCGGACGCGAAATTATTTATGCTGCAAGTCTTGACATATGCGTCCCGAGCGTGTATAAGAAGGGTGGACTGATCCTTCTGCCGATGTCGTCCCGGCGCCCCCTCTGAAATGCAAGCACTTTGAGGTTCCCGGTACAGATTCCCAGCAGTTGTCTTTAATATTCAGTTTGAAAGAACGGTGTTTGCGAAGAGGGATCACCCATCGGGGCAAAAAAAATAATCCCGGCTATCGAGTAGAAAACACACTGACCTATCGGCGCTGCAGACAGTATGCACGTTTGTGCTGATGGGAACATTTTGGGATTGGATTGCCGAAATACTAAATACAGGGGCAGCAGTTAATGAGCGTGCAGGGATTACCCGAATTCTTAGACGGGCATAAGGATTATTAGGGTAGTCAAGTTAGACGACGGCCTTGCGCCAATCGGATTTTGAGAAATGGTCGTGAGGACTTCGGCTAATTTACTCGGACAACAAATTAGTGACTACAATATCACCAGCGAACCCTCAAACCCGGTTGCATGTCTCTAGCACCTGACGGGAATAGGGTATGAAGCGGTTCGCGATGGGTGGATGGAGCCGGCAGTGAGCGGTACACAACGTCCCAGAAGACATTTCCGACCACGTACATCTCGTCCGGAAATCGAGGACGAACGAATTGATAACGTGGCGGGATCATCGAATCAACCACGAGGGCGCCCTAAGAAGAGGAACCCGGCCAGGAACGACGGACGGCGCACCGATTCAAGAAAATACAGGAATCGGGAACCGGAAGTCGACGGCAACGGGAGACGCCCCGGAGACGGAGGAAGGAAGGGCAACGCTATGGACATAACATCATTGGAAGACAAGACACTCACAGAACTCCGAGGAATCGCCAAGGAAGTCGAAATCTCGAGTGTAACAACACTCAAGAAGAAAGACCTCATCTTTCGTATTCTCCAGGCCAAGGCGGAGAGTTCAGGCCACATATTCGCCACAGGAACTCTTGAAATCCTGCCGGAGGGATACGGTTTTCTCAGGCGGAACGGATACAACCCGACGCAGGATGACATCTATGTCAGCCTGAGTCAGATCAAGCGATTCGGGCTTCGCACGGGCGATGTGATCCAGGGACAAATCCGTCCGCCCAAGGATAACGAGAAGTACTTCGGACTTATCAGGATCGAGGCCATCAACGGGAGCGACCCCGAGTTCGCCAAGGGCAGGCCCAATTTCGACAAGATGGTCCCAGTCTATCCGGATGAACGCCTTATCCTTGAAACCAGCCCCAGATTGATCTCCACGCGATTGATCGATCTGATCTCACCGATCGGCAAGGGACAGCGCGGGTTGATCGTCAGCCAGCCGAAGGCGGGCAAGACGATCCTCTTGAAAATGATTGCAAATGCGATCACCGAGAACCACCCGGAGATCGTCCTCATGGCCCTCCTGATCGATGAGCGACCTGAAGAGGTCACCGATTTCGAGCGGAACGTCAAGGGCGAGGTGGTCTCGAGCACGTTCGATGAGCGTCCCGATAACCACATCCAGGTTGCTGAGATTGTGCTTCAGAAAGCGAAGCGGCTGGTTGAGCACGGGAGGGACGTGATGATTCTTCTTGACAGCATCACCCGACTCGCCCGGGCGTACAACCTGGTGATGCCGTCCAGTGGGAAAACCCTTTCCGGCGGTCTCGATCCAAACTCACTGCACAAGCCGAAGCGGTTTCTGGGAGCGGCCCGAAATCTCGAGGACGGCGGTTCGCTGACCATAATCGCCACTGCGCTTGTCGAGACCGGGAGCCGCCTGGACGACGTCATTTTCGAGGAGTTCAAGGGTACCGGCAACATGGAGCTATGTTTGAATCGCGATCTGGCCAACCGACGAATTTTCCCCGCTATCGACATCCTCAAGAGTGGCACGCGTCACGAGGAGCTTCTCTATAGCAAGGATGAAATCGAGGCGATCAGGAACCTTCGCGCGATTATGGACTCGCTCGGCGACCAGCATGGTGCGGAATTTGTGATAGATCGAATCGGCAACAAAGCGTTCCCGACCAACAAGCAATTCATTGAGGCGGTTCCCGGATGGTACAATATCTTCCTTAAGGGAGACCTGAGGCGCAACGGGGCGAAAACACTTAACGGAATACGATAATTCTTTGTGCACGCTTATTCACCGATCAGTCTCGTGCTACCGAAGTTGATCGGGATAAGGGCCGACGTCTCTTGGGACGTCGGTTTTTGTATCACGCGCTTCCTGCGCGTGATTGTTCGTTTAACGGGCATCCAGCCCGTGAAACGGAGGCATGCCGGTGCCCTAACCCTCCAGGGCATCCCTCACTACCCCCAGCGCATGCGCGAGGGTCTCCCCGATCTCCCAGTTTGTATTGTCAATTCGGATCGCATCGGGTGCGGGTTTGAGAGGGCTTACTTTCCTACGCATGTCGCTGATGTCTCGAGTGAGAATCTCGGCTTTTGCTCTTTTCAGATTCGTTTCACCAGGATCGAAATCTTCGAGCCGCCTGAGTGCCCGCTCTTCCAGTCTTGCATCCAGATAGAGCTTGACATCTGCATCCGGGAACACCACCGTGCCGGTATCGCGACCCTCGAGAACGACACCGGCCAAATGATGATCCTCAAGTGCCCGTTTTGCGATTCCACGCTGTAATCTCACAAGCGCTTTTCTGACCTCCGGGTGCTTGCTGATCTTGCTTGCAGCCTTGCTGACAGCATTCTTCGATAACTGGTCTGTAACATCTTCACCATCGAGTATAACCCGGTCGGTGTCCTCCTCCGGTTTCGCAGGATGGAAATCGATCTGCACGTTTGCAGCAAGCTGAGCGGATCTGGTCTCGTCTTCAGGATCAATGCCCTCTCTCAGGGCCTTGAGGGCAAGGGCACGGTATGTGGCCCCGGTGCTGAGATAGGTGAGGCCCAATTCGCGTGCAAGCCCGCGTGCGAGCGTGCTTTTCCCGCTGCCTGCGGGGCCATCGATTGTGATTATGACGAAATCACGGGACGCCATTTTTCCTGGTTCCGTTCATTCGCTCTCGAGAAACTCGCGCTCCTTGGTTCTGAGAGCTTTAAATGCGTCCGGAGGGTCGCCCTTGTAATCGGTGAGAAACCATTCGACAACCCTGGGAAGGAACTTCTCAAAGCCTCGTGGGCGGAAGCCCAGGTCGGTCTCCAGGGTCGTAATGTCGGGGAAAGCGTCGCCGGAATAATAAAATGGGTAGCCGGGGTCGGCGAGCAGATTTTCGCAGCGGTCGACCGGGACCGGGACAAGGTGAAGAGGCTTCTCCAGGAGCACGGAGAGCAGGTCGAAGTATTCGTACAGATTCACGACACTTCCGCCCGCGGCATTGTAGACCTTACCGAAGGTCCCATGGGCGTTAAGGTGTATTCGGTACATGATTGCAGCGAGGTCGGAGACGTGAATGTGTCGGAAACTCCCCGATGGCTCCGGCACCACAAGTGGTTCACCATCGAGAATGCGGAGCATGTGTACGTAATCGGCAAGCGTGGAATCGTGAGCTCCGCTCACGTGGGTGGGTCGAATGATCGTGGCTGGAAATCCTTTTTCCCTGATGGCGGCTTTTATCACCTCGTCGGCTTGACGATTGGCTAATCCCGTGTCGAACCACGTTGCGTTGCCTGCGTTCCTTTCGATCAGCGGACCCTCGTCGTCCTCGGCTCGCCATGGTCTCGGGACCCCCTTTAGCACTCGATAGACAGTATCGGACGAAAGATGGATATGGTGCGCGGTCCGGCCGAAGAGTGCTTTGACGACTGCACTCGCAGATTCAGGATCGTGGCCGAGAAGATCGATCGAGCAATCAAAGTAGTCCTCTTCCAGGGTTTTTGCGAGAGCTTCCGATTCAAACCGATCGACTCTCAATGATTTCAGCCTGGGGTGCATGATCGGCTGT
>CBDUXL010000128.1:0-9044 GCA_965371155.1 uncultured bacterium | reverse complement strand
CGATAGTGCCCCCATCGGGATCGTAGGATCCATCGTCAAAGAAATGAACCGGCTTGCCCGCGTACTGGATCATTGGTTCCGCAGCCGCCAAGGCTACGGGGGGAGCGAAAATTGTCACTTCCAAAGGCTCGTCCAGCACGTCTGTTTGCTCCTCGTCATCAGTAACGCGAAACTGGACAGCGTAGATTCCCGGCTCACCCCAGACATGCTCAACATCCGAACCTTCTTCGTCATAGACACCGTCAGCGTCCCAGTCCCACTCGTGCTTGACGATGTCGCCGCCATCCGGATCGTACGAGCCATCGTCATAGAAATGTACTGACTCCCCGACATCCTGCACCAACGGCTCCGCCGCCGCTTTCGCGACAGGAGGTACAGGCTGCAACTGAACGGTAATCTCCAACGGCTCATCGAGCATGTCCGAAAGATCGCCTGAGTCGGCGACTCTGAGCTGGACCAGATAAGTCCCCAGTTCGGCGTACTCGGCAATCGGCTCCTGCTCCTCGCTTTCAGATTGGAAGCCGTCATCAGGGTCGTAGGCGAAGTCCCACTCCCACTTGACGATGTCGTCATCACCGTCTGGGTCGGTTGAGTCATCGTAGAACTGCACGGACCCTCCCGGGTTAATAACGGATGGCTCCGTATGCGCCGCTGCCAGGGGCGGATGATTCCCCCCGGGCACCACATCAATCACTGTAACATCCAGGCTCTTGAACACGGGATTGGATTTCCCGGAGCCGACAACAACCTGTATCTTGATCTGGGTATCGCCAATCACCTTGGCCGCATTAAAAGTGGTGGTCGACGACGTCTGATTCGTAAACGCTCCCGCCGATGGCGGATCGACAGCCCAGGAGTACCAGATCCCCGTGTCGCCGTTCGCCGTGACGCTGTAATCAGCGGAGGTGTTCTCATCAATCGAGGATGGCCCCTCGATCTCCCCCACGACCAGCTTGCCTCCGCCCTTGCACCCGAAAGCAAGCGTCACCATCAGGACAATAGCCAGCCAGTTCATAACGCGCATCGAAAAACCCTCCCTTTGGGGAATCATTTATCCTGCAATCTTGATATACCGCAGAAACTGCAGCCGGTCAAGTAACAGGGAAAAGAACACCTGACCGACATGAATCCTGCTGCTCAAAGCCCAGGAAGGCTTCCGAGCGCTGAATCTGCTGTCCCAGGCGAGTTTCTCATGCTGTTTTCGCAAACCAACTGCCTTTATAGGGTTTAATGAACCTTAGGTCTGTCGGATAGTAATACGGGCAGCGAGCCGTAAGAGCCTAATTGGAACATGGTGTGCCTTGCATTGAGTGAACCCATGGAACTGCGTTTGGTTGTGCGTTCCCGGGGTAATTTGAAGCTTGATATGCTAAGGATGTGGTAGTATGTCCACCTGTTTGGCCCGATGTATCATGGCTGACACTGAAGACCATCTGGATATCGAGGGCGGCGGTCGACTCGAAGGTGAGATTCGGGTTTCCGGATCGAAAAACGCCTGCCTGCCCATCATGGCGGCGACCCTGCTCGCTTGCGGTGAAAGCCGGCTCGAGAACGTCCCTCGTTTGAGGGACGTCTACACGCTCGCGGATGTGCTCCGATCGCTCGGGGCAAGTGTGAAATGGACCGGCGATCACAGTCTCGCGATCGACACAACCAACGTAAGCTGCCTCGAACCCGACCGTGAATTAGTGCGCAAAATGCGCGCGAGCGTCCTGGTCCTCGGACCGCTCCTCGCTCGATTCGGACGCGCTCTGATACCCCTCCCCGGCGGATGCAGTCTCGGCAAACGCCCGATCGACCTCCACCTTTCCGGAAGGGTGAGCCTGGGCGCGACGATTCAGGAGAACAAAGAAAATGTGCATGTGAGTCTCAATTCGGGGAAACGTCCGGTGGGGAACACAATCCGTCTGCGATTCCCCTCGGTCGGGGCCACGGAGAACATAATGATGGCCGCCGCTATGGCCGATGGGACCACTGTCATCGAGAATGCAGCACGAGAACCCGAGATCGTCGACCTTGGAGATTTTCTCACAGGAATGGGCACACAAGTGGTCGGCGCAGGTGAATCAACTGTCACTATTGTGGGGTCGAGCGAGTTACGTCCGGCAAGGCACCGCATCATTCCCGATAGAATTGAGTCGGCAACTTACCTCGTGGCAACGGCCATGACCGCCGGGAAAGTCACGCTCAAAGACTGCAAGCCCGAACATATGACCGCCACGCTCGAGCAACTTACGGCGACCGGCTGCCGAATCACCACCGAGATGGATCGAATAACCATCGAGGCCCCGGACATGCTTCGACCCGCCGACTGCAGGACTCTTCCGTATCCCGGTTTCTCCACGGATGTCCAACCGCCCTACATGGCGCTGATGACGCGGGCTTCCGGGGAGAGCCTTTTCGTCGAAAAGATTTTTGAGCGCCGATTCCTTGTCGCGGATGAGCTGAATCGCATGGGCGCGGATATTAGAGTGCTTGAGAATAGCGCTGTGGTAAACGGAGGACGCAGGCTGAGCGGCTGCGAAGTGAACGCGCCTGACATCCGGGCCGCCGCCGCGTTGATGATCGCTGCCCTGTGGGCCGACGGTACAACCCGGATCAAGGGCTTAGCTCATCTTTTCAGAGGCTATGAGGATCCTATCGAGAAGCTAATCGCGCTTGGAGCGAAAATTACCGGAAACCGATCCACCACCGAGATCCGTCACAAGGCATCCCGCGCTTGATTTTTAATTCCGCCATGATCAGCAGCACCCCGATCCGGCACAACCGTTACACCTCCCTGATTCCGGCAATTTGCCTTCTGGCAGCTTTTTCCTTTTCCGTCAAATCGCCTGCCGTCCTCCCCGCTATGGCCGCCCAGGGGGGCAGGCTCCTGGACTCTTTCCCCTGGATCATTGCCAACCGGGGCGAGGACTCGCTTCTTCTGAGGCTGAGCGACGTTGAACCGGGAAGCTACGAGCTGTATGAACTCGATTCCCCGCCGAGAATCGTGGTCGACATCCCGGGCCGGACCTGCGAAAGCAACCGGGCAGTCCACGAATCGTACGATTTCGGAGGCGGACTTCTTGTGCAGCTACGAGCGACATGCTCGGAGGAGCGCACCCGGGTGGTTTTGGAATCTCGATATCCCCTTTACTGGGAGGTCGTTTCCGATGAGAGATACACCGGTCTGAACATATTGTGTTACACGAGGTTCAGGCAGTCGGTGGAGGAAATCGTGCTGGACGAAGGATCGACGTACTTCGCCCGACGCTATGTTTCGCCTGTCGGCCAGCGATTTGTCCACGCGGTTGTTTCCGACCCAACCCGAAGCAGGCTTCGTCCGCAGGTGTTGCTCGCATCGGATGTAACCACCCGCGGGCTTGCATCGGTGGACGAATTCGTCCACGGATGCGGGGCCGCTGTCGGCATCAACGGGGGGTATTATATATGGCCGGGAATCAGCCTCTCGCTGGTGATCCAAAACAGTCAGATAGTCGCTCCGCCGCAGTTGCATCGTCCCGCCTTCATGGTTCTCGACAACGGTTCCTACCGGATCTCCTACCCCCGGATTCACGCCCTTGTTTCATCCGCCTACGGAATCGAATGGGAAGCGACTCTGGTCAACCAATCCCCTCAACACGGCGAGATCGCGCTTCTGACACCCGGACACCCCGAGCGGATTCGCGGGGATATGCCGGGCGTGAAAGCGGTGATACTGGACGGTGTTGTGCAGGATGTCACCAACGGGGAAATCGAGGATTTCGCCGACAGACACATTCTATGGTCTCGCAGACAATACCCGCCCCTCGAGCTATTGCGTATTGGGGAAACCGTGGACATTCGGATGGAAGTCGCATCTACAGCACCTCCCACGGTTTGGGCGTTACAGGGAGGACCGTTCCTGGTGTACGACGGTCGGGTGCATGTTACTGCCGAGCAGGACGATATAGGCAACGACATAGCGCGAGGGCGCTCCGCGCGAACCGCGGTCGGCATCGACAATCGAGGGCGACTATATCTTGTATATGCGGAGGGTCCGGAGAGCGGCCGGAGCATGGGGTCCACTCTCCAGGAACTTGCCTGGACCATGTTGGACCTCGGGGCCACCTACGCCATGAACCTCGATGGCGGCTCATCATCTTCGATGGCGCTGGGCTTTGCACGTCCCGAAACGGGGATCACAAGGGGAACCAAGCGCATTGCGACAGCGCTGGTATTGATCGACGAGTCGGGTCGGATGCAGGGCGAGTCTTTCTTCTTCTAGTCAGGCCCATTTGAAACCTCAACACATTGACCACAAAGCGTGCCCTCTCACAAACTTGCAGGAATAAAGTAAAGATTCAAATGGGGGGGACACCTGCATTTCGGGGACGAAATGAGGGGTCCCCGAGAGGAACCTGATAAGAAAGCACTTGCAACTTTCTGAGATTGGTGTCAGGAGGTTGCGGCGAATCCCTGTAAAGACGGCCCGCCGAAGCGGGCCTAAAGAGCGGGAACTCTGTCGAACTGAAATACTTATCAGGCAATCGGGTCTTAATTTCCTAATTCATCGAATCGCGGCAGATCATCGTCCACGAACCCCGGAAGCACTGTCTCGCCGAGCACCTCTGCCATCAGCGACAAGCAACTGGGACATTTGCGTAAATGGGCAAGCACCCGGTCCTCGAGATCCCCCTCCATCTCGTGGCTCAGTAGCTTTTTCAAGACACTGCGCCTGCCCACCTCGGAACATGTCAGCGGTTTGGGAAGATCCATTTCCAGGCTCCAAAAGAGGATGTGCGCTATGAGCTTCTCTATTAGACTTGATGCGATTCGGATCAATTTTCTTCAAAAGCGGAAGGAATAATTGAGAAAACGTCCGGAAGAAGCCGCAACGCTCTCAGGAATGATATAATCAAAGTTAGTGCGAAGTGTATCGGATCGAGGTGTGCAGGTTTCAGACAAGATGCCTGGGTTTCGCTTTCCACGAATTATCGCCCTGCTTGCCGGCGCAATTCTTATCGCCATCCTCACCACCACCCCGCTTGCCGCTCAGGATCCTGAGGGCGAACTTTACAGCCAGGACCCTTCCACAATTGCAGTTCCCGAAGAGGACGAAGAAACAGAGGAGACCGATCTCTCGGAGGACGCGACTCCGATCGGGATCGTCGATGAAATCAGATTCTCGGGCAATCTCGCGACTTCACAGGGAACGGTCTTACGCCAGATGACATTCAGGGTCGGTGATGAGATATCACCTCGCGACGTCGCCTCCTGCAGAAGGCGCATTCAAGGGCTGAACAGAATCTACTGGAATGCCGACATCACCTGGGAACCCGCTGATGAACCGGGACGCATAATCGTAAATATCGAATTGTCATCTCGACGCACATGGTTCATTTTTCCTTCGATAAGCGGGCAGAATGTCATGGGCGCAAGCTTTAACGGGGGCACAATCGGGGATCGAAATTTCCTCGGCACCGCCGATACTGTCATGCTGTCGCTTTTCCCCGGTACCAAGGATTACTCCTATGGACTGACCTGGATAGATCCTCAGTTCATGGGTGGGCATCAGACGGCTTCCGTCAACCTTTGGACAGTAGATACGTACAACACTATCCGCACCGATACCTTATTTTCCACGCACGAAAGCTATCACATAGACCGCAATGGATTCAGGTTGGGTTACCGAACCATTTGGGGAAACAGGGGATGCGGGGCAAGTTATCGGTGGGAGGATGTCACGACGGCCAAGCGCGGGGATCCATTCGGCTCCCTCGGCACCGATGACACTTTCTTCTTCTCAGGAACAGAAATCCCGGACGGTCATGTCGGCGCGCTTGCGTTCGACTTCGGCCAATACCGCATCAATTCCCGGTTCTTTCCCACCGCAGGATACTACTGGAGCGTCTATAACGAGGTCTCGGCGCCATTTACCTTGAGTGACTTCACCTTCACTCGTCACACTGTCAACGCGGCGTATTTCAAGGATATTTACCGAGGACGCAACGTCGTATGCGGACGCTTCGTTTACTCATGCATGACCGGCGATCCTCCCAATTACGAGCTCAACGACATCGGCTGGCAGGTCCGTGGATACACCAGCGGGATTCACCGCGGCAAAGCGGTCCTTGGGATAAACCTCGAGTATCGCTTCATCGCCGAACCGGGCATCTTCCAGGGGGTTCTGTTCGCCGATTTCGGGCGGGCCTGGGACAACGGCGGCTTCGGATTTGACGATCTCGAGTATGGCTATGGCGCGGGTATTCGGATCCACACCAGCCACTTCATCCCATACAACCTCCTCTTCAGGCTGGATTATGGAATCGGCTCAAACGGGGAGGAGATTCTGTTCGGATTCAATCACCGCTTCTAACTGCATGCGGCAGGCTCCCCCACCATTCTCAAGCGATATTATGGGACTCTCGGCTCTTCTGAACCTCGACACTTCCCCCCGGTTCGGATAATATAGTTCCGATGCGCTGTAAGGTGTGTGATGCATACATTCCCGAGGGCGCCATACAATGTCTTGAGTGTGGCACTCCCACTGAAATCGAACTGCTGTGCCAGCGATGCGGCGCACCCACCAATGCGCGCGCACGTTTCTGCCGTAAGTGCGGCGCGCCTCTCAAACCCGATCAGGAAGACATTGCCCAGCCGCCTCGGCATGAACCGGCAACCGGTGCCGATTTGTCTCAAGATCGGACATGTGCTAAGTGCGGAGAGAACGTACCCGCAGGGATCCAATACTGCCCATCCTGCGGAACCAGTCAGGCAATCTCCGCGCTCGAGGCGCCTGAAACTGAAAGGGATCAACCGGCAGGGAGCTCCGATGCCACCGCTCCCACAGAGGATTCTGAAAAATGTCCGGCCTGCGGTGCCGAGCCACGTGGTAGCGGTCGTTTCTGCTACGCATGCGGGAGGTTTCTCGGCTCCGATGTCGAAGAAATCGTTTGTCCCGCTTGCGGAGCGATATCGAGCCTTCGGTACTCCCGATGCCAGCATTGCGGCGAGGAGCTTCCCGCCCCGTCCAAGACTAGAAAATGAGCCCTATTGAGGAAATATCCGTCCCGTCCGGACCGCTCCCATCAGACCTCTGGGATGAGCATTTGCAGAAGGACTACCATTTTTCGAAGGAAGTCCACACCATCGAGATGACCGTCTCGCTTTTCAACAGCTTCATCCTGCACCAGTCGGCGGGCGAGACTTTTATGCTGGTTGACCTTCTTTCCCGCGAGAAACCGAAAGCAGGAAGAGAGTCGCCATTGAACCTGGTGCTCCTCCTGGACCGTTCGCACTCGATGTTCGGCGGGCCGATTGTGGAGGTTATCAAGGCCGCGCGCGTTGTTATCGACCAGTTGACCGGTCGCGACAGTCTCACCGTAATCGCGTTCGATCAGAATGTCGATATAGTCCTCGCCAGCAAGAGGGTCCTTAATAAGGAGGAGGCCAAGCGAAGGCTGAGAAAAGTTGAGGTGGCCGGCGGATCGACCGACCTCCATGCAGCCATAAAAACCGGTCTGAGAGAGCTGAGGGAATATTCAGGCGAGAACACCATCGACAAGATTATCCTGCTCACCGATGGACGTCCCACGCACGGAAGAATGGACGATGAGGATTTCTTCCGGCTTTCGGAGACCGTGCGCGAAAAAAGCGGCAGCGTCAGCGCGGTCGGTGTGGGTCTCGATTACAACGAGGACCTGCTCAGCTCGATTGCCAGGCTTTCCGGTGGAGGCTTCTATCACTCGCCGCGCCCGCGAGAAATCAAGAAAATATTCAAGAAAGAGATAGCCCATTTCCTGAATGTCAGCCACAGGGCGATGGAACTGGTCATAACGCCGCGAAAGTGGATCAAGATCAAGGAGATTTTCGGACTTCCGCACCATTTCGAGGACGGCAAGCACATAGTGCAACTTCCCGACCTGGAGAAATTCACCGAGCAGACCGCGCTTTGTACGCTGCAGTATGAGCCGCATCCGGCGGGGATATTCAGAACGATCGATGTGCAGGTCCGCTATGTGCACACGTCAACCGCGGTGGAGAGTGATTTGCGCGGTTGGGCGGCGGCAAGATTCGTCGACGATCCGACCATCATCAAGCGCGGCAAGAACCCTCGAGTCGACAAGGCGCTTCTGAGGCGTAACGTCAAGAGCGACCTCATAAGCACAATCAGGGGAATCCGAACCAGGGTGCTCAGTTCGGATGAAGCCCAGCACCAGCTCAGGGATTATCAGCACACTTTGATTATCTCGGGCAACACCAAGGAGGCTCGCGAACTGGGTGAGGCAATACAGCAGCTTGCGCGCGGTGAGGAAGATGACGCGAGCAAGACATTGACGCAGTCCACGTTCTCGCTGGAGCGAGGCAAGCGCGAAACCGACACTGCGCCGGAAATCGATGATGCCGAAAAGGATGGTGAGGACGTATGACCACCTGCCCTGTCTGTGGAGCGGAAAACGCAGGCGCCGAGGAATGGTGCAAGGAATGCGGCTGGCTTCTTGGTCAGGGAGACCCCGCCCCGAGCCCCGAAGCAACAAGACCGATCGAAGAGATTATTGATTTCAGAGCGTTCATCATTCTCCCGGAACGCGGAAAACTGGCTCTGAGAAAGGCTCGCACCGTGATCGGTCGCGAGTTCGGGGATATTCTCCTTTCGGACGACCTGAACGTGAGTCGCATTCATCTTGCCTTTGTGGCGGAAGCCGGGGGGCTTTATATCGAGGATTTGAGAAGCTCCAACGGTACACTACTAAACGGAGTAAGAATTCCTCCCGGACGACGGTATCTTCTTTCGGATGGCGATGTGGTCACTGCAGGCGATAGCGCAATTAAATTGGAATTCAAAGGCGCGGGCAAAGCCGATAAAGGCCCGGGGCTTTACCTTCTCGATGAGCACGGAGGTCAACTCCGGCTCCGCCCGGGTAATAACACCGTCGGAAGGCTGCCGTTGAACTCCATAACAATCGATGACAGCCCCTATGTGGCACGAGAACATGCCGTACTGTCGCTGGAACGGACGCCAGCAGGCATGTTGTTTCTCTACCTCACCGATCGGGGATCATCAAACGGCAGTGTCATCAATC
>CBDUXL010000127.1:0-9046 GCA_965371155.1 uncultured bacterium | reverse complement strand
CGTTATCTTGGTGTTCTATGAGCGCGATGCAAGTGAAAGACTGACAGTTAACCTTTCAGTGGGACCACCCTTACCAGATGGCCTTTTCCCATCAGATAATTCGCTGCTGGCTCTACACTTTCAGGTTTTACCAAAACATTATCCAGATTACTTTTGAAAGCATAGCCTTGAGCTGTGAACATGAACTTCTGCAGGATAAAATCAGTATCATTCTTGACCCGGCGAAAAGGAGAAAGTTCCCAAACGTCAGGATCGATCTCCTTAATCTCAATAAGGTCCGGGTTCTCGACTTCCACCCCGAGCTCCCTCAGGTGCGTGTCTAGTTCCACTTCCTTTCCCGGGATTATCTGCCATCTATTCGGTCCGCCGACCATTCCCTCACTGTAGTTCTCTGTTTGTCCTGACGGCTCAAGGAATCCTGCAGCCAGAAGGTTAGCCGCCATCTCTGGGTTACATTCGATTTCCCACTGGAAGCTTAACCTTTGGTGAAATGTGACGACTTTAGGCATTGGGAGTTATCCTCCAAATCAGGATTGTATCATATACAACCGACGGGGCGTAATGCCAACACTGTGTATTTTCACAGGATGTATATGATTTCTGAATCCTGGGAAGTGCATTCCCAGGCTACAGATTGGTTAGCAACTCAATCGCCTGCAGGCATTTTCACCAAGCCCTCAGTGCGAAAGACGATAATGACAAACACCCACAAGCTCGAGGACTCGCTTGATGGGTGGCACATGGCTCTAATGCCCTCATTTGGGTCGATAGCGTAATTTATGAAGGGACCGAAACAGTGCTCTGAGATTCCTGCAAATCCGGGGACACCTGCATTTCGGGGACGAAATGAGGTGTCCCCGAAGAGAACAAGTTGGTTGCCGGGTTTTGCGAAGGGAACGGCAAGTGAGTTGCCCCGAAGAGAACAAATTGGTTGCCGGAGTTTGCGAAGGGATCGGCAGGTAGGTGTCCCCGAAGACAACGTGCCGGGTTTTGTGAAGCTTATTCCCTTTCCGTTTTTTCCAGAGGTGCTTTCAACTCGGATAGAAGCTTCTGACCTTCCGACTCGAAATCTATCTGAAGAAAATAGTCCCCTCCGCCCGCAGATTGAATTTTCACGATCTTGCCGACACCGAAAGTGGGATGCTTCACCATCTGCCCGACCGCATAGGCGCTGGGTTCCGGCCTGATAGCTTCCTTTCTCCGATGTGTGCCCATGCCCCTAGGTTTGGGAATGTCTCGAGAGGGGACGCCGGTTCCGCCCGCACCCGGCCATTGATACGCCCTGGGAAGCACCTTCCAGCCATTGCCCATTTCGGCGTATTCCTCATCGACACTCTCCTTCTTCACAACCGGTATCCGAATCTTTGATTCGATTTCACCACGAAGCGCCCTCGCGCTGTCCTCATCAATCGGCTCGATCAACTCCTCGGGAATCTCCGCAAGGAACCTGCTCGGCACAGCGCCGCCTAGCCCGGTGTTTCTTCGCCAGAACGCGCTGGTCCTTTGATGCGCCGCGCTGAGGTGGAGGCGATCCTTCGCCCGCGTGATACTCACATAACAGAGACGGCGTTCCTCCTCGATCTCGTGAGGGTTGTTCAGACTTCTGGAATGCGGGAAAAGACCGTCCTCCATCCCCACGACAAACACCATCGGGAATTCAAGCCCTTTCGCGGAATGGGCGGTAAGGCATTTTACGCTCTCGGCGTCCGGTTCGAGATCATCGGTCGCCTGGATGAGCGCGACCTGCTCGAGAAACACAGGCAGACCCTCTGTCGGGTACGCCTCATCGAATTTAGATATCGCGCCCTTCAGCTCGTCAATATTTTCAAGTCGACTTTCGGCCTGGATCGTGTCGGATTCAACCAGTTTGCGCTCATACCCCGTTTCGTCAAGTATTCGACCGGTCAATTCGAACACGGAGAACGAGTCCTTTTCTTCGTGCAGCGAAAGGATCATCCCGGCGAACCTGAGGACCCTCGGCGCGGCGTATCCACCGAGCAGGCCCCATAGCTCCTCGCGATGCGGAAGCTCATGAATCCCGAGGTTGTGTTCGGTCAACACCTGGATAACCCTAGTGAAGCTCTTCTGGCCGACACCCCGAGTCGGCGTGTTGATGATCCTCTGGAGGTTGACCGTGTCCCAGGGATTCTGGACTAACTTCAAGTACGCGAGAACGTCCTTGATTTCCTTGCGCTCGTAGAAACGAAATCCGCCGATCACCTGGTACGGTATCGCGTATTGCGTGAAAACCTCCTCGAACACCCGCGAGAGCGCGTTGGTGCGGTAAAGGACAGCGAAATCGTTGTAGCTCATCCTCTCAGCCTTCATGAATGTTTCGATTGTCTCCGCGACATAGATCGCTTCCGATTCATCGCTTCTGGAATACTTGAACGAGATCGGCTCGCCCTCGCCGCGGCTGGTTCGGAGGTTCTTGTGGTGGCGTTTGGGGTTGTTTCTTACGAGTGCGTTTGCGGCGTCGAGGATTCTCGATGTCGATCTGTAATTCTCCTCCAGCTTTACGACCGCCGCGCCGGGGAAGTCCTCCTCGAAGTTGAGGATATACTTCGGATCGGCGCCTCGGAACGCATAGATGGACTGGTCGTCGTCACCGACCACGCAGACATTCCTGTCTCGCTCGGCGAGTGTCACCGAGAAGACATACTGGGCCTTGTTGATGTCCTGGTACTCGTCTATTAGTATGTATCTATACCGATTCTGAAGGTGATCGAGTGTGCGAGGGCTCTGCTCCATCAGCTCGACCGTTTTCATTATCAGGTCGTCGAAATCCAGGGCCTTCGCGTGCACTAAACCGTTCTGGTACGCCTCGTAAACCTCTCCTACAAGGGTTTCCCAGTGATCCAAGGCTCGTTCCTGGTAGTCTCGCCAGTTGATGAGATTGCCCTTTGCGGAGGAGATCGTTCCGGCCACCGCCTTTGGGTCATAACGCTTGGTGTCGATACCGATTCCGCGCATGCATCGCTTGACAAGCACAGTGCTTTCCGTGTCGTCGAGAATGGCGTACTCGGTAGGAACGCCGATTTCTGCGCCGAATCTCCTCAAGATCTGCGCGCAAGTGCGATGGAATGTACCGAGTGCGACCTCGTGGGATCGAACACCCACCAGACCATGCACCCTGGCGCGCATTTCATCAGCGGCCTTGTTGGTGAACGTAACGGCGAGGATCTGGTAAGGTTCGGTGGTGGAGCTGAATACAAGGTTGGCGGTGCGATAGGCGATTACGCGCGTCTTGCCGCTTCCCGCGCCCGCGAGCACGAGAACGGGACCCTCGAGCGTTTCGACCGCGCGACGCTGTTCGGGATTGAGTTCGGTTTCGAACCGTTTACGGAAATCGCTCACATCAATCAGCCGCCCCTACCGACGGGCGCGTGCCCCGCGCCCCTACTACCGACGGGCGCGTGCCCCGCGCCCCTACAATGGTTTTTCGTTTTTTCCCGTTTGTAGTTTTTCGTTTTTTCCCGTTTGAAGGGCGAACAGCATCCACATCGCAAGTATCCACATCGCAAGTATCACAACTCCTGCAATACTCAAGATTGCGCCGCGGCGGAATGAGTCGGTGCGGTATTCAAACTCAATCACATGATCACCGGGATCGGGGATTTCAATCGCAGCAAATACTCCACCTGCCTGCGATAAAACTGCCGGTCTGCCGTCGAGCTTAACATCCCAATTGGGTGAATGCGATATCTCCACCATGCACGGGCCTCCCGTGTCTGTCGCCAGTTCAACTCTCGCGCCGTTTCGGAGCAATGTAAGCTCGTACGAGAATCCTTCATCGCCCCACATTTCATCAGCCATCCAAACCCTTGGCCTCTCGATCTCCGCCATGTAAAGCCTGGTACCGGATCCAAAGGCAGGCTCCAGATCCTCACTCACAAGCTCATAGCCCGGTATATCGTTCACATCGCCGCATGTCACGACCGCGTCTATCCCCAACACGTGAAGGAGGTTCGCAGTGACGGAATCCAGAATCCCGTCCTCGGATGACTCCTCAAATCCGCTTACAATCTCCCGTCTGATGATACGATTCCATTCGACCGGGCGAAGTGGTGTATATGGATCCAATGTCTGGACGCCCGCGAACACCGCAGTGTTTCCTGCGCACAGGTTCGGCAGGCTGTCCTGTGGTCCAAGGAGGTTAAGAGCGAGAAGGTCTCGATCCTCGAACTTGCCGACATCAACAATCAGCAATCTCGGAGGAAGGCCATCGGACCGTTCGAGCCGATCGAAAAAAGTAAGCGCCTCGCGGTATGTTTCGGTTTTCATTGTAGCGAACCGCCCGACCGGATACACGATGGCGAGATGGAAAATCATGTAGACCGCAAGCCACAAGGGGAACCGACGCGATCCACGGTTCCTCAACAGGCTCGCAAACGCCCACCATCCCAGCAGCACATCAACGACGAAGACTATCCCGCCCCATTTGATCGCCGTGGACCTGTGCGCGTTCAGGAGAAATGCAAGCAAACAGGCAAAGACTATCACCAGACACCATTTCAGCATCGTTTTCGTACGGGCCGGGTCTGGTCCTTCCCCCTGTTGTTTATCGTCCAATGGCTTCCAATACACATCCGACAGCCAATGCCCTCCAAGCGCAATCAACGCCATCAACACACCGATCGCGATTCTGCCCTGGTATCGGAATAACGAGAACGGCGGGAATTTGACCAACAAATGATTCAGAGGGTTGTTCATTCCGAACGCCAGAAAAAGCGCGACACCGAACATAACAATCAGAGGCGCGTCTCTTCTCCAATTCACCTTTATGCCCGCAAGGCGGAACATCGCAAGAAGAGTGGGCACTAGTCCGACATAAAATAGACTGGATGCCCATCCCACTGTCTCGGCAGGTCGCCCGTACGCCGGAAAATAGAAAGCGGTCGCGAGTCGACTGGGCGTGAGCCATGTTCCAAGCAGATAGAAATTTTTTCCCACCGTCTCCCGAATCGTGATGGCTGTGAACTCCTGAGTGGGAATCCATATGACAGCGCCTATCAGAAGCGCCCCAAGGCCCATTACGGCAAGTGCTCCGACCGATCTTCCCAGCCGCTGCTTCCAGTGGTCCTTCGCTGCCAGAACATGACCGAGCAAGTAGAACGACAGCAGGAAACCCTCATAGAATGCCATCTGCGCGCTTCCGACAAGCATCAACATCCCGCCCATCAGACCGAGAGCGCCGATAAGGAACCTGATTGCCCGGGGGCGTGGTTCTTCGAGGATCCTGTCTGCAAGCCACAACAGAAGCGGAAACCAGACAACAGCCTGGAGAAGCGCCATGGATGTGATGTGAAACAACAGAAACGGCGCCGTTTGAAAGAGGACCGCTCCAAAGAAACTGATCTCGCGCCTTATGCCCCGTCCGCGAAGCCAGAGATCGCAGAAGAGCCCCGCGAGCACAAGGTGCCCGATGATCGTCAGGCTCGCCCAGTAGAAGAAGTCGCCTGGAAGGTGCAGCAGGATGTTTCCCGGGTAGAAAAGGCCTGATTCACTCTCCGCCAGATGCGGCATTCCGGCATAGAGATAGTGATTCCAAAGCGGGATTGCGCCCTCTCGAATGGATTGCACATCGAACCACTTGAGGGGCAGATTCAATCTGCTGATATCCCATCCCGCGAACCTGCTCAGGCCGAGCAATTCCGGCATGAAAAGCAGGCAGGGAACCAGAATCAGCGACAGCCGAAACCCGTCGAACGCAGCCCTGCTGCCGGTTGCCGAGCGAGACCCCATGCGGTCATCATACAGGCGGAAATGTGAAAAGTCGATAGAATGAAAAACGGTCCAGGACCCCGAGAATTGAGGCATTGAGACGGACCCTGTTTGAATTGCCTGATGGTGATATAATCATCGCCCCAGGTAATACCAACTTGTGGGAGAGGAGATACCCAGGATGGGATCGAATATCCCCTTTATAGCAATTTCCCTTATTCTCTTGTATTTCATATTTATGTGGGCGACCCTGGCCCGCATACGCAAGGCAGGTCCGAATGAGGTGCTTATCATCTCGGGCCTCCGTCGAATGATTAGGCGCGAGGATGGCACAAGGTTCGCCGTTGGGTTCCGCATGCTGAAGGGAGGCATGACCTTCGTCTGGCCTTACATAGAGCGGCTTGACAGGCTGTCTCTCGAGGTAATGACAGTCGAACTGCGCTCGCCGCAGATCCGAACACCTAAAGGTTCGACAATCGAAGTTGATGCCGTCGCCCAGGCAAAAATCGGAAGCAATGATGTCTCGGTTGCCCTGGCAGCCGAGAGTCTTCTCTCGATGGAAGTCGACCAGATTCAAGCTATCGTTTTTCAGGCAATCGACGGGCACCTGAGAAGGATTCTGGGCACATCGACTGATGAAGCGCTGTACACAGACTGGGAAGCGCTCGCTACCAAGGTGGTGGAGTCGGCGGGGAAAGATCTAGGCAAGATGGGCATCACTGTGGTCTCCTTTATCATCCGGGACGTAGAGACGAGGGGCTGATTTGCCGGAGCCGAAATCAGCCGAAAAGCGGCTGAAAAGCATCACTTGACTGCAACTTGCCGATTTATAGCTCGTCGTGTATCTGAACCTACTTTTGGTGTATAATTTGCGTTCTCAGGTCTGAATAAGAATTGGTTGGACTGAAGGTCCTGGTCGCCGTTTGTAATTGGAGGTCCTTTACACACCGAATGGAGGTGGACCATGACAATTATCACCGTATACTGGATCCTTTTCCTTACCGGACTTGCTTTCGCCGTGATAAGCGCCGTCTTCGTCGGCTTCGGCGAAATGATGACTGGGCACGATGTCGATTTCTCAACTGGGCATGATGCCGACCTTGGCGGTGGAGCGGATACCGTCAGTTTCGGCGACGCACATGCAGGTCCCGATCTGGCGTCTGGTGATTTCTATCACGGGCACGGCGAGATAGCGCTCAGCCCGGTGTCGCCCATGACAATATTCTCCTTCATGGGCGGGTTCGGCGGTGGAGGGCTGATCGGGTACGAGCTCGGGTTCCCAACCTGGGGATCGGTTCTATTCGCACTTGTGCTGGGGTTCCTGATTGCGTTCGCGGTTTACTTTTTCATGTATAAGGTGAATCAGATGAGCGCATCCTCGGAGGCTCGTGCAAGCGAAGCGATCGGAGCCACAGCGGAGATAATCACGCCGATTACTGATGACGGGGCAGGGGAGATCGCGTATGTCTCTCGTGGTAGCCGTTACAACTGTCCTGCGCGGTCAATTGATGGGAAAAGCATAAACAGGGGCCGCGTGGTGAAAATTTGGCGGCTGGTTGGCGGGACCTGCTTTGTCAAGGAGATCCTTCCCGAGGAGGCTGAGCAACCGCCAGTCGACTCAAAGGACCAACGGGACAGTTCGAGTTAGTCAAGATAGATGATTTCACTACAACGAAGTAACAGGAGACGCCAATGATATCACCTTCACTTCCCCTAATAGTATTTGGCCTCGTATTCCTCTTCATTCTGATCATCATTGTCATCGCGAAACGAATTCAGAAGGCAGGTCCCAACGAGGTGCTTGTAATCTCAGGGCTCCGCCGATGGATCAGGCGCGAGGACGGCACGAGGTTCAAGGTCGGGTTCCGCATGGTTAAGGGGGGCATGACCTTCGTCTGGCCTATCCTAGAGAAGGTCGATCGCCTTTCATTGGAGTTGATTACACTCGATGTGCGCACACCCGAGGTTTACACCGTCAAGGGCGTTCCGGTCATCGTGGATGGTATCGCACAGATAAAAATCAGGGGTGATGATATCTCGATTGCCACCGCGTCAGAGCAATTCCTCTCAATGGGTGTGGAGCAAATCAAGCACATCGCCCTTCAGACGGTGGAGGGCCACTTGAGGGCGATTCTCGGCACCCTGACCGTCGAAGAGATCTATTCGAACCGGGACGCTTTCGCGGCGAAGGTCCAGGAGGTGGCGAGCAGCGATCTCGCCAACATGGGCCTGACCATTGTTTCGTTTACAATCCGGGACATCCGCGACAACCAGGGCTACCTCGACGCCCTCGGCAAGCCGCGTACCGCACAAGTCAAGAGGGACGCGACAATCGGCGAGGCCGAGGCGGACAGGGACTCAACCATCCGGTCGGCCCAAGCCTTCCAGGAAGGGCAGCAAGCGAAGTTCGGCGCCGACACGCTCATCGCTGAAGCTGAGCGGGATTACCAGATGAGAGTCGCCGAGTATACCGCGTCAGTCAACAAGGAAAAAGCGAAAGCGGACCTCGCCTACGACCTTCAGAAGTTCGAGACCGCTCAGGCTGTCAAGGAGCGTGAAGTAACGGTTGATATTGTCGAGCGCGCGAAGCGGATCGAGGTCCAGGAAAAAGAGATCCTGCGCAAGGAGCGCGAGCTGACCGCGACCGTCGAGAAGCCTGCATCGGCCGAGAAATTCAAGGTACAGACTCTTGCCGACGCAGAGAGATACAAACTGCAGACCGAAGCTACAGGTGTTGCGGATGCGGTCAAACTGAAAGGTTTCGCCGAGGCGGACGTCATCCAGAAGACCGGTGAATCGGAAGCCGAAGCGAACAGGGCGAGGGGTATCGCTCAGGCGGATGTCATCAAGGCTCAGGGATTCGCCGAAGCGAACGCGATGGAGAAGAAAGCCGCTGCGTGGCGACAGTACAACGAGGCCGCGATTGTCCAGATGTTCGTGGACAAGCTTCCCGAGATCGCGAGCGCAATCGCCGAACCACTTACTCGCACCGATCGTATAGTGATTATCAACAACTCCTCGGGCGGACCGGACGGTCAAGGCGCCGGGGCGAGCAAGATCACCAAAGACGTGACCGAAATTATCAGCCAGCTCCCGCCGGTTATCGAAAGCCTGACCGGCATCGACATGGAGACGCTCATCAAGAACATCCCGGCTATCAGGAAGGGCATGTTCAAGGAGCACGGTTGGGAAGGTCCCGACGGCTCCGGAGAACCACCCAAAGGGAAATGATCGATGAATTCAAGGGGGAATGCATTCCCAGGCTAGAGGTCCGCTTGCTGACGCGCGCGGTTCGGAATCTACAGGTCCGCTTGCTGACGCG
>CBDUXL010000126.1:0-9083 GCA_965371155.1 uncultured bacterium | reverse complement strand
GGCGGTTTGTACGGATCGCCGGGGACCGAGTGCGGTTTCTGTTCCTTTTTGAATTTCATGAATCCACCGGCTGTCTTGGCCAATTTGATGAGCGCCTGGAATGTGTGGAACGCTATGTCTCGCGGTACGAGATACTTCGCGTCATCCGGTTGAACAACCAGGCTGACCTCGATATTCGGCGCCGCACCGATTGGAATCTTGTGCTCGCGGCACTTGAGGTACATATGCCGCATGATCGGAACCATGTCCTCGTACTTGGGCGATGGGTGGTCTTCGAGGTCTGAGCCGATCACTGGCCGGAAAACGCACACTGTAGGAAACGCGCCGAGGCCGGTGATGTAGTCGATACCTTTGATCGTCCAGTCAACCGGCTCGAGGCCCGCGATGATTTCGCCTGAGCACTGTCCCTTCTGCATCTTGCTTTGCGCGTACTCCAACGCCTTGAAGAACGTGTCCTGCCCGAGAGTTTCCTCCTTGCCGGGACAAATCTTCGCGAACCATTCGGGTGAGTGGAACTCGTAGCAGAAGCTGAAGTGATCCGCGCCGCAGTCGATCATCCAGTCGTACTTCCAGTGCTCCTCCGGACGAGCCGCAACCGCCTGCACACCGACCATCAGGCCGACCTTCTCCTTGATCTCTTTCACAAACGGGGCGCAGTGGTCGAGCCCCTTGCCCTCCTGCCATCCGGTATTGAAATGGACAAACGTAATCCCGCTCTCCTCTTTTGCGGCCTGAGCAACCTCCGCAACTTCCTGAACGTTCTTGTGCTGCATCTCATTGATGCCGATATTGAATCCAGTGGTGCAGAACTTGCAGTTGCGCTTGGGTCGGTCGTACCAGTACATGCACGAACCGGAGACATAAACCCCGAGGTATGTGCCCTGCATGACCGCCACCTGGCTCATCTCGTTGCCGAATGAGGTCTTGTTCGTGTACCAGGTCGGTTCGGGAGGAATCTTGACCGGATATTCGAATTCGCTTCGGCTGTCGAACACGATATACCCGTCGTCTCTCTTTTTCAGGAAATATGGCGTTTCCTGGACGAAATCCTCCTCGACCGGAATGTTCATCCAAATGTCCTTGAGATCGCCGGGCAGGATCAGCTCCAGGCCGCTTCCGAGGCCGGCCCGGGTGCGGGAGAACAGACGAGCGTCACTTTCGAGGGTGCACGTCTCGTCGACCTTGATCCCGTGGCAGAACAGGTCGATCTCAAGCTCGCACGGGTTGAGTTTCCTGGTTTTAACTTCTGTCTGAGCCACTTAGGACCTCCCCAATCCATCGGTCGCATGCTGCGATCGCGCGGGATATCCTCTTGATTGCTGATTGGCGGGGCGTAAAAAAACCCGAGTGCCCCCACCGGGCCATCCCAGGCTTTGTACTTCCGTTCGTAGTGCCCCGTGACGGGCATCCTAGCATTTTCGCCTGAACGGGGCAAGATTGTGTTGAGCAAGCTTCATCGCCGCGCTTGACCTGAAGTGGATCGCAGGTTAGGCTGTCAACTCAAATCGCTGTGGATATCTGCCATCCATGCATCGTTGACGAAACTTGTCTTCGCGAGCGGTCATGTGGTGGTAGATGGCACGGAAGGAGCAACTAGTGGCCACAATTGAGCTTACAAATGATAACTTCGTTGAGACCATCGAGAACAACGATATCGTTCTAGTAGATTTCTGGGCCGAATGGTGCGGTCCGTGCAAGATATTCGGGCCGATTTTCGAGAAAGTGTCGGAAAGCCATGCTGATATTGTATTCGCCAAGTGTGATTGTGAGGCGCAGCAGGAACTTGCCGCGCATTTCCAGGTGATGTCTATTCCAACTGTCATGGCTTTCCGGGATAAAATCCTCGTCTATCGTCAAGCGGGAGCTCTGCCGGCGGACACGCTTGAGGAGCTGATTGGGAAAGTAAATGAACTCGACATGAAGGAAGTGCACGCGAAGTTTGCCGAGGAGCAGGCCAAGGAAGAAAAGGAAGGAGAGTAGAACAAGGGGTGGCTCCTGAAGGAATCCACTCAGGGGTTTAGTTCTGAACCGGATTTGCGTGAGACTTGATGGATCCGGCTCCATCGGCCAAAATAGCCTCCGATGCAAGCCTCGGTCGAAATAACCTTCCTCCCTGCCAATAAGAGAATCGAGATTAGTCCCCGCTCCTCGCTCAGGGACGCCGGGCTTATTGCCGGTCTCGGCCTTACGGGAACTTGCGGCGGGAACGGGGTCTGCGGGAAATGCAGGGTGAAACTGGTATCGGGACAGGTGGAGGGGGAGGCCGGTGAAGACGGCTACCGCCTCGCATGCCGGTCATTTCCTCGAACCGACTGTCTCGTGGAGGTTCCTGAAAGCTCTATCCGGGTCGCTCCCAAGGTGCTCGTTCGGGGAGCAGGGAAGGATTTCCCCATCGATCCGCCGGCATTTCTTGACCTTCCGGATAATGATCCCCTGAGAGAAGAGGCCCTGGGCGTTGCGTGTGATATCGGCACGACGACAGTCGTATGTGCGCTCGCAAGACTGAAGGCAGGCGAGGTAATCGGTACTGCATCGAGGGGGAATCCGCAGGCGCGATACGGCGATGATGTCCTCAGCCGTATTGCGTACTCATCGAAGCCGGGGGGGTTGGATGAACTGAAGTCGTTAGTCGTTGGAACTCTTGACGAGCTGATTTCCGAAACCTGCAATACCGCTGGAGTTAACCGGCGCGACATCCTGGATGTAACGGTCGCCGGCAACGCTACCATGACTCATCTCCTTGTGGGGAAGTCTCCTTCGAGTCTCGGAGTAGCGCCATACGAGCCGGAGTTCCTGGAGCATGATCCCATTCCTCTCGAGAACCTGAGTCTTGAATCTCGCCCGGATGCCAGCATGCGCCTTTTACCCAATATTGCCGGGTTCATCGGAGGAGATACGGTCGCCGGGATCCTCTCCATCGGGCTCAATCGATCGAGTACACTCAAGCTGTTCATAGACATCGGCACCAACGGCGAGATCGCGGTTGGCTCCGGCGAAGGGCTGGTGACCTGTTCGGCGGCGGCGGGACCCGCATTCGAGGGCGGGCGCATTGCGCAGGGGATGCATGCGGAGCCCGGTGCAATCGAGCGAGTGAAATTCCACGGTGGTGTCCGAATCGGCACCATTGACAACGTAAGGCCGCGAGGAATCTGCGGCACGGGTGTCATTCAAGCAGTCGGCTGCATGCTGGAGGCAGGGATTATCGACAGGAGTGGACAGATTCTTTCTCCTGATGAAGTGAAAGCCTCTTTTCAGAATGTGAGTCGGAACATCATTGAGGATAAAACCGGCAGAAGGTTCGTTCTTTGGACCGACGGTGAGGATGAGATCTCCATAACGCAGAAGGACATCTCGGAGATCGCCATTGCCAAAGCCGCTATCCGTGCAGGAGCGGAAATTCTCCTCAGGGAGACCGGGGCGAGTTGGGATGATGTGAATGAGGTTCTGTTCGCAGGGGCATTCGGCAGCTTCCTTCGTACCGGAGATGCCGAGCGCATCGGGCTGATTCCCGGAATCAAAGGGAAGGTCAGGTTTGTGGGAAACAGCTCGCTTGAGGGCGCTCTGAGGGTGCTTTTGTCGGTTACGGAGACCGGAGAAGCATCGAGAATCGCGCGTTCGTCCCGCTCGATAGAACTTGCCGGAAGGCAGGATTTTCAGGATGAATTTGTTGACGCGATACCATTCCCTTGATGTGGGGATGGATGAGATTTGTCGCCGGTGCACGGCTGCGCGCTCCTGCTATTGCCCGCCATGGTTGACCCCTCATCGCAGGGCGAGTAAAATCCACCTACTTCGTAACGGGTTGTTTTTCTGATAGTGACGCTTTCTATGACAAGGAGCCAATTATGCGGTTATTAACAAGGTCCGACTTCGATGGTCTTGCGTGTGCGGTTCTCCTGGTGGAGGCCGGCATTGTCGATGAGTACAAGTTCGTGCACCCAAAGGACGTACAGGACGGCGACGTAGAGGTTACCAAGGGTGACGTCCTCACCAATATCCCTTACGTCCCCGGTTGCGGACTCTGGTTCGATCACCACTCAAGCGAGGAGGAGCGGGAGAAATTGACGGAGGAGTTCCATTTCGAGGGCGACAGCCGCTCCGCGCCAAGCTGTGCAAGGGTGATCTACGACTATTACGGTGGCGCGGAGAAGTTCTCCAAGCTCGATGAAACCGGCCTTATGACTGCTGTCGACAAGAGCGACACTGCTGACTTCAGCAGAAAGGAAATCGAGAACCCGACAGGCTGGGCGCTGCTTTCGTTTATCATGGACGCTCGCACCGGGCTGGGACGCTACCGCGACTACCGGATCTCCAACTATCAGCTAATGGAGGACATGATCCAGTACTGTCGTGCAATGAACGCGGAACAGATCCTCGAGATCCCCGATGTGCAGGAGCGAGTGAAGCGGTATTTCGAGCAGGAGGGGCCGTTCGAGGAGATGCTCAAGAAGAACAGCAGAGCTGACGGGAACGTAATTATCCTCGATCTGCACGATGTCGAGGAAATTCTCAGTGGTAACCGGTTCATCATCTACACAATCTACCCGGAGCAGAACATCTCGATCAGGGTAATATGGGGCAGGGCCAAGCAGAACATGGTTTTCACTGTCGGTCACAGCGTTATCAACAGGACATCGAAAACCGATGTCGGCTCCCTGATGTTGAAGTACGGGGGCGGAGGACATAGGACTGTCGGCACATGCCAGGTTCCAACTGCGGACTGGGAGCGGGTTCTGGGCGAGCTGGTCGAGGCGATGAAGGCGGACGGGTAGGGATATTCAGGGGATTAAATCAGGGGAAAGGCATATAGACAATCCATCGGTGTCCCACAACTTGTTGTGGGTTTTTCTCAAATTGTTGGGGTCTTCTGACGGGGACACCTGCTTTTCGGGGACGAAAAGAGGTGTCCCCTGGTGTTAGACAATCCATCGGTGGCCCACAACTTGTTGTGGGTTCTTCCCGGGAGAATCTACACAGCAACATCCATCGGTGGCCCACATTTTAATGTGGGATTTTCAAAAAATGCCGGGTGGAAGTTCGTCCTCGGGGACCTCTTCCGGGGGTGGTTTCTCAGATGGCGGTTTATCATCGGGTGACGTGACTTCCTCTATTTCCGCAGGCGGGGTTTCTGCGCCTTCCAGCGGATTGTGTCGAATTAACGCCCCGATCGGTCTGACCCTGTCGTTGGATAATTGCTCCGTGTACAGCTCGTTTCCTTCGGGATCGCACCAGGTCCGCCAGGCTCTCTGGTGAATTCCGCTTGTTCCAGCGTCAACAACTACCTCCTCACCCGGCGCGAGCGATGCGTCAACGATATAACTCGTGGAATTGTCAGAGCGTCCTATCCAGGAATATGAGTTGCCGATCTCAACGTACACTCGATCATCGGGATGCCCGTAAATCTCGAACGTGATTGTCCCGTTGTTGTGGCGGTCCACTTCCTGGTGAAGAATGATCGGGTGATTGAGGGTATTGCGGAATTTCAGATCGACGCTGCCGTAAGCAATTGTGGCGTCGCGACCGTATGGCACATACCCGCAAGGTCGTCCGTGCGGAAACCTTTCAACGATCTCCAAACCAGCCAGAAGCGCCGCGTTGTACAGGGTCGTGCTCACCTGACACGCTCCGCCGCCGGGCGACATTTCAACGCGCCCGTCGCGGTACATCGGCGCAGCGAGATACCCCTCCGCGTACGTGCGCGGACCTGTGATCTCATCAAAGCTGAGAATCTCTCCAGGCTGAATAACCACTCCCTCAAAATGAACCGCGACCATCTCGATGTTTGTCGATCGATTGCGTTTCCAGATGTTGAAATGCGTGGTGTAGGTCGCTAGCGGGTTTGCTATGTCGATTTCCGCAAACGCCTCTGCGCCGATTTCAGGCGGTGTACGATTTATTTCGAGTGTTACAAGGATGTCTTCAAGTTTGTCAAGTACGGCGGGGACACTCTCAAGCGTGGCGTCAATATCCAGACTGAGCCCATCGCGCGGAGGGACGATCTCTCTTGCGCCCGGCACCCAAGCTGCATCGATCGGTTCGCAGTCAATTACGGATTTGGCTCCCTCAAGGTAAGCTCTTGCCGTGTCTCGATCGATTGCGAGCTTTACGGGGATGCTCGGGGGGTTCCGCCACAATCGGAGCCGGCTACCTACAGCCATCATGTTACCGGCAATTTCGTTGAGATCGCCGATCTCCCCACGCATGCACTCAATATCAATGCTCAAGCCCAGCTCCAGGGGAGCGACCGAAAGGGCAACCTCGTCGGAAACAGTCGAGATGGTGTACTCACCATCGACTATTGAAAGGCACACGGCGGACTCAATTAGCCAGACGGACAGCCCCGAGAACTCGTACGGCAATGTGTTCAGGGCGTCGGTCAGTTGTTCGAAGGTTCTCCCGCCGATATCGTTCCCGGCGAGGGTTGTCCCGGGCGGCGCTATCCAATCGCTTGTGCCGATCGCCCAGGTTGTATCGATCCCGGAAAGGGACAGGTAGCTGCATCCGCCGATACCTGCAATAATCAGCAGCGCGGGGATGGTCGCCAGCCACCAGGCAATTACTGCACCGCGACCCCGCGTGCCCGATTGATGCATCTCGGCATCCTGCTCGTTTTCGATGACCTCAGACCGTGCAGTATTCTCTTTCTCTTCGGTCATAACGACCCATAAACCCAGTCAAACCTTAGTGACGCTATTAATTTCCATCAGTCATTGCGGATTTGGCCGTCCAACCGCATTCGGTCGGGGATTATACCAGCTTATGGAGGATTGTCTGCGTCTTTGAGGGGAAGGATTGAGCCGTAAGAAAGCCTTCCAGGTGATTGGATCCGTCTTTTTCGGCGAGTCTAGAACTCCTCGCCTGCGCCTGGCTCGATCTCAGGCGGATTCTCTTCGAACTCGGCTATCTCCTCTTCGCTCATCCATCTGAACTGCTGTGAGAGCTCGAGACCGAGGTCCCGCGCCAGGTTCGCGCCCCCGCCTATCGAGGGTGGATAGGCTGAGAGAGAGAACCCATTGCCTTCATGCACAAAGACCCAGGTGATAGAGAGGATGTATTCGCCCGCTTGCATGCTCTCAATCCGGGCCAGTATTGCAGCCGAGTCGGCGATCGAGTCGACCTTCTCGTAGGTGATATTCCGATCCATCAGTTGGTCGCGTTCCTTCATGGCCGCCCAGTAATCGATTACGTCCGTGACACCCTCGGGAAGGGCCTCCACGACCATCCGGGCGAGCGGTTCGTCCATCTCGCCGAGAATCTCAAGCATCCAAATTTCGCCGTCATCCAGCTCGAAAGCCATGTAGCCGGGCGGAAGCGCCAGGCCGAAGCCGTAGGTGGCGCTTACATAGTTCGGTGGACGCAATTCGAAAGTCTCTTCCGAATCTTCGCCTTCGCTATCCTCGGTCTGAGCAACAGATGGACCGATCGCGAGGCCAAATGATACAAGGATCGCTAGACCCAGTATGATGAATCGCCGCATATGCATAGTGTCTCAGCTCCAATAGCCTGTAACGCGGATTATATCATCCCGCGTCTCAATTGTAGATGCAGAAGCACGCTCCAAGGATCGGTTTGGAATCGCATTCAGGTCAGCATCATATCGGCGCGACGGACGATTTCCGCCGGCAGGGACGTTTCAGATGTCTTTGCATCTGCGAACGGTATCCTTACAATCGAGTCCGCCTTCCATCCGAGAAGATGTCCGTAGCATCCGGACAGAAGGTCATCAACCGCCGTCACACCGAGCACGGTAGCGATGATCCGGTCATGTGCGGTCGGGTTGCCTCCGCGTTGAGTGTGCCCCAGCACGATTACCCGGGATTCTATCCCGGTGCGAATCCTGATTTTTCGGGCGAGTTCATATGCCCCACCTGATTCATCGCCCTCCGCAACAGCGACCAGAAGACTTGTAGCTCCCGCATCGCGGGCATCGACAAGCGTTTTTGCGACAGCTTCGATATCTGTGCGCCGCTCGGGGACGATCACCACATTGCAGCCACCGGCAATACCCGCCGCCAGCGCGATAGCTCCCGCGCGCCTGCCCATCGTTTCAATGAAGAACATCCTGCCCATCGTCTCGGCGGTATCTCGAATCCGGTCGATAGCCTGGAGAGCCGTGTTGACCGCTGTGTCGAAACCGATCGTGTAGTCGGTTCCGACGATGTCGTTATCAATCGTACCCGGAAGTCCGACCGCCAGCGGACCGCCCTCCTTTTCGAACTCCATCGCTCCGGTCATGGTGCCGTCGCCGCCGATAAGAATAAGACCGTCAATGCCGTGTTTTCGGCAAACTTCAAGCGCTTTTGCGCGGCCTTCGACCGTCTCGAAATCATCGCATCGGGACGATAGCAGAATAGACCCGCCGCGATGAATGATGTTGGTAACCGACCTGCGCGTAAGCTCCACGCAGTCGTCCTCAACCAGCCCCTTGAAGCCGCGACGTGCGCCGAGCATCCTGCAGCCTCGCTTAATGGCAGTTTTTGTTGCGGCACGAATGGCGGCATTCATCCCCGGAGCATCGCCGCCTGATGTCAGAATTGCGAATGTCTTCTCAGCCATAATAGAGCGGAAGTATACCCGATCGAGCTTGTTTTTTTTACGTGGAGTATAATGCGTCCCATGATGACGGAAAAACAAGGGATAGATTCGCAGATCGCGATAGCACTCTCAGGCGGAGGTTTTCGAGCGACTCTCTTTCACATTGGGAGCTTGTGGCGTCTGAATGAGCTGGGCCGGTTGAGTCGGTTCAAGTGCGTGTCGAGCATTTCCGGCGGATCGATCACAGCGGCGCTTCTTGGACTGCGTTGGGGAAGGCTGGGCTTCGATGCAAATGGTGTCGCGGCGAATTTTGCGACCGAGATTGTCGAGCCGCTCAGGGCGTTTTGTTCGAGGAATGTCGATCTTGTTCCCTCGCTCGTAAATATGGCGGCAATGCTGGTCGGCGGGGTGACATCAGCGCTGGTCGGGGAGTATCGAAAGCACCTTTTCGGTTCGAGCACCGTGCAGGATTTGCCGACCGCAAATGCGGGTCCTCGATTCATCATCGGGGGAAGTAATCTCCAAACGGGAGGGAGAATCTGGTTCTC
>CBDUXL010000125.1:0-9122 GCA_965371155.1 uncultured bacterium | reverse complement strand
ATCTTCGTTTTCGATCCCGGCGGCGGCTACTACGGTCGAGGTGATACGGCGGAAGGGCAGATCGAAGTCAGGCTGGAGTTCATGAACTCCCAGGCGAACGGGCTTGGTATTCCTCTTCCGAAGGGAATAATCAGGGTCTACAAGGAGGACTCATCGGGCGCGCTGCAATTCATCGGTGAGGATCGGATAGATCACACTCCTAAGGACGAGAAGATCGAGATTTTCCTTGGTGAGGCGTTCGATATTGTGGGCGAGCGTGTGGTTCTGGATCGCAGAGAGATTCGGCATGACACGTGGGAATACGATGTTGAAGTGACGATTCGGAACCACAAGGACGAGCGGGTGGAAATCACCTATTGGGATCATGTCTGGGGTGATTGGGAAGTCCGGACAAGCTCGCACGAATACAAGCAGAGGGATGCGAGCACGGTCGAGTTCGTATTCCCGGTCGCCGCCGACGGCGAAACGGTTGTGACATATACGATTCGTAGAGAGTGGTAGCCTCAATAAGTTTGGGATATATCAAATTGTGAACGAAGGCTCGATCCTTTGCTGCAATGGCTGCTGGTACGTTCTACTTGGCAGAGAAGCGGATAATCACCTGATTGCGTGCAAGGAAAAGGTCGCAAAGCCTAAATTTCGTGAAAAAATGCACAAAGCAATGCTCTTTCAGGCGTCACAGGCTTGCATTCATTGTTCCTGATGGTAATATATGGCTGGCTCGCCTGAAGCAACTGGCGTCCTTTTTCTTTGCCAGTGTGTATTCATCACGATTGTCAGGCTATGAAGCCATTGAGAAAAATTTCACAAGCAATAGAAAAAAGGCAACAAGGAAGAACTGAGGAAGCGACATGACTCAAGACATTGATTCCGTACTAAAGGAAACCCGCATTTTCAACCCGCCATCGGAATTTTCCGAGAAGGCTCACATCAAGAGCATGGCCGAATACGAGGCTCTCTGGAAGCGAAGTATCGAGGATCCCGAGGGCTTCTGGGGGGAGATCGCCAAGGATTTCGTCTGGTTCGAGCCCTGGAAAAAGGTTCTCGTCTGGAACGAGCCGTTCGCCGAATGGTTTGTCGGCGGGAAAACCAACATCAGCTACAACTGCCTCGATCGCCATCTTGAAACATGGAAGAAAAACCGTGCGGCGATCATCTGGGAAGGAGAACCCGGCGACAGCCGCATTCTCACTTACCAACAGCTCCACTACGAGGTCTGCAGGTTTGCCAACGCTCTCAAGGAAATGGGCGTTGAGACAGGCGACCGGGTCTGCCTGTATATGCCCATGATCCCCGAGCTTCCGATCGCCATGCTGGCCTGCGCCCGGATCGGCGCGCCGCATTCGATCGTTTTCGGCGGCTTTTCCGCCGAGGCGTTGAAAGAGCGAATCAACGACGCCGGCGCGAAGGTGGTCATCACCGCCGATCAGGGATGGCGCCGAGGCAAGCATGTCCCGCTCAAGGCGAACACCGATGAATCGCTGAAGGGCTGCCCGACAATCGAGAAGTGCGTTGTCGTGAAGCGAGTCGGAGATCCTATCGACTGGGTCGATGGCAGGGATGTCTGGTGGCATGAGGCTGTCGAGGGTCAGAGCGGGGAGTGCGCTCCGGAGCCTCTGGATGCCGAGCACTTGCTGTATATCCTCTACACGTCCGGAACCACCGGAAAGCCTAAAGGTGTCGTGCACACAACCGGGGGATACATGGTAGGCACCGCCTACACAACCAAGATAGTATTCGATATCAAGGAAGAGGATACATACTGGTGCACAGCAGATATCGGTTGGGTTACCGGCCATTCGTACATCGTGTACGGACCGCTCGCTTTGGGCGCTACATCTCTAATGTACGAAGGCGCTCCGAACTATCCGCACGATGGACGCTTCTGGGAGATCGTTGAGAAGTACAAGGTCAATATATTTTACACCGCTCCTACGGCGATCCGGGCCTTCATGAAGTGGGGCGAGCAGCATCCCGGAAAGTACGATCTCTCGAGCCTTCGCCTGCTCGGTTCGGTCGGTGAGCCGATCAATCCCGAGGCCTGGATGTGGTACCACAAAATTATCGGCAACGAGAAATGTCCGATCGTCGACACATGGTGGCAGACCGAGACCGGCGCTATCATGATCAGCCCGCTTCCCGGCGCGACACCGACCAAGCCCGGATCGTGCACCCGCCCGCTTCCCGGTGTCGATCCTGAAGTCGTGAATCAGGACGGCGAGCCGGTCGGAGCCGGCAAGGGCGGCATGCTCGTTATCCGAAAGCCTTGGCCGGCGATGTTGCGAACCCTCTACAAGGACGAGGAGCGCTACAAGGCCGCTTACTGGAGCGAGATTCCGCACGTCTATTATGCCGGCGACTCCTCTCGAAAGGACGAGGACGGCTACTACTGGATCATGGGTCGGCTGGACGACGTGCTGAATGTCGCCGGTCACCGTCTCGGCACGATGGAGGTCGAGAGTGCGCTGGTGGGCCATCCGAAAGTGGTAGAGGCTGCGGTGGTCGGCATGCCGGATGAGATCACCGGCGAGGCTATCTGCGCGTTTGTCACTCTTGAATCGCGCTTCACCCCCGGCGACGATATGGTCAAGGAACTCAAGAAATGGGTTGACAAGGAGATTGGCGCGATCGCGCGTCCGAAGGTAATTCACTTCACCGATGCACTACCCAAAACCCGCTCGGGTAAGATCATGCGTCGACTGCTGAAGGAGATAGCAGCCGGCAAGGTGCCAGTCGGCGACACTACGACGCTTGAGGATCGCAGCGTGCTGCTGAACCTTAGCGCATTGGCCGCGAAGGAAGACGAGGCGTAACCTCGAGCTCTCCCATAGACAAGGAAACATCAGAGGCTCCGTGTGGGGCCTTTTTGTTGTGCATGTTTGGAGGAGTCGTTACCAGTTCCCGTCGGGGGGGAACATGGTTAGGAAGACATCATGATAACCGTTGGAGCAATGATGGTCGGTTCCTGGACCCGGGTCAAAATCGACTGTCTTGTAGAAATAGCCAGTGACGTAGGCGTTCCCTGAGCTGTCGGCAGCAGTTCCGTATCCACAGTCAGCACTTGGCCCGCCCCAAGTGCGGGCCCACACAAACGAACCATCGTCATCAAACTTGCTCAGAAAAACGTCTTGTTGGCCGTGGTCGTCGCAGTAAGAGGAGTGCTCGTCGATGCCCGGACCTGGATCGAAGTCGACGATGTCATGAAAGTAACCCGTGACAAACACATGGCTGGAGGCGTCCGTAGTTACTGCTCTGCTTTGGTCGTCTTCGTATCCGCCCCAGGTGCGGGCCCAGTGAAACCCACCGTCCGAATCGAACTTGCTCAGGAATACGTCCCTATAGTGATTGGAGACATGTTCGTCGATCGCTGATCCGGGGTCGAAATCGACCGTGCCGTAGAATATCCCTGTAACAAACACAAATCCTGAGACACTAACCGCGACGGCATAGCCTCGATTACCGCCCCAGGTGCGAGCCCATTGAAAATCGCCGTCGCCATCGAACTTGCTCAGGAAGACATTGGCACCACCGGTGGAGGTGTGCTCGTCGATTTCCGATCCCGGATCGAAGTCAATGGTGTTGTAGAACTTTCCTGTGACATAGGGGTTTCCGGACGCGTCCACGGCGACATCATGGGCCACTTCACGCATGACTTGGGGATCGTTACCCTCGTCGCTGCCCCAAGTCCGCACCCACATAAACTCGCCGCTTGAGCTGAATTTGCTGAGGAAAACATCCAGACCGCCCACGGCCGTTCGGATCGCGGATCCGGAACCTGGGTGGAAGTCCACAGTTCCCTTGAAAGCACCTGTGACGAACGCGGCCCCGGAGTCGTCTGCAGCAACACCGCAGGGCCAGTGTGACGTACCAGTGGAACCGGGCCCGACCCACACCTGGACCCACAGATATTGACCGCTCGAATCGAACTTGCTGAGGAAGTAGTCCTTATTGCTCACCGAACCTCGGTAATCGGTGCCTGAACCGGGATCGAAATCCACATTGCCTTTGAACCAACCCGCGACGTAGACATCGCCAAGCAGGTCCACTGCGACACTCCAGCCTACACTGCCGCCGAAGTCATATTCGTACTCTCCTCCCCATGTGCGGACCCACTGCAGGTTACCGCTCGCATCGAACTTGCTCAGGAAGGTATCGCTCCCGTAACCAGAATCATGCTCTTCGATTGGCGGCCCGGGATCTAAGTCAACTGCATCACTAAACATGCCGGTGACATAGATATTACCATTGCTGTCGCAGGCCAATGCCATTGCTTCATCATGGTTCGCAGCACCCCAGGTGTGAGCCCAGCCTTTCTTGCCGACTCTTACCTGGCACACTTGCCACGCATCTACAGTACCGAGATTCTGGTCCGACTCGGTGTCGACCACTCGTACCATTACTGGATACTGCCCGTACCCAGCACCTAGTTCGTTCGTTATCTCTCCTGCGAACATACAACATTTGTCCCCGCACGACATGCTGTAGCTCAATTCAAGCTCGCCAATGAAAAGGTCAGGAGCTTCCACGGTCACGGAGTCGATGGTGTTCTTCCCCTGGTGGTCGTATGCGAGGACATAGATGTGGGCTATGCTTCCGGGATCTGCCTGCAAAACATCACTCAGTTGGGCAACTATCTTGTAGGCCTCAAGGCAGTTTGCATCGGGCGGGAAGTCCGTTATGGGATCAGTCACCTCTCCATATGGTTCTTGCCAGCAAACGTCGACAGCATAGCCGAACTCGATCGGTCCGTCCGGCAAGCGGAGGTGAACGGTTCGCCGACGGATGTACGTATTTTCGGTATCGAATACTCGACGTGGTTTGTCCCGCTCGAATGCCAGGAAGGGATTGAGCGTTGCCGAGAGATCACCACCAACGGCATACTTGCCCGGAATGTAGCTCAGCACAGGCTGGCCGGACGGGGGAAACTCAGAAGGATTGAATAGCGTTGTGTATCCGTCCGGAAGCACGATACGCGGAAAGTCATCACCCCAGGCAATGCGCCTCCCGCTGACGGGGAAAGTGTAATCTGCGCCTGTGATGAAAATACCGCGCACATCGAAACCGGTGAACTCATCATGATCGGGGAGAGGATGTTTCAGGTCGAATTCATAGTGTGGTTCGCCAGGGAGACCAGGCGTAAAACTCTTGTGAATCTCAAGGCATTTCGTGCAGGCGGTCTCCTCGAGCAGCCTAACCGCGTTGAGGTGCATTGCGCCGGTGCGGTCGGGGACGATGTCGATGGTGTTCCTATCCGCTGATATGCTGATTCTCCAAAGTCCCCAAATATATCGGTTGCCGGACTCTGCGTACTGAGCGGTTCCTGAGAGTGCCGCATCATCTTCCGGACCGATTGGGATCTCTGCAGGAGTTGCGGATCTCCCGCATCCGATCGCAAGCACAGTGAGGATAAATAAAGGGAAGAACCTTTGCGTTATCATGGCAGCCCCCACACAGGCAGGATATCTCGCTTAGTTTTATCTCAAATAGATTATACACCAAAAACCCAAGAATGGAGCCGGCTTTTCAAAGGCGGGTTGTGAATGCAAAAAAGCCCCTGCGGGTGCAGGGGCGTATGTAACGATCGCTCCGGAACATGGAGCGTATCGATATCGCTCATCAGTAGCTGAATATAGTCACACCAAGACCACCGCCACCGACCATCGACTCGTGAATCACGTAGATATCACCGGTGACCTCGTCGACATCAAGCCTGTAAGCGACACCGTGTACACCGTAACTCATCGGCGGAAGTGGGATTAGCATCGACACAGCAATCGATGTCGGCGTACCGGGGGTCACCTCGAAAATCTCGACAACGAAGCCGCCCGCTGCCTGATCAGTGAGCAGCACGGCCAGGAGATCCGTGTCAGAGACCTTCTTGGTGGTCCCGCCGAAGTCGGAGAAGTTGCTACAGAACTCGCAGTCGAGCGGGTAGGCCTGAGCATTCCCGCCCATGAAATTGCCCATCGTGAGCGAGGACCATGACTGGATAGGCGCGGGAGTGGGCTGGCCGAAGTCGATCTCATAGATCTCGAGGTCGCGCTCGGAATCGATCGTAGCAGCCAGAACCCAGTGACTGGGGTTGGGTAATCCGGGACCCCAGGGGTTGTCATCGGGATCGTCGTCAACAGCGAGAGCGTAAAAAGGCTCAGGAAATTGCAGCGTGCCTTTGGGACAAGGACCACCAGGACCGATGCAGAATACCCCACCACCTGCTCCCTGGAATTGCGAAACCAGGGCTTGCGGAAGAGGAGCAACAACACCCGGTCCACCCGCATCCACTGTGATACCGACGGGCTGGTTGCCCAGCGATGGGAATTGCAGGAAATGGACGGGGTTCGCGTTTAAAACACCACCGGCTCCCGGTCCAAAACAGTTGAAGAGAATACCTGACCTGTCCTGGGTGTACAGACCATAGAGAGAGGGATTATCCGGGTCCACCGGCGTTCCCATGTCGAATCCCGCAGTTGAATCAACAGCAACATCAGGAGTGATGCCTGCGGCCAGCGAAGTGTACAAATCATTAAGCTTGCCAATCGCAGGCCATGCTTGGTAATGCTCGAAGGTCGAGGGATCCGGCACCGGCCATATGACCCCTGTCATCTGGCTGTTGGTGAACAGGAACTCGGTATTGATGTTGCCATCGAAATGGATCACCGAAGGAATCATATCAGGACCGGAAGGAGTAAGTCCGGTCGTCCACCACGTCCATGATGGTACATTACCTGTAACAAATGGGCATGTGAAGTGTGCAAAACCTGTAACCCACGGGGGGGGTGGAGGAAACGTAACAAGTGCACCAATTTCATCAGCGATAACCATCACACCAGCAGAACCAAGGCTTGGTCCGGACAGAATACTTATTTCGGCATGACAAAACGGAACGCTGCTCATCACTGGCTGGTAGAACCCATCCCAGTACCAGGGGCAACTAAGTCCTCCATGCAGAGAAGGTATTCCGGCGACTATCACCTGGTCAAGCTGATTCGCTGGGACATTCCCGGCGTACGGCGGAACATACACCGTCCTGGTCAGGGGCGACGGGCTCTGGCCAAAGTCGTTTGGCTGACCGGATGAATCCTGCACCTGGCAACTGATGTCGTATGTGCCTGGGGGATAGCTGTTGGCAGTGTTCATTGTGATGGTAAGGGTATTGGTGTCCGGCTGAGGACTGTCTCCCGGGATGTTGTAGACCGGCGGGAATCCTGTTTGAACAATGCTCCAGGTGTAAGTCAGGTTGTCACCCGGGTCGTTATCAGTCGCCGCGCATGTGAAAACAACCGTCTGGCCTTCCCAGATATACGCCGGTCCGGTAGGGGTGGGCACGTATGGCTGACTGTTGGAATAGTTGGTTACCGGGGCTGCAAAGCGACTGTAACCGGCAAGCTTTGCGCTACTCGGATATGGGGCTCCGTAGCCGGAGTCATAGTTGGTCGGACTCGCACTCTCCATAGTCACCAGGACCCATTCATTCCCCGAGTGTGCGGGTGTGCAGTTGGGTACGGTCGCGCGGAAAATCCATGAAGTCGCGCAAGACCCGGAGAACTGACTCGCTCCCGGCAAGACGTCCACCGCCCCTCCGGGGATGAGCCCGGGAGTGAACCCCTCGACCCAGATCGCGCTGATCTCCGCGGGGAACCCGCTGGGATTGCTCGAGCCCTGCCAGTCGAAAACCTCGATGTCCATGGCAAGGGTTCCCGATCCGCCGACCGACGGGTGATAATTCAATGTGCTGAAAAAAGGCCAAATATAGGCGTAAATCGCCTCCTGGGCATTGGCGTTGGCCGGGAAGTCGCCGGGTACGTTGTTGGGTGGCGTGGGACTGGGCTGCTCCCACCGGGCGACAACAGCGTACTGGAAGGTTAATACGGGTGACCCTCCGGAGAGAGGAAACTGGAGCTGGTACTCGCGCGTGTTCTTGCCCCCGGCTTTGAACACCCCCCGATTACTGATGGCGGATGATGACTGGTAAAAGCCAGCTAGGTCATCGGTCTTGTGCAGGCCGTCCGCGAAGTACTTGTACGGGTTGACCGTGGCGGTCCACGTTCCGCTGGTTCCGAGAGCGCCTGGCGTGAATCCCAGAAGACCGGTAGTGGTGAATTCCTTCTGATTCATCCACCGGGTGTACCCGTCCAGGTTCAGGAGTTGCGCGTCATTGGTGCTCGTTGCCCATCTCGCAGACGAGTCGACCTGGCTGGAGCTTGATCCGTTGTGCATGAATACACCCATCACATCGAACCCGGCGAATTCAGGATTGGACGGGAAGGGGTGGGTCAATGTGACGTCCACCCAGATTATTCCTTGTGTAGCATACAGGGTCATGTCGGTGACGATTATGGCTATGTTAGCTGTGGTGCCGAGCGGCGGCTGTAAGTACTGGGTTACATTGACCGCGAACTCGGCCGACCGGAGAAGGACTGTTGATGCCGTCCATGTTTCGGGATCAATAGAGACATCCCACAGCCCCCAGCACATGGTCCCGGATGCCGCCTCTCCGGGGCTTTCTTCTTGAAGGGGATTCTGGGAGGACTCGAGGTCAAGGGTAGGGGATGCTGGGCTGTTTCCATGGCTGGAGCAACTGAGCACAAACAGGACAGCAATCAGCCACAAGATTGTAGTAAGCGTACGCGAGGGAGTCATTGCGGTCTCCTTCCGTCCGGCGTCTCGCCGGGCGTACCGACTTGGTTTTTATCAAACGCTAGACGCAGGCGTATCAGGAAGAGGAGGCTTGCCCTGCGGGGGTTTTCCCATCCTCAGGACTGGAACCACCTCATGTACATTCATCCCCGTGACACGGGTGGAGCTTAACACGCTTTTTTATATCATATTAATCGCGATCCATCAAGTATCTATTTAGCTAATGTCTGATAAAAACTTTGAAGACCGAGGTTGCCGTGCTGATGGATTCAAGATCAAACGCGACAGAATCAGAGCTGCAGTATTACCTGGTGCAAGTAGAACCGATGTCCGGTTAAGGGAGGGCCGGAAGGATTTCCATTGAAGTTGTTTCGAAGCGTAAGAATATGATGGAATTGATTACCGCAAAACCTCCTCAGCATGACTGCGAGCTCCTGAGTGTGCCTGAATGTGGATATGTCCTTTGATGCCGACGTTTTGAATCT
>CBDUXL010000124.1:0-9128 GCA_965371155.1 uncultured bacterium | reverse complement strand
CATGAAGTGACGAATCTGGACGAGTCGGTTTCGGGCGGTACACGATAGAAGTAGTGCAAGCTATTGAAGAGAGTGTCCAGAAGGTTGTTATAGAGGCGGGTTGATTACGGGTTGGGCGCATCGGGATCCACCGGCTGTTCGGTATCGATCTCGTCCGAGAGTCTGCGGGTACGATATCTTTCCAGGAACTGCTCGAATCGGCGGTTCTCGGCAAGTTCGAGTGCTGCCAGGCCGTTCGGCCTGGTCGGCACCGACGGACGGGTTATCCTGGCTGCAACCGTGCTGATTGCCGCGAAAAGGACAAATATCCCTCCAATGACGAGGATGGTTCCGAAGGTTCGTAGAGAGTTGAAATGCACTAAGGCGCCTCCGTTGCGATTTCTTGGGCCCATGAGAGCATAGAGGATTTTACCAGAGCTGTCGAGCCGGCGAAAGTGTCGAGCGTGATTTATTCACAGGCTTTAGTCAGTATAATGGAAAGTGGTATTGAACGACCATGATGCTCTTGTCCAATCCGATTACCGTGAAGGAACTCCGCAGCCGCATGCGGGGCCTCAGGGCGATCCTGCCCATGATGGCATACCTGGTTGTTCTGGGAGTGTATGTCCTGATCCAATTCTCCAGTTTCGGTTCGCAGATGCTGTACCAGGACCTCGAGGACAGGGGTCGCAGCCTGGGCTTCATGCTCCTTTATATGCAGATTTTCCTCGTCCTGATTCTCTCCCCCGCGTATGCCGCCAGCGCCATTACAGTCGAGAAAGAACGTGAGACTTTCGATGTAATCCAGACTACGCTGCTCACGAGCTGGGATATTGTCGCGGGCAAGGTTTTCAGCGGCTTCAGCTATGCGGGCCTCCTTGTCCTGAGCAGCCTGCCGCTGTTGTCGCTGTCGTTCTGGATGGGAGGTTTTGACCACAAGCATCTCCTGTGGGGATTCATGATTATCGTCACATGCGCGCTGGTGACCACGTGCGCCGGGGTTCTTCTGTCCACTGTGCTTACCCGCTCATACCTTGCCACCGGTGTCACTTACGGCGTCGTGCTGGCTGGGGTCGGGCTTAGCTATGTTGCTTGGATGATCCTGACAACCATCTACCAGAACACCATGCAGCAAGGAGGGCCATTCACCTGGCACACCATTCCAATGTGGTTGGGGTTCACTCTTAATCCGTTCTTCATGCTGCAGGCTCTCGACGAGATGGGAATTGATTTCTATCGTGGTCCTGCGAGCTATTACAGCAACCCGATTATAGACTTTTTCGAAGACGGTCTCTCTTTTATCCACCTTCCGTACATCGCCCTGCACGTAGTCCTTTCGATCGGGCTTTCCCTGGTGCTTCTCTGGTTTGCCAGTTACTTCCTTTTCCGCTCCAGCCGAGAGGATGTCAAGTGAGAATCGGGATGTCATTTGCCGCGGCGACAAACGCCGGAGGCATCGGGCGCTATGTTCGACTTCTCGTGCGCGGACTCCCTCGCTTCTTTCCCGAAAATACCTATATTGGCTACATCCCGGCATTCCGGGAATCAGAGACGTTTGAAATCCTTTCAAACGAGGGGATTGAAGGGTGGAAATTCAGGATTGTCTCTGCGGGCAATCGCTGGTCATACGAGACACGGGGATTGCCGGGCAGCCTTCGAAACGATGATCTTGACATCTTCCATGGCCCCGACTACCTGGCTCCAAGCGCAATCTGTCCGGTCTGCGTGACTGTTCACGACCTCGCTTTTCGCCTTCACCCCGGCGGAATGGCTTTGAAGAGCAGGTTTCTCTTCGGAACGCTTGCACCGGGATCAATTTCTCGGGCTGCAGCAACCGGGACAGTCTTCTGTGACAGCGCATCAACGTTGAGTGATCTTCGCAAGCTTCGATGGTTGGGTTCGGATGACGGCGTGGTCGTTCCACTTGCCTGCGAGGAGGAATTCAGGGAACGGATTCCCGAAGATGAGGTTGATTCTTTCCTTGCCAAATTGTTGCTGTCTCCCGGCTACGTTCTTTACGTCGGCCCGATAGAGCAAAGGAAGAATCTGAAGACCGTCGTGGCTGCGTACCGGATTGTCGTGAAGGTCCTGAAGCGCCGCGAGCAGGCTCCGCCTCTGTTTGTGGCCGTCGGACCCCTCGGCGCGGGCGGGAAGAAGCTGGTAAGGACGCTGGAGAAGGCGGGCGAGGGTTACTTCAAGCACCTCGGTTATGTCTCCCGTCGCGAGCTCCGGATTCTGTACTCCGGATGCGCGGTTTTTGTTTACCCAAGTCGCTACGAGGGCTTCGGCCTGCCGCCGTTGGAGGCCATGTGCGCCGGCAAGGCAGTGGTTTGCTCCAACGCGACAAGCCTACCGGAAGTCGTCGGGGATGCCGCCGTCCTGGTCGATCCGGATGACGTAGAGGGGTGGTCCAGGGCGACGCTCCGCTGCCTTACCGATGAGAGATTCCGCAACGAGCGGGAGGCTGCATCCCTGGAGCGGAGCAAAGTGTTTTCGGTCGAGCGCATGTGTCGCGAGGTCATGGCGGGCTATCAGCACGCGATGGGTTCCCCACCCACGGAATCCTCGTAGGGGCGCAGGGCAGTGCGCCCCCCGGCATGCGCCCCTTGACATCTGCTTGAAATGCAGCACGAAACCGGAATTGCCTGAACCGACGTGGGGCGCACATGCCGTGCGCCCCTACGAGGATCTGCCCGAGCATAGTATTTTCGGTCGAGCGCATGTGTCGCGAGATCATGGCGGGCTACCAGCGCGCGATGGGTTCCCCACCCACAGAATTATCGTAGGGGCGCAGGGCATGCGCCCCATGGCAGTGCGCCCCTTGACATCTGCTTGAAATGCAGCACGAAACCGGAATTGCCTGAACCGACGTGGGGCGCACATGCCGTGCGCCCCTACGAGGATCTGCCCGATTCGGGTTTCATAATCCGGTCAAAAAAAAGAGTCGGGTTTCGTATTCTGGCAAGGAAAAAGCCCTCCTGTTCGGAGGGCTTGTTGCTTGCAGTATGACTTTTTCTCATGCCTGAGCCATTTTTGCTTCGGCCTCTTTGACTTCCGGCTCGAATATGGGAAGCATCTGCACGATCGCCTGGAAGATCAGGAGTCCCGCACAGATAACAGCGATAGTAACAAAGATCTCCATCCAGGAGGGGAAGTAGAATTCGCCGGTGCCCTTGACCATCCCCGTCAGGGTGGCGTTCAGCCTGTTAAGAACGAGACCAATGATGACCAGCAGAGCACCCCAGAAGCGGGCGCCCGGATTGGTCACTCCGGGGCCGATGAGAATGATGAACGGAATTATGAAGCCGACAATCCACTCAACAGAGAACCAAAAGGTCTCGAAGCCGCTGACACCAAGACCGCCCCAACCGCCGGACATATAGAGGTCGATCAATTTCCAGATGAAGTTGATGAGAAGCACGTAAGCGCATCCCTTGGCGAGGCTTCCGAGAATGTCGTTCTCGATCGCCCGCCCGTACATCCGGGAGCTCATCTGGGATTCGAATATCACCATCGCGAGACCCACCGCCACAGAGGAGAGGAAGAAGTTAAACGGCAGGTTCGTAGAGAACCAGAGCGGATTAAGCTGCTCCTTGGTCAACAGGAGAAGCGATCCGAGCGATGATTGATGCATGCAGGAGAGGATGATACCGATTATGACCAGCGGGATGGTGAATGCATGCAAGGCCCTGTACGCCGGTTTCCATGTCATCCCCTGGAACAACATCGGCAGGAATTCGAGGAATAGCACAATGAAGTAAAGGAACACGCACATGGCTACCTCAAACATGGCCGAGTGAACTTGGGGGTAGATGATGGCGTGGTATATCCTCCAGGGAAGGCCAAGGTCGACCAGGAGCCCGATAATGACCAGGAAATACCCCAGGAAAGCCGTGAGCACCGCGGGGCGCAGAACGGCCTCATATCTCCTGAGATTGAATATGTGTACGGTCCCGGCGATCAGGAATCCACCTGCGGCCAGTGCGACCCCGCTCATCACATCGAAGGTAATCCACAGGCCCCAGGGGTAGGTGTCGCTCAGGTTTGTGACCGCCCCGAGGCCCTTGGTGTACCGGACGACCGCAATGATTAACCCAAGTATTACCAACAGCACGGCCAGGATATTCCAACCTGTGGGTCTAAAGAGGCGCTTATCCATGAGTCGTTTTCTCCTCGCTTGAACTCGAGACTACAAATAGGCCTATGCTTTCTTGCCGGCCTCGGGCATTTTACGATGGGTAATGAAGTAGATGATGCTCATCAGCACACCTACTCCTATGGCAAGGGCAGGCACCTTGCTGAGTGCAGCCCAGGTGAAATCCGGGTATGGTTTGTCGCCGAGATCGGTACGGAAGCCGAAATCGGGCAATGCAACGGCACTGGTTGAGAGGAACAGCACGCTCGTGCCACCCACCTCTGTCTCGCCATAGACTTGAGGCTGGTACCTCCCCGGCTTCTCCACGATGCGCAGACGAGCCTCAGCCATTGTCTCATCCCGAGGCCCGAACTTGATGGCTCCCGTCAGACAGGCCTTTGAGCAGGCCGGCTGCTCGCCGCCCTTGATCCGATCGAAGCACATCGTGCACTTTCGAACGAAAGGCTTCCACTGATCCCATTCATACTTCGGGATTGCGAATGGGCAGGCAAGCATGCAGTAGCGACAGCCGATGCACTTGCCTTCAAGGTAGACTACCGCCCCCTCGACTGACTTCTTCAACGCCCCAACAGGGCAAGCACTCACGCAGGCGGGTTCCTCGCAGTGGTTGCACATGTGGCGGCGGTAATACCAGCGCTCGGGTTGAGATGGGCCCAGGTTCGGGTCATCCGGAAGGTACTTATACTCGATGCGGGTATAGGTGTCGGAGTTCAGGCGGGGTGGATTATCCCTGGTGTTAGTGAAACTGGTGGTTTCGTACTCCAGTTCGTTCCACTCCTTGCACGCAACCTGGCATGCACGGCACCCGATACACTTGGTCAGGTCATTCAGCATCGCGTATGTGGACATCTAGCTTTCTCCTTTGCCCTGAATTAAGGACGTAGGTCAAAAGTTATTACATTTTCTGAATATCGCACAGGAATACTTTGTATTCGGGAATCATGGTGTTGCAGTCGCCGACGTTGGAAGTGATCTGATTGGCTGAGAAGTTCCGGTAATCTCCAACAGGACCTCCCCACCTCAGACCTGAATAGCCCCAGTGCCACGGCAGAGCAACGATCTCGGTCTTCACTCCATCGATTATCAACGCCTGCATCCGCTTGGTCACGTTTGCCCTCGCCGGAACAAATCCTCTGCCGGACACGACCTTTACCCAGTCGCCCGGATTGATCCCCTTGGCCGCGGCCAGCTCGGGGCTTATCTCGACGTGCATCTCAGGCGCAAGCTCGCACAGCGGCTCGAGGTTTCTGGTCATCGAGCCGGAAAGCCAATGCTCGATCTGGCGGTGAGTGGTGCCGACAATCGGGAACTCTCCATTGCCGGGAGCCGCCCGTGACGCGACGGCGTCGTCCCAAAGAACAATCACCGGGTTGTCGATTTCGCGGTTCCCGCCCGGATGCACCGGGTTGACTGCAAGCGGGGTCTCGAAAGGCTCGTAGTGCTCAGGGAACGGACCGCCCTTCGTTTTCCCTTTCGGCACGAACATGTAGCCATGCTGGTCGTTGGGCATAATGAACGGCGCGGCGATGGACTGCTTGGGATGCTTTGTCTTGGAGAAGTCCGGCACGTCGTTGAAAGTCCACTCCGATTTCCAGTCTGCCCTGGATTCTGGGTCAAGGTTGGCCGCAGCAGGATTGAAGCTGACCAGGGCTCTTTGAGGATCCCAGGGCTGGCCGCGTTCGTCCGCAGCGCATCGGTTATATATTACGTGACGATTCACCGGCCAGGCGTACGTCCAGTTCGGGAATATGAGAAGACCGCTTGGATCGCTATTGTCGTGTCTTTCTGCGTGGTTTGTATTGGGATCGGGGAAGAACCCGGACATGATCCAGTTCCCGCTGGCGGTGGTCCCGTCGTCTAGGAGCTTGGTGAAATTCTCACACTGGTCGCCGTGACGCGGGGACATCTCGGTGTAATAGCCGTTGATCTCCATGGCAACCTTGCGGACATCCGGCTCGTGCTCGCCTTCCGCCCTGTAAAACCAGTTGAGCTTGGTGATAGCCTCTTTCACCGGTCCGCCCTCGGCTTCGTAGAGGGCCTTGAGCCGCGTGTGAAGCTCGTCCACGATCCAGAGATCGGGCTTGGCCTCCCCGGGAGGATCGACCGCCTTGTAGCGCCACTGTATCCAGCGACCGGAGTTGGTGATGCTTCCTTCCTTCTCGAAGGAAGCGGCGGCAGGGAAGCTGAAGACTTCGGTATTGATGCTCGAAGGATCAGCTCCCGGTCGTTTCCAGAAGGTGGATGTCTCGTTCTCCCAGAGGTCGACACAGGCTATCCAATCCAGATTATCCAGAGCCTCGCCGGTGAAATTGCTGTTGGGGCCTCCCACCATGGGATTCTGTCCCCATACCAGGAGCCCCTTGATGACTTCCGCATGCATTGCCTCGAACAACGCAATCCAGGAGTGACCGTGACCCTGGAATCCCGGTGAGCGCTTCGGCAGGAAATCGAAGCAGAAGTCGTTCCCCGGCCTTGCGTACTCGCCCCAGAATGCCTTCAGCAGGCTGACCAGGAACTTCGGTTTATTTGCCCAGTAGCCGTACTGCGGGGTTTCTTTTTCTATGTATTCCTGGAGATTCTTGTGCTTCGATGCAACCGGGCAGGCCATGTAGCCCGGGATGATATGGAACAGCATCGCCATATCGGTCGAGCCCTGCACGTTGCTCTCGCCGCGCAGCGCGTTGATTCCGCCACCGGCGACACCCATGTTTCCGAGGAGCAACTGGAGGATGACGTAGGAGCGGATGTAGGCAACGCCGACAGTGTGCTGGGTGGATCCCATCGCGTACAGGATCGAACCGTTTTTAGTGCGTCCGCCCCCGTGCTCGGCGTACATGCCGGCAAGCTCGATGAATTCATCAACCGGTATTCCGGTGATACGCGAAACAACCTCAGGCGTATAACGCGAGTAATGGCGCTTGAGGTGCTGGAAGACGCAATTCGGGTCCCGCATGGTCGGATCTCGCAGGGCTTTGCCGTCTTCGCCGCGCTGGTAGTCCCAGCTTCCGGTAGTATATTTTCGTGTCTGGGGATCGTAACCGGTGAAGAGGCCCTCATTCTCGTTGAAGTCGAAATCTTCCCTGACAAGGAACGGGCCATCGCTCATCAACTTGGTGTACTCCGTTTGCTCGAGACCGTGCTCGAGCACGTAATTGATCATCCCACCGATGATTGCGATATCCGTTCCGGGTCGGAAACGCACATAAAGGTCGGCGCTGCCGGCGGAAGTGGTGAATCGGGGATCGGCAACCACCAGCTTGGCGCCGCGGGTCTCCTGGGCATGGGTGATCCACTTGAAAGCCATCGGGTGGTTCTGTGCGGCGTTTGAACCGATGATGAAGAAGCAGTCACAGTTGCCCATGTCGGTCCAGTGGTTGGTCATCGCGCCTCGACCGAAGCTCGCTCCAAGTGCGCCGACGGTGGACGAATGGCAAATCCGAGCCTGGTGCTCGAAGTAGAGTATCCCCAAGGATCGGTTAAACTTATGAATCAGATAGCACTCTTCATTATCGAGTGCCGCGCCGCCGAGCGAAGCCAGAGCCTCAGTATGGTTAACCGTGACGCCGTTCCGATCCCGTTGGGTGAAATTTTCATCGCGGGTCTTCTTGATGAGCGCGGCAACCCTGTCGAGCGCATCGCTCATGGAGATCTCTTGCCAATCGCTCGCGCCCGCAGCGCGATATTTCACTGTCCGGAGCCTGCGGGGATTCCTGTGCGCGGCGATACTGGCCAGAGCCGACCCTTTAGGGCAAAGGGAGCCCTGATTGATCGGATGCTCCTGGTGGCCTTCCGCGGCAATCACCTTGCCGTCCTTGACATAAACGTCGATCCCGCAGCCTACCGCGCAATAGGGGCAGACCGTGTAGGACTTTGTCGCACCCTCGATGCGCATTCGCGGAGCAACCACGTCCGTTCCGGCTGCCTCCACCGGTTCGACTCCAACTACCGTGCCGGCGGCGGTCAGTCCAAGCAATTTAAGGAGATCACGACGGGTGAGTTTCATCGATGTCCTCTCTTCTGCATCGCTGCATTTTCAAGGTGATTAAGTTTTCACTTGTGTGGTACCCTCTCCCAGGACGGGGTCCACGAAAACTTCCATTTTATAGGTGGCGTATTATAGCACCCAAGTTACACATTGCAAAGGCTCGGTGGAATTAGCGTTATGAAAAGTTGCACATAACGCGACCCCTTTAACGCCCTGAATCAAGTCCAAAAACGAACCGGCGGACGCTTTGGGTCGGCTAACCCGATCCCCGATAGGATGCGGCGGCGATCAGGATGCTCACTTCGTAGAGGACGTAAATCGGTAGCGCGAGCAGGAGGAAGTTGAATGGGTCGCCTGTCGGTGTAAGCACCGCGGCAAGAACCGCCGTTCCCAGGATAGCGAACCTCCGATGCTTAACCATCGTCTGAGAAGTCAGAAGCCCTATCCTCGCGAAAAAATAGGTAACCAGCGGAATCTGGAATACAAGTCCCCCTGCCAGCACCAGGAGCAGGACGAATGAGAAATAGCGGTCGAGCGTGATGGCGGTTTCGATCTCAACCCCCAGGTCGAACCCGAGCAGGAATTTCAAGGCGGCCGGGATCATCACAAAGAAAATGAAACCGGCTCCCAATGTGAAAAGCACAATCGCAGAGGGGATCAAGAGAATCAGGAAGCGCCTTTCGTTCGGCTTCAGGCCGGGCCGAAGAAACAGCCATATCTGGTGGATGATGAACGGAACAGCGATAACGAAGCCTGCGGCAAACGAGATCTTGAAATACACGGAAAACTTCTCTGCGGGTCCAAGCACTTGGAGGCGGGCGTCGGGAATCGCAAGAATCGGCGACAGGAGCCAACCGAAAAGGTAGTGCTCGGTGAGAAAAAAGCCGACTACGCAGCCGGCTGCCAGGAAAGCAATGCAGTAAATCAGTCGCCTGCGAAGCTCCTCGAGATGCACGAAAAGCGGGCTGGGCCCGGCAGTCTCGTCCGCCGAAGGAGTGCTGTTGTCAG
>CBDUXL010000123.1:0-9213 GCA_965371155.1 uncultured bacterium | reverse complement strand
GGTTACCCTTCCACCCCCGACCTCTCCCAGCAAACTATCATTTTTAACCTTCTCAATGCACATGAGACCATCGGTACCCACCTGACCAGCGCATATCAGATCGTCCCTGAGCAAAGCACGTCGGCGTTTATCGTCCACCATCCCAACGCGCGCTATTTCCATATCGAGGGCGAGGGCCTTGCCGCTGTCCTACGCGAGCCGTTGGACTAGCCGACCAACCCAATTCCTGCCAAATGTCTTCCCCCGGAACGGCGACTTCAAGGCATTCGAACTTCGGGGACAAGGCATTTTTCCCTTGATATACAATGGTAAAGTCAGGTTTATCACTGGAGAAAAATGGCATGTCCCCGTCGAATTAGGGGACACCTAGAATTAGGGGACACCTCATTTCGCCCCGAAATGCAGGTGTCCCCGAAACCATTTCGTAGCCAACTTGCAGACCTATTCAATCCTGCCAGGCGCACAGACCCTCGTGACGCTTTACAGAGTAAACCGTTCCATCGAGTCCGATCGCGGGACCGCTCCAGTAGCTGCCAAATGCACCAGTGTACGACCACTTCTGGCTGCAATCGGCATTGAAACAGCGGAAGTTACCCTGACTGTTTGAGTAGATAAGACCATCCAGCCCGATCGCGGGTCGAGAGCCATACCCGTTCCCCCAACCTGATGAGGAGTCAAGCGTCGCGCCGGTGTTTGGATCGATTCTGCGCAAGGTGCCGCTGTAGTCGAAGAGATAGATGTCCCCGTTGTCAGCTACCGAAGTTGAGCTATACCACGGGTAGGAATATGACTGTTGCCAGACCAGCGAGTAGCTCGAGCCGTTGTCCTCGAGACAGTACAACCCACCCTGACCAAAGCATATGATGGTCTCTGTCACGGGATTGAATACAACACTGTTGTGGCATGCCCCCATCGCCGGGCCGACCCAGATGCTGGCGCCGGTCGCGGGGTCAATCGCGTGGATCCTTGCTCCCCAGAGCCCAACATGACCGTAAATAGTGCCATCGGTGCCAACCGCAGGTGTACAGTAGTAAGGATTGCCGATAGAGGTCGTCCAGTTTACCGTTCCGGTCTCAGGATCGATACTCTTAAACCCGCTGCTCGACGGCATTATGAAATTGCCGTCAAGGTCGAGAGTGGGATACGCGTCGGATGAAGCGGACGCGGCGCCCGGCAACTGCCACAATTCACTGCCGTCCTCGGCATCCAGGCCATACAGGTAGGAACCCGGCCAGTCCCAGACAAGCACGACCGTTCCGTCCTCGCTCAGTCCCAGGACCACCACCGATGATGCGCTGGATTCGTTAATCACCTTGGTCCACTTGATGCTGTGATCGCTGAGGTTGACCGCGACCGCCGGAAGGTGATTTGTCTGAAGGTAGTTAAAGGCGATTGTAAAGAACGCCGTGTCCTCGTTCAGGAATACCGGTAGAGCGTTGCCCTTGCCGACATCGGCATAAGTCACGTTCCACGATGGCGCGCCCAGAACTCCGGACGGACCATTGAGGCCGATCATTCCAGAATGCGCCCGATTGCCCTGAGTTACAGGCCAGATCGTCACCTTTTCCTTGACCTCAAAACCGTCCTCCAATACTCCTGGAGCAGCAAACGGATTCTCGACAATCACATCGTACAAGCCGAGAGTCGCTCCAGTGAGATCCAGATCGACTTCGAGTGTCCCGGCATCGATCCACTCAAGACTGTCACCGCTGATTTCATCACCGGGAACGAACTCGAGAGTCACAGAGCATGCGGGATCAAAATCGGCCCCTGTGATTGTCACATCGACAAGAGTCTCGTCAACGAAGCCCCAGTCAGGATCGATTGCCAGAACCATCGGGGTGACACCGGGTGGCTCGTCCGAAATCAGCACATTGAGGGTGAAATACGCAGCGAGTGGCGAGTCCGGATAATCGAAATTCTCCCCTCCGGGAACTTGCGGTTGGTACGTTGACGGCGACGCGCTCTCCACCGTGCAGAAAAGAGTTTCCACGCCCGCCTGAGTCAAGTCGAGCGCACCAATCGTTACCTCGTACACTGACGAAACCGAAGTCGACCCGGGGAGGATGGTGGACGCGGAAAGTACATCGAACGCACCGCCCAGAATCGGCCCCTCAAGCCAGATTCCAGCCACCTCGGCAGGAACCCCGCCGGGATTCTCCGCCGCCTGCCAGTCGTAGACCTCGATATCGAGCACCAACTCACCGCCGAGTTCACTCGGCCCGACATAATAAGCTGTCGAACCCGCGTCGCTCACCGACATCGTATACGCCTCCTGGCAGTTTGCCGAAAGCGGAAATGAATCCTGCGGGTAATTCGGCGCTCCGGAAGGATCGGGTTGCTCCCAACTCGCGTCGACCGCATACTGAAAATCGAAAACCGGAGTCGGGTCCATCTTGAACTGGATTTCGTACGTCCTTTTGTGCGAACCGGGCATGGTCGGGAAGAACCCGCGCGTCGACGGATCAAGGTCAGCCACAGGCGCGACGGCATCAAGCCCTTCAGCGAAATACCTGTACGGGTTAACCGTCGCGGTCGGTTGATTCGGAGGCGCAAGCCCTCCTTCCGTATAGCCGAAAATTGATCCATAACTGGTGAATTCCGGATAATTCCACCACCGTGTGTAACCGTCGGCATTCAACAGGCAGGTATCGTCCGGCCCGCCTCGAAGGACCGAGCTGTCATGATCGCCCGACACCGATCCATCAGTCAGAAGTATTCCTCGAACATCGAATCCATTGAATTGGTTCATTCCGGGGAAAGGATGATTTAGCGTGATGTCGATCTCGAAGAATCCGGTGGCCGGATCGCTGCCGCCACCGATCGAGATGTTCACCATATGGACCGGGCTTGAGGGCGGCTGCATGAACTGGGTGACATTGCATGTAAACGCCGCCCCGCGAATGGGCACGACCTCCGCGGTCATGGCCGCAGGGTCGATACTCACATCCCAGATACCCCAAAGAACGTGGTTGGAACCGGTGTTAACGGTTTCCCTGAGAGCAGGCGGGGATGCAACGTTATCAGGCGCAACCGGAGAATTGCCTGAACATCCCGTCGCCGCAAACGCGACGAGGACACAAGACAGAATAACTTGACGCATGACAGTCTCCCTACAATCTTATAGCTAAGTATAACAAAATGCACAACAAGAATAGCATGAAACATGCCCGGAATGCAAGATGCACCGCAGCACCATCGGCGTCAGGGGTCCCTCTTTCGGCGATAAAATTGGATAATACTAATGGAGTCTAACTACCTGCGACGGTCGAGCTACGAGCACTCGTCGCGGGACGAAAACCGGGGTGGAGCCTTGAGGAGTCTCACTTTCTATTTCCGGATACTACCCGCTGTCCTGGCGTTGACGCTGGGGTTTCACTTGCAGCTAAGCTGCGGTGGAGGATCACCTTTGGCGCCGGAGTTATCACCCGATAACCAGGCGGCCCTGATGGGCGCCTATAACCCGCATCGTCTCGTATCATACGGGCTGATTGTCCACGATGCGACGACCGACTCGTTCTCGATCATGCCGTCAAGGGGAGCATCCGGACACCTCAACGCACTTGCCCTTCTGGAGCAAATCCTCTGCGACGACTGCCTGACGATCACCTCATTCGATAAACTGCCGGGCGCCGAGTACATCATCGAGGTAACCTTGATCCACCCCGGGATCGAAGGAAACCTGAAGGTCACCGCGTTTGATGTTCGCGGAATATTCATGTTCGAGCCAAGTGCCGCATTTGCCGGGCTTGGACTCACCTGGTCACATCCCATCCATGACGGGGCCAACCTCCTGAACCCGCACGGATACACCACCCTCTTCAGCCCGCTTATGTTCCCACCTGACGATCCACTCCAGGGCTATTTCCAGGGCGAACATGCGACCGCGGACCCACCCGACGCAATGCTTAACCCATATATTGCTTTCACGCCGACCTCGAATCGGCGCCATATCATCCCCGGTGAAGAATCCAAAATAACCCTGCATATCTCTTTCCCGGCGGGAACAAGCGAGTTCGGTTACGCGATCGATGCATCGTGGGAGCCGCCGGAAATCGATCCCCCGACCACAATTCCCGATGATTTTTCCATCACCGCCAACATGCCGGAGCCTTTCGCGCTGCTTGTCGACCCGGTCGTGAACACGCTCTATTACCAGACCTCAGTGATATGCGGTGGGGAACTCAAATTGGACGTCAGAGTCTACGATTGGCAGGGGCCTGAACCCTCCACTTTCGGCGGGACGCTCAATGCGATACACATGGACTCCCCGAATCTCCTGACTGAGCTTAACGTCGAGCCGGATAGCTGGGAACTCGGCTACGATCCCCTGCCCTATGTCCTGTATCGCTTCAACCTGGCGCCGAGCCCGGTCTGGCCGGGAACTTATCCACTGCTCGTCGCTGCTGAAGACATTCAACCGGGGGTCCTGGAAGGGACGAAGGCGACCGCGTACCAGGTAAGCTGGATCGACGTCGCCGGTGCACCGGTGAATCTGTCCCCGTTCGCGGATGCCTCGGCCACCACGCCGATGAGCGGGCCCGCTCCACTGACTGTGCATCTGGACCCATCGCTAAGCTATGATCCTGACGGATCGATCGTGCTGTATGAATGGGATATCGACGATGACGGGGAATTCGAGGTTACCAGCCCGACTCCGGAACAGGTCGGGTGGATCTACGATACTCCCGGAGAGTACAAGGTGTTCCTCCGCGTAACCGACAGTCTGGGCGCCGACGCCATAGGCCATATTCTCATAAAAGTGGGCATGCCCCTGAACGAACCTCCGGTGGCCGATTTGTCGCTGACAGGACCAACAAGCGGCGCCGCGCCACTTGAGGTTTCCCTGGATGGCTCTCTCTCTTACGACACTGACGGGACCGTTGTCCTCTGGGAGTGGGATGTAGATGGGGATGATGATTATGAATTCTCGATGGGCGCGCCGTCGGTGCTTGTTTACACATACCAGGATCCCGGCAATTGGACTCTCAAGTTGCGGGTCTGGGATGATGACGGCGCGATGGACACGGATGAAGTGATTATTCAAGTGGAATGATTCAAAGGCGCGCACCTAGCAGTTTATGCGTGTCCGCTAGCACAAGCAAGATTATTTCTCATCTCTCAACCCTCTCAGCGTGGCCAGCAACTCCGTTTTGTCCCAGGGTTTTGCCAGGACCCTTATCAGGCGCCCGGCCTCGGTCAGCTTGAGGACCGTCTTTCTTGTAGCCAAGCCGGTAATCACAATGCACGGCAGGTTCGGTCGCTCTTTCTGTGCCAGGGCTATCAATTGATCTCCCGTAATATTCGGCATGTTGTAATCGGTAATGAGCGCGTATACGTCTTTCCTTTTTCGGATCTGGTCAAGACCTTCCTCGGGTGTGGTACATCCTTTGACTTCATAACCAGCCGGTCGGAGTTCCCTTTGAATCGCATTGATGATATGTTCCTCGTCATCTACAACGACGACCACCGGCTTGCCTGCGTCGGAATCCTCACTTTCTACTGCTTTGGGCGCCGGTGTACCGGCAATTTGAAGATCAACCGGCATAGAACGCCTGGCCACGAAGATCTTGCTGACTACAGGATCGAGTTCTTCGTTCCTGCTGAGCCTTTCTATCAACTGCTTGCTAAGCTCTGTGCCGGACTTCAGCAACGGAATCCCATTGACATTTACTACATGCTCCGCCAGAACCATCCCGGGTTGCAGCATATCGATAGAGACTTCGACCTCCAGGCTGTCCGAATAGCCACTGGCGGAAAGGACCTCATCCAGAAAGGTACCCACCAGATCCTTATCCAGGGCGGTGCCGGCCTTCTTCCGAAGGAGTACTTTTGCTTGTTCCAAAGACCCCAGGATCTGGCTGTCGAGAGGATAGAGATTCTTGTCGAAGGTATCTGCAACTGCGATAATACGTGCACCGAGCGGTATCTCAGCGCCGGAAAGGCGATCAGGATATCCTGCGCCCCCCGCTCGTTCATGATGATGACGCACAATCAATGAGATATCCTCGAACCCGATGATATTCTTCAAAACTTCAAATCCGACCAGCGGGTGCCGCCTCAAGAGCACTGTTTCCTTGCTGGTCAGTAGATCCTCGCATTTCGACGCCAGCTCTGCCGGTATGGAGACAAGCCCAATATCGTGAAGAAGCGCCGCGGTTTCTATGCTTGCGATCTCTTCGTCGCCAAGCTCAATTGCCTCGGCAAGGCGCATGCTCAAATCGGCAACTCGCTTCGCATGACCTCGCAAGCCGCCGGCATGCGCTTCCATCAAGTCGGAGAGCACCTCTACCACCTGAGAAAGCGCCAGCTCCAGGTTCTCCTTGGCTGCTTTCAGGGCCTCTGTGCGTTCCTGTACTTTCTCCTCAAGCCTCGCATTGAGTTCCTTCAATTCAAGGTTCTGTTCTTTGGTCAACTGCTCCAGCTGCTGATTCGATATCGTCGCGTCGTAGCCGGCAACAGCGTCCCTGACGATATCGCGCATTGCGTTATCATCCCAGGGTTTCAGCACGAACCTGCTGACCTGGCCCGTATTGATGCACTGCATAATGACTTCAGAGTCCAGGTAACCGGTTAACGCAATTCTTACGGTATCCGGCCTGAGCCGCCTGGATTCTTTGAGCACTTCCGCTCCGCTTAGGTCAGGCATGCGCTGGTCGCAGATGATCAGGGCGATGTCGTCAGAATTGCCGAGTGCCTCAATGGCCGCCTTTCCGCCCTCAGCCTTGATGATCTCATAACCGTCATGACGCAGCAGTCGCTCGAGCGATGTCAGCACATTGGGTTCGTCGTCGACCAGCAAGACCTTTCCAGCCATTCACCCGTGCTCCTTCAGCAAACCGACTATGTCCTTCTGAGAAAAGACAGTGGGGATGGTCGGCGCTCTCGTCCTTGCGAACCGCTTGTCCTTGGGCTCTTCCTCCGCATCCTTCAGCAACGCCATCGGCACACCGTTCTCCTTTGACAGGGAGCGGAGATTCTTCAGGTTATTCTCCGGTGCGCTTTTCGAGTCAACAAGCACAAGCTGGAGACTCTCACTGTCAATGGTTAGTTCGGACAACGAATCCGCAAAAAGGACCGGGTATCCGAAATGCTCCAGAAGCGTCTTCACCCAGACTATTCTATCTTCTTCACTTCCGACAACGGCAATCATGCCCAGCTCAGTTTCGGCGGGGGGAATCTGCCCGCTCTGTGTCTGACCGTCGGAAATGCGCAGGAACACCTTCGCTTCTTCAATCCGCTTATCCATATCCGTAAGGATACTCTTGTATTCCCGCACGGGGATTCCCATCACCTTCGTAAGCTGCCCCAACACATCAATACTGATACTCTCAGTGAATGCGTAACCCTTCGCACAGGCAAGGGCATCAGCAATCATCACTAACGTGACTAGCGGTTCCTTCCCCGTTGCTGCGAGTTCAGCACTGTGGTGAAGTCGAGCGACCCGGCTCAGCTTCTCAGGTAGTTTCCAATGCTCGAACAGCTCCATACCCACTTCGGTATGGCTCATTCCCAGAGTTTCCTTTTCTCTCTCAATGAGGGTGCCTTCCCGGGACTCCAGCACTTTCGGGTATTCATCAGGAAAGGTTAAGGAAATAACGAATTGCCCGATGTCATGAAGCAGACCTGCAACAAACGCTTCTTCGGGAATGGGGTAATTGCTGCGCGATGCCAAAGCCTGCGCCCCCGCCGCGCAGGTTATCGAATGGCTCCAGAAATCCTGCCAATCAACTGAATCACGGTATTTCTCCAACGCGCCGTATGCAGACAATCCCATTGCCAGGTTCTTCACTTCCGCGAAGCCCAGAATAACCACAGCTCTCGTGACCGTGGATATCTTTCCTGGAAATCCGTAAAAGGAGGAATTCACCAGTTTCAAGACCTTGCCGGTAAGAACCTGGTCTGCTGAAAGCACCTTGCCTACGTCCTTCGCCGACGTTTTCTCATCTCTCACGACCTGCAACAGCTTCTGGACTGTCAGAGGCAACGGTGGGAGTTCCTTGATTCTCTTTGCTATCAGGTATGCCTTGTTCTTCTGCGTTCCCATCTCATTCTCCCTCCACAATCAGGATGCAGCCCCGGGACGCCCCGTCTCCACCCAGAGGCTGAAGTCGCAACACAAGTCCCTTGTTGTCCCATTGAAAGGGAACAGGCTCGTCCGGGCAGGACCCATTGAGAGCTTCCAGGACATGTTCTATCGCTTCTTCAGGCAGAATCCGGTCGATCTCCGAGCCGGGAAGCATCTGGTATAAAACTGGTATCAGATTCTTCGCCGCCAGGTTGGTCAGGACAATCTCTCGTTCCCGACTTATGCCAATAACCGGAATAGGCAACTTCTCCAGAATCTCCTGCGACAACTGCAGCGACTGGGTCCTTTCCTCGACCATTTCCTCAAGATTCTCGTTAAGCTGCCTTAATTCCAGATTCTGTTTCCGGGTGCGTTCCATCAGCTCACGGTTTATTGTCAGGATGCTGTGTTGCTCGAGACACTGACGGATCGTGGCCTTGAGCTCATCATCGTTCCACGGTTTGGCCAGGAACCTGAATATCTGACCCTTGTTGATTGACTCCACGATCACGCCCACGTCGGCATAGCCCGAGAGGACCACTCGTACAGTGGCAGGATACAGTTCCTTGACTTTTTCCAGGAACTCGACGCCGGTCATTCCCGGCATTCGCTGGTCGGTCACCACCACTTGCGCGGCACGTTCCTCGAGTATGGCAAGGCCCTCCAATCCGCTCTCAGCCGTAAGGATGTCGTATCCCTCTTTCCTCAAGAGACGTTCGAGGGAGCGCAGAACGTGTTTCTCGTCGTCGACCAAAAGAACCGCATTGCTACTCATCGCTTACTCCTTCCACAGGCAAACGGACCGTAAAGGTCGTTCCCTTGCCGACTTCACTCTCGACTTCGATGGTCCCGTTGTGCTTATGTATGATTCCGTGTGAGATTGAAAGCCCCAGGCCCGTTCCCTTCCCGACCTGCTTGGTCGTGAAGAATGGATCGAAGAGCCTGGGCAGATTTTCAGCCGGGATTCCCACTCCGGTATCAGCGACTTCAATCACAATGTGCTGTCTCGTTGCCTTGGTGCTGATCGTGATGTCGCCCTTTCCCGGTATCGACTGTGCGGCGTTTACAAAGAGATTCATGAACACCTGATTGAGCTGACCGGGATGACAACGTAAGCTCGGAAGCGGCTTCAGATCCTTGTGGAC
>CBDUXL010000122.1:0-9330 GCA_965371155.1 uncultured bacterium | reverse complement strand
ACTGGCATACGCCACACGGGAACGGAACGTTTGAATGGGATGCATTCCTGAGCAAATTTGATTCAAGCGGTAATTTCAAATGGGCTAGGACTTGGGGTGCAGAGAACACAGATATTGGACTATCACAATACGGTGACATCGCACATGATGTCGCGGTGGGATCTGACGATAGTATTTATGTTACCGGTGAATTCTGCAATGTAACAGACTTCGATCCCTCTGAGGAGCAGGATGACTGGCACACCCCGAACGGTTTTACTGATTCTTTCATCAGCAAGTTCAACGACAATGGCGATTTCCAGTGGGCCAGGACTTGGGGCGGAGATGATTTCTGCTGTGACGATTATGATTGGCCAGAATACCACATCGATTACGGTTTCGGTATCGCGGTCGGTTCCTGCGATATGTTGTATGCGGTTGGTAAGTTCTCCGCCCATCCTGACGAGACTGTCGAATTCGCACCAACCGGACTTCCATGTTGGAACAACCCAGACGGGCACGCCTCTGGGGGCAACTACGACGCATTCCTCGTCAGTTACCGCCCGAACGGTTGCTGGGTATATTAGCCCAAAAACCTTAAAGGAAGAATCCCTCCCCCCGGACACCGCCGGGGGTTTTCTCTGCCGTCACCCTCATCCAAACAGAACATCCCCCTCCGCACGAAAATCCCCCGCCCCACCGCCGCCGTATTTTGGTATATACTACCCCCCGTGTTTTCACAGGGCACAGCGACCATCGACCGTACCGTCGAAGAGGTCTATGAGTTCATCTCGGACCTCAAAAGCCAGCTAAGCTGCTGGGAGATGCTGTACATACCGTCGCTGAACGAGCTCCTGGACGGCATCACCCAGGTGGAGGGCTCGTATCAGCTCGGCCGGAAAAACCACAGGTGCGAAGTCGAGCTGTATCACACCCGACCGGGCTCGGGGGCGGTCACGCACGTGCGATGGGACTCAGGCGAGCTTGCCGCCGAGTGGCGCATTATGGAATCCGGCGACCGGACGAAGATCGAACTCAATATAGAAGGCCAGGGCGGCGGACTTGCTGCAAGTGTTAATCTTCGCCAGATGCCCCAACGAATCCTTAACCGGCTGAAGCAGCATTTCGACATGGCTTGATTGTAAAACGGGGACACCTGCATTTCGGGGACGAAATGAGATGTCCCCGAAAGAATCATGTCCCCGAAACGTGAGGTGTCCTCGAAAGAAATTGTCCCCGAAAGAAATCGAAAGAGAAACATGAGTAACCGGGCGAAAAAAGCGTGGATATTCGGTTGTGTCGGATGCGGATCGATTTTTTTGATGTTCGTCATCGTGCTCATGTACGTCGGCTATCAGTTTTCCATAGATAACTACTCCATTCCGATGCGCGCGCGTCAAATCAAGCATACGCCGTACGAGGCTCTGGGTCCCGGCACATTCGTGGTGAGCTTCCCCTCACGCAGCGGCGCCATTGTGCCGGGATGGTATCGTCCCGGGTCTGAACGAGCCGCGATTCTCATCCTTCACGGCCTGGGCGGAACGCGAGAGCAACTCGCCCGAATCGGAAGATTCCTCAACGATGAGGGCTGGGGAATCCTGGTGATCGACCAGCGCGGCCACGGGGAGCATCCGCTGAACCTGACCACTTTCGGACGCGCGGAATCCGAGGACGCGCTTGGGGCGATCGACTGGCTGAGGCAACGGGACGATATCGATCCCGACAGAATCGGCATCTACGGCGCATCCTTGGGCGCAACCACCTGCATTCACGCCGCATCGATGGATCCTGACCTCGCATGCGCTGTCGCAGATTCTTCCTACGCCGTTTTCCAGGACCAGATCGTCTGGGAACTTGAGCGGGAGGGTCCGAAGGTCAGTGTCCCCGAAGGATGGAGACCGTTTTTCATAAGGACATTCAAGCGTTACGAGCCGATCCTCATCGGCGAATGGGCCAACATGCAGGATCCTGTCGATGCCGTGCGCGATATCCAGTGCCCGCTTTTTCTTATACAGGGGGAAAATGATATAAGAATCCAGGCTGACAATGTCTTCGAGCTTTCCAGAGCGGCTCGCGAAGCGGGCGTTGATGTGACCATATGGCAGGTGCAGGACGAGGGGCATTGCAGTTACTTCGACACGGATGCGTTCAGCAATCGCCTGATCGGCTTCTTCAGAATCCACCTTTGAATACTTATACCAATTTTAGAAAGTAACAAACGTTTTCTCTCTCGGGGACACCGGCTCCTCTCGGGGACACCTCATTTCGTCCCCGAAATGCAGGTGTCCCCCCCATTTAATATCTTAATCTCGATTAACCACGAAGGCGCGAACGGCAACGATGTTATTCTATAAGTAAGAGGAGATCGAATATGACTGGCGCTCAGATCGGGCTAATTGGCGGGGTAGTCGGGAGTCTTATCGGAATCGCGGGAGGAGTATTCGGCACCTGGCTTTCGATCAAGAACACAAAGACATCCGAGGAACGGGCTTTCATGGTGCATGCTGCATTGGCGATGTGGCTGGCGATAGTTGCGCTTCTCCTGCTTCCACTTATTCTTGAGATGCGTGGAGTATTACCCTCCATGTGGCGGATGGTCGGTATGGCGATTTTCTTCCTCGGACTGGGACCCTCGATTCTCTATGTAAACAGGAAAAGTGCCGAGCTGCGGGGGGAGATGCCGGTAAGACCCACAGATCCGGTGAAGTAGAACCACTCCACCCTCCAACCTCAATAGAGAACCCCCATCAAAGGAGTCGGTCGGGAAAGGGCTGTAGTCGCGTCAAGCGGCTTTTCTTTCAGCCCAAACTATCTGGTATACTCTTTGTGAAACCGTCGCGGAGGTGTGGCCGAGTGGTTGAAGGCGACGGTCTTGAAAACCGTTGTACCGCAAGGTACCGTGGGTTCGAATCCCTCCACCTCCGCCAGCCCGCCCTTCACCTCCAACTATCGGAATGGGAACCGACCATGATTCACATCAGAATGACCCTGGCCATAATCGCGATTATCAGTTTCGCAATTCTCGTCGGCTCATGTGGCGGAGGTCCACCCAAACCGGGTCGCGAGATCAGCCTGGACGAACATGGTGTAACTCTCAGACTTGCCGAAGGCTGGGAGGGCGAGGTCATCGGCACCGATTGGACCATGTGGCGACGTGTCCAGCGCGGCAGGGGCGGTGAGCCCTGGATTATCCCACCAATCACGGTAACCAATGTTGGAGCCGGACCCCGCCAGGCCGATGAGCGAGTCATGAAATGGCGCTTCAAGGGCGTGGAGGGAGTTTTCGATCAGACAGTATCCCCGCTTACTTCGCAGTATCCCGTTCCGCCGGGACTTTGGTCGCTTAATCCCCAGATGCTCGATCGTCTGGAAACGCATATCCGCGAGCGTCCCGGGTCGGGGGTTGGCGGGGGTGGCGAGGGTGGCGGGGTGGAAGCACTATGCCGCCTCTACGAAAACACTCATGGCGAAGGTCCGACCGCCACACTCTGGCATACCTACACCGTGACATTCAGCATTGAGTCCGGCACGTACGAGTTCGTCATGTCAATACCGGATACAGGAGGTCCTCGTGATTGGATGGATGCTTTCTGGACATCGATCGAGGATCTGACCATCGAGGCCGGATAATCAGGGAGCGCCATACTCAGCGTCTCGTCCACAGACCGCGTGAATCGCCGGATAATATTCCGGGTTTAAGGGGGATTAATACGATAGCAACAAGAGCATGAGAGGAGTATGCAGATGCTTGAAGCCGAACTCGAAAGGATAATCACCTTTTTCCCTGATGAACTGATTGGCCCTGGCTTTCACCTATTTAGCCAACAGGAGGTGTTTCAAGGTGGGCGAACGGATCTAATATTCCGCGATGCGGAAGAAAATCTGTTAGTGATTGAAATCAAGGCCGGGACACTGACACGGAGTGATATTGGGCAAATTGTGGAATACTGGCCGAGAGTCAAAGCTCGTTATCCAGGCTCCAACATACAACTTATGGTGATAGCCTCAGAAATTCCTTATGAGAAAAGGGCATACTTGGAGAACTTCGATATTCAGTTCAGGGAAATCCCTGAACATCTTGTTTTGAAGCTAAAAGACAAAATTCCGCAAGGGGAAGGGGCTCTTCCTCAACGCAAGCGACGAAAACCTTCTGCTGCTATATACAAAGAAGTGAATACTGTCTCGCGTGGCCTTGTAAGTCTTTCATTGAAGTTCCGCGAGGATCTGAATTACTATACCTCAACTTGGAGGCAGAAGCGTCCGGAGTCTGGGATAAATCGCCAACGCTACAAAGAGAAAGAAAAGGGAGTGGATTCCTTTTGGTCTATGCCTGCTGACATAGCCCACGAAATGCTGGATGAAGCTCACGCTCGCGGGCTGTTCTTATCTCAGTATTTCCGATGGCCCGGCATCGAGCCCAAAGTTCTGGATACTGCCAAACTCAGTAGAGACGAAGGAGAAATACTGATCGATGAGACTTTGACGACAGACGCATTGGATCAAATGTGGCGAAACTGTGACGACTTGCGCATTGTAGCTTGCTGTGAGCCAGTTGATTGGATTTGGCGGAAAATTGCCATATTCAGCGCAAGAAACAATCTTGTAACATTTCGATCAATGACTCTTTCGGATACTTACAGAGCGCTATATACGAATCTACCATTCAAGAACGGCTGGAAATTGGACCGCTCAATGATGGATGCTGATGTGTCACTAAGTATAGTTCACTTGGAAGCCCTTAAAGAACTCTTCGGCAATACGTGACTTTGGATAATGTGGATTCAATTATGCTTCCTTTACCCTTCTGTCCGGCTGTGCTAGCATCAATGCACAGCGAAGAACGAGGTCCGAAATGCGCACGCGCACCGTATACATAATCACGATCCTGGCAATCTTCACTTCGATGCTCGCACTCGGTTGCAGCCGCGAGCTGAGAGGCGAGAACGAGGAACCCTGGCGTCCGTTTAGTTTCGATAAAATCCCGGTGCTGGACGAGCCACCCCAGGATGCTCCTCCTGAAGTGCAGGGATCGGTGGCTGAGACAGAACCGGTGGAGTCCGGCGATCCTGAAGAAATGGTTGTCCCGGAGGAAACCGAGCTCGACCCTCAGGTTGCAGCACTTATGGATGAGGGAAGAGAAGCCCTCGCCACCGGTGAGTACGAGATGGCAGTAGAGAAATTCACTCGTGTGCTCGAGAATTCCCCGGACAACCCTCGCGCGCTCTACAACCTCGCTCTTGCCTACCGGAGAATCGGCAACTGGGATCGAGCTATAGAGTATGCAAGTCGAGCGGTAGAGGCCGATCCGGACTTGCTTTTCGTCCACCAGAACCTTGGCTACGCCTATGAGGGCCAGGGCGACATCGACAGCGCGATTGGGGAATACGAGCGGGAGATCCTTACCCACCCCGATGAAACGCGCCTGGCCGGGCTTTCCGCCAAGCTCGCGGAAATTTACATCAGTCGCGATCTTCACCAGGAAGCATTCGACGCAGCTATTCGAGCGATGAATCTCGAGCCCGATCAACCCTCGCATCTTTACACGCTCGCCAGAGTCCACCAGAAGAACGGCGCATTCGATCAGGCGATTGAATCCATGCAACAAGCCCTGGAACTCGCCCCGTCCAACGTGTCATACATGGTGTATCTCGCGGATATCCTGTGGGATGCCGAACGTCCGGACGAAGCCCGTGAAATGTACGGTCAGGCAATAGAACTCGAACCGGGTCTGGTGGACGAAATCGATCCTGAGCGCCTTCCTCAGGTGGAAGCATCAGAACCCGAAAGCCCTGGGGCTCCATCGGACGAGCCGCTTTGAGGGATTATGCAGGCAAGAAATTTCGAACAACTTCACTGAACTACAAGGAGACCACCATGCCAAACCCTATCTGCCACTTCGAGATTGGTGCTAAAGACCTCCAGAACTCCATCAAATTCTACAAGGATCTCTTCGATTGGAACGTCAGGCTCGAGGAGAGCATGAACTACGGTCTGATCGGCACCGGTGAAGAACCCGGTGGGGGCATCGAGAAGTTGAGTGCTGACGAGAAGCCCCGCGTGATTGTGTATGTGGCTGTCGATGACATCGAGGCCAAACTCAAGGAAGCCGAGGGATTGGGCGGGAAGATCATCCAACCCAAAAAAGCAATCAGTCCCGAACACGGCTTCTTCGGGCTGTTCACCGATCCGGATGGAAATGTCATCGGCCTATGGTGCAAGACCTAGCCCAAATCCCGGGAGAAACTCATGCCTAATCCAATCGGACACTTCGAAATCGGAGTCGTGGACATCAACGCCGCCTGTGAGTTCTACTCGAAGCTCTTCGGATGGGAAATCAAGCCATATGAAGATGGTACGTATGCCTTGGTCTTTCCCGGAGAGGGAATCATCGGCGGGTTGAACCTGATCAGTGGCGACATGCCGCCTTACGTGAGTGTTTACGCGAATGTCGAGAACATTGACGAAATTCTCGGGAAGGCGATCAAGAAGGGCGCGGTGACGATCGTCGGCAGGACGGAGATCGAGGGCGACAAAGGTTACTATGCCATGTTCTGCGATCCGGACCTCAACCCCATCGGTCTCTGGAGCCAAGAATAGCCATCGAGCTTGCGTGATTTCCCGTAGGGGCGCGGGGCACGCGCCCTTCTTCCTATTGCGAATCAGAGACTATCGTTGGATATCATTGAGATGACTCGGGGATTGTGGAGGACTGCCCGCCTCCAAAGGTCTGGCTGTTCTGAACATGTAATGTGCCGTCGGGCAAAAAAGTCTTGAGAAAGATCTGCTCCACTCCGTATCTCCCAAGCCAGTGCACAATGCCGTAGGTGTCCACCGCTATCCCAATACCTGAGTCCAATAGGGCAAGCGCATCATCCGCTTGAGTCACATCCCCGCCTGTCGTCGCAACCCATTGGAATTCTCCGCTACCGTCGAACTTGCTCAGAAAAGCATCATAATCTCGGAGGCTGAAGCTACCGCCCAGGATCTCCAACTCTACCGAGCAGGTTTCGATCCTCAAGTCCGGCCCAGGGTCGAAGTCCACGGTCCCCGTGAAGCTCCCAGTAATATAAATGCCGCCCGATTGATCCAACGTCAAACCATGAGCCGAGATATCATCTCCCCCTCCCCACGATCTCACCCATAGAAGATTGCCATCACGGTCATACGATGAAGCAAACGCATCCCAGGAACCCGACGATGCACGTTCCTCGATGCCCGGGCCTGAGTCGAAGTCCACTTCGCCCGATAAGAAGCCCGTTACAAAGACGGTTCCGGAACTGCCCACTGCGACTCCCGTACCGTGATTACTCCCTTCGCCTCCCCATGTCCTGACCCACTGCATTCCGCAGCCCGAGTCAAGCTTCAGCAGGTATCCATTCGTAGATGACCTCTCTGCCGTAAACTCCGCAATTCCAGAACCTGGGTCAAGATCGGTTGTACCATTGAATTGCCCAGTCAGGTAAAAGTTGCCGCTTTGGTCGAGAGCAAAATCCCACACTAATCCGCCCCACGTGCACACCCATTGGTGCACGCCTTCGGAATCGAAGCACGTAAGGTAGCTTCCAAGCCCCTCACGAACGCTACTACCTGGACCTGGATCGAAGTCAACGGGGTCCAAGAGCGCACCGACCACATACACGTGGCCATCCTGGCTCACTGCTAACGCCAAAGGGTCATCGAGGTTTTGATTGCCCCAGGTACGCACCCATTGGAACCGGCCCGACGAATCGAACTTGCATAAGAAAACATCGAGGTCACCGATCGAACTGCATGCCACAGTTGAGGGGCCGGGATCGAAATCTCCGGTTCCCTTGAAGGTTCCAGCCACGTAGATGTTGCCAAGATCGTCCAAGTCAATGAATTTACCTCCGATAAGATTCTGACCTCCCCAGTATCTCACCCAGGTAACGGAGCCGGTACAATCGATCTCACCAAGAAACGCGTGTCCGAATATCCCCATTTCGTCACGCGTGAACTCCCTGGTGGCCGCGCTCGGATCGCCCATAATACCTCCAGTGATGAGTATGCTCCCTTCGTCGCCCGCCGTGATACCACCTGAGCACTCGGCAACCGGCAACCCGTCAGTAATCTCCAGGATTGCATCACGATGGACTGAGCCATTTGCTAATTCGTGAGATCCCTCTTTCCGGATCTGGATACGTGAATCCCAGCCTCTGCAGCCCTGGCCATCAAAGCCACCAGCCATGGCAAACGCAACGATCACAAACGCAGCCACAAATGGCCCCGCTTTGAACATCCGACGCACTCGCGCGTTTCTGAATCTCAAAACGCCGCTCCCATGAATTCTTGTATTATCAATTAAACCACACCCACGCAATCAACCCAAACCAGATTCTTTACGACATGCACAGATGTTGGGACGCGGGGTCCGCGCCCATGTGTCGCTGCTGACTTCGTGCAGAACGGGCGCACGCCGTGCGCCCCTACGGGTAACACCCACACAAAGCCGCATGAATACTGCCTTCTCAAGCAACGTGGGCGCACGCCGTGCGCCCCTACTGCGTAGGTTCAATTCGATCCTGGACCCTCAGCTCAGCAACTGCGTAAGAATAATCCGGTACGTGTGCTCCCTGAAATCATTCGCGTCGTCCAATCGATCGTCGAAATCCACGATTTTCATCGACGCCTCCAGCACCAGATCCGACCCGAGGTCCCATCGCATGCCGAGTTCCACCGTGTCGCGTTCGGAATCGTAACGCGCCTGGTTCCCCGCAGAATCAACGTACTCCCACTTACCCCAAAGCGTGTAATCTCGACTGGGCGACGTATAGGTCGTTCTGATAGAGTACCGATCAACGTCGGTGAAACGATCTCTGCCGGGATACGCTGATTCGGTTTTGCCGTAGAGAAGATCCAACTGGAACCCGGCTGTCCATCGCGAGGTCAGACGAATTGTGATCGTGTCGTTGCTGCTGTCGTTAAGGGGCGAAACGGCACTGGATCTTTCATTGGTGCGGAAGTCCGCCCTCAGGTTATGACGTGCACCCCATGCGTTGAACGTCTGCACCGCGCCGATACTGAAAGTCTCCACAATATCGTCAATTCTGCCGGTTTCACCAATCTCCGCGTCGTTCTCACGGGCCTGCATTTGCCACGCGAGCATCAGCGTGGGACCTCTCATGGAGAATCGGTAACGAATCTGTCCACCGTATCTCTCAGTTGCAGTAGTGAAATCAAAATCGTTGCCGAGATTGTTGCGGTAGCGCTCGAAATAGAAACGTCCGGTCAATGCGCCGCGCATCAGCCTGAATCGGTCCTCGATGCTCGTCGAGACCCGATCCTGTTGAAGGCCGTACTTCCCGAGGCTAACAAAACCCGGTTCGATCAGCT
>CBDUXL010000121.1:0-9331 GCA_965371155.1 uncultured bacterium | reverse complement strand
ACGCGCGCGGTTCGGAATCTACAGGTCCGCTTGCTGACGCGCGCGGTTCGGAATCCTGGGGAATGCACTCCCGGGTCACAGAACAAGACATAACCAGCAAAACCAGGGGACACCTCTTTTCGTCCTCGAAAAGCAGGTGTCCCCGCCGAGAATCCCGGGAAGTGCATTCCCGGATTACAAGCAGGGCGTTCACCGCCTTGTTTGACTTTTCCCCATGCAATCCATAGAATTGGCGTCCCCTCGGGTCTTAATCGGCCTGAATGCGCTCCAAGTGGGACAAAATCTGCCTTGGCGAGCAGGTTGATTTCCTGACCCTGAAAGAAAGGAGCCCGGGCTCTCAGCCCGCCATTAATTCGATAAGTGCCTGAGCCATCGAAAACGCATTACGGCATCGTCGGGGCCGGCATTGCCGGCATTGCAGCGGCGGAAGCCATTCGGGAGATCGATCCCGAGCGGGACCTCCTGCTCGTAAACGGCGAGCAGGTCCAGCCCTACTGCCGTCCGCTAATTGTCGAGGTTTTGAAAGGCGAGAGGGAATTCGATGAAATCCAACTCCGCGACCCGCAATGGTTCAAGCAGAAGAACATCTCGCTCATAACCGGCGATCCCGCCGTGGCGCTTCGCGCCACGGAGAACCGGCTCGAACTTGAGTCCGGGCGCATAATCGAGTGGAAAAAACTGCTGATCGCAACAGGCTCAATACCCTCCACCCCCCCGATCAAAGGTCTCGAAGACATACCGGCATTCACGCTATATCGCCTGGAAGATGTCGAGCGCTTGAAACCGCTCTGCAAACCGGGCGCGAAAGTCCTTTTGATCGGTATCGGTCTGATCGGCCTCCAGGCCATAATCGCCATGAAGGAGCTGGGCGTCGAGGTGATCGCGGTCGAGCTGATGCCCAAGGTGTTGCCTGTCATTCTTGAGGCCAGGGCCGCAGAGTACGCGCAGAAGAGGCTTGAAGAGAATGGAATCAAGGTTCACGTCGGGACTTCCGTGAAGCAGCTCATGACCGGCGACACGGACCACCCATATGTCGCGTTGATCGACTGCGGGAAGGAGATAGGTTTCGATTTCCTGGTTTTGGCAACCGGAATGAAGCCCGATTTCTCTCTCCTCAACGGCTCCGGAATCGAGACCGACCGCGGAATCAAGGTTTCGCCTGAAATGCAGACCAGCGTTCCCGGCATTTATGCGGCGGGGGACATTACCCAGTACAGCAACTGGATCGAGGGTCGCCCTGAGATTCACGCCCACTGGGTCAATGCCTATCGACAGGGCCGCATCGCGGGATTGCGTATGGCCGGCGGGGATGCGGAGCCATATGAACCGGTCTACCTCAACTCGCTGAGTGTGTTCGGTCTGCCTGTTATCACTATTGGAGCAAGCCGAATCGACGAACCTGAGGGCGCGGATGTTTACATCTCAGAATCACCCGCCCGTCCCGCCTACACAAGATTCGTCGTGAAGAACGGCCGTTTGATCGCCGCGACCTTCATCAACGACGTGGACCGCTCGGGCGTTTTTCAGTATCTGGTGCGCGAGAAAATAGATATCGGGGATGTCGCTCAGTCCCTTTTCGAAGAAGGTCTCCAGGGCATGGAGTTTCTTTATAAGCTTCATGATGAGGTGGTCAAAGGGGATATGGAATGGCCCAAGTCGATGGACCTGATTGACAGATTTAGAAAGGACCACAAGCACACTCGATGGGGGAAGAAGGAAAGCTCTGAGAAGCGAGAACCATGAATGGTTCGATTGGAATAATGAGATCCCGGGCAGCGATCGTTGACCTCGCCGACGGCTCGGTACGATATGAAGACACTCCACCCGAGGTCGTTCGCAATTACCTCGGCGGGCGCGGCCTTAATGTAGCCTACCTTCACAGAATGCTCCCGACCGGAATCGATCCCCTTTCGCCGGACAACATCCTGATCATCGGAACCGGCGCGCTCACCGGCACCGGATGCCCCAACTCAAGCCGCTTCAACGTCACAACAAAGTCCCCGGAATCCTACATACTCGGTGACTCCAATTGCGGCGGATTTTTCGCGCCGAAGCTCCGATGGTCCGGTATCGACCGCATCATTATCACAGGCAAAGCCCCAAGCCCTGTTTTTCTCAGGGTCGTTGATGGGGAAATCAGCATAGAAGATGCGAATCAATACTGGGGCATGGACGTCAACGAAGTCCAGGCAGCCCTGCACACGGATGTCGGTCCATCCTCCGAGGCCGTCTGCATCGGACCCGCTGGTGAAAACCTCGTCCGGTTCGCCGCCCTCATGACCGGAGTCAAGAACGCAGCCGGTCGCGGGGGTACGGGCGCTGTAATGGGGAGCAAGAACCTCAAGGCCATCGTGGCCGCAGGCGGCGACGGGCTGAATATTGCCGACCCGGACGGCCTTCTCGAACTCAACGAGCAACTTAAGAACTACCTGACTGACTCAACGATCGTCAAGGTTCTCGGACGAGTCGGCACTCCTCTTTTATACGAAGTCAGCAACTACCTGGGAGCTATCCGCACCCGTAACAGCCAGGACAGCTCTTTCGAAGACACACTCGACGCCGAGGTCATCCACGAGCACGTCTCCAAGATGATCTCCTGCCACTCGTGTGTTGTTCACTGCCGGCATCGGAACATCCACGATGGCGAGGGACCGGAGTACACCACCATCGGCCTCTTGGGGGCCAACCTGGGAATCGCCGACACCGCGAATGTCATCAGGCTCAACAATCTGGTCAATCGACTCGGGCTCGATGTCTCCTCCACCGGCGGTATCATTTCCTGGGCGATTGAGCTGTACGAGCGCGGCATTATCGACGACTCGATAACCGGTGAGCCGCTTCAATGGGGCGATTATGATCTCGCTGTTCGCTTGATAAACTCGATCGCCCGACGCGAGGGTTTCGGCGAAATCCTGGCGGACAGCTCAAGGGCCGCCGAGAAGCTTAACGATCCCGAGCGGAAGTATCTCACTGCGATAAAAGGTCTGCCGCAGTCTGATCCGCACGACTGCCGCTACATAAAGGCTTTCGCGCTGGGAATCGCGACCGCCTCCCGCGGCGCGGACCATCTTCGCAGCCGCCCCACTCTCGAGGTTTTCGACCTGCCCCCCGAACTCCTTCGCGAAATCTATGGAGCGGATGTCAATCGCGATCCCACCTCTTACCTCACCAAGGAGATCGTTGTCGCGACCCATGAAGACATCTACGCGGTTGTTGACTGCATCGGCATCTGCAAGTTCGTCTGCCACGGATTCAACAGCCCGAAGCTCCTGAAGTACGAACATTTCTCGCAGCTTCTGGAGAGAGCGTTCGACGCCAGGTTCTCTGTGGATGAGCTTAGAAACCTCGGTCGCAGGGTTGTCGATCTGGAAAGGGCCTTCATTAACAGGGAAGGGATTCGCCGTCCCGACGATACTCTCCCGCGTCGTTATTTCGACGAGCCATTGCCGCACGGGAAAGCCAAAGGGCACCGAATCGACCGCGAGAAATTCGTCGAGATGCTCGACCGGTATTATCATCTCAGGAGTTGGGACGAGGAAGGCGTGGTTCCGGAAGGACGAATTGCAGAGCTTGTCGCTCCGTGGAGTGATGGGAGTGACGGGCAATGAGGCGGATTTACACCAATCACAACCTTTGCTCCGGATGCCGTGCGTGCAGCGTGGCCTGCGCGATAGCTCACTTCGGGATTGCCGATGACTCGCGCGGGGCTATACAGATCCTCCGGGATCCCATTGAAGGTTTCGAGTTCCAGGCCGTCTGCCGTTTGTGCGAAGAACCTGAGTGCGTGGCCGCGTGCATGGCCGCTGCGTTATCGAGGGATCCTGCGACGGGGCGCATTCTTTTCGATGAAGACCGTTGCGTGGGATGCTGGATGTGCGTGATGGTCTGCCCGCACCACGCCATTGTCCCCGATCACAAAGCGCGTAAAGCTATCCGATGCGACCAGTGCGAAGGACGAGACACGCCCGCTTGTGTCGCAGCTTGCTCGACGAACGCCATAGCATTTGCTGAAGTTGAAGAAGAAGCCGAGGTCGAGAACTGATGCAGGTCGACCCACTTTTGCCGAGACCACGGAGGATGAAATGCCCGAAAATAAATTCATCATTGGAGCAATAGGCGTAGGACCGGTCGGAACCATCCTGGCGACATGCCTCGCCGAAGCAGGCGCTGAAATTATCGTGGCGGATATCCCTCCTCGCCTCGACCAGGTCAGGCAGGACGGTTTGCATATAGAGTGGGGCGAGAAACGATTTGAGCACAAGGTCGAAACCGTGGACTCGATCCGTTCGCTAGCCGACTCCAATCCGGATTGTATCTTCATTGCGACCAAGGCCTGTATCCTGGAGAAAATATTGCCTGAGGTCGTCCAGTCCGCCGGTGAGGATTGCTTCGTTGTCAGCGTTCAGAACGGCATCGGCACCGAAGACGAGATTGCCCGTTACATTCCCGCTCAAAACGTCTGCCGGATGGTGGTCAATTACGCGGGCGGCATCGACGAAAAAGGTATCGCCCACGTGGCCTGGTTCAATCCCCCGAATTTCATCGGCCCTGCTGTGGAACATGAAAAGCCCAAGCCGATCCGGTTCGTGGAGATGCTGAACTCTGCCGGTCTTACCACTGACCTGGTCGATTCCGTCACCGTCAAGAAGAAAGCCTTCCTGAAGACCATTCTCAATTCGGCGCTCATGCCGGTTTGCGCGGTGTTGGACCTGACCATGAAGGAGGCCATGCAGGGGGAAGCAACCCGCAAGCTCGCATCAGACCTTCTCGATGAGGGCCTTTCGGTTGCGGCACACCTCGGATACTCTTATGGAGAGGGCATCCACGAGCAGTGCATGGGATATCTCGACAAGGGCGGCGACCATCATCCCTCGATGTCGGTGGACCTTCAACACAAGCGACCCACCGAGATTGACTTCATCAATGGGAAGATATTGGAGATCGGGCGGGAATTCGATGACGTCAACCTTGAAGTCAACCGGGTTATGGTTTCACTGCTGATGACCCGGGAAGTTCGAAACGGCACTCGAAAGCCGGATGAGTTCCCCGATTACATCATTTGAATTGGTTGGCTGATTGACCAGGGCAGGGGCGGTGCTCGATGGGCAGGGGCGGTGCCCTGCCCCTACCATGTGCCGTCCGGCAGGAACTTGATAATAAACGCACCCGGGTCGCCCGCTGAAGGTTGAGATACGAAACCACTCCCCGGAGTGCACCACACTGTCCCCCTGAACATGCCTGTTGTCAGGATGTTGCCGTTTCCGTCCGTCACGACACCGACCCCCATCTCACCGTCGGCGCTTCCCCATGAATTCGCCCAGACGAAATCGCCGGAGGGATCGTACTGAGCAAGGTATACATAGCCGTAGCGCATTTCCCGACCCTCCCCCGGATCGAAATCGATACTGCCGTCCGCAGAACCGACCACCAGGGCATTCCCTGAGCTATCCGACGTGAGCGCCATCCCCACGGCGTCAATCCACGTCCTGACCCACTGCAAACTTCCCCCGGCTGTGAATCTCATCAGGAAAGCGTCTCCGTCGCTTTGCGCGACGATCTCGTTAACTCCGGTGCCCGGATCGAAATCCGCCGTCTGCTCGAATCCGCCGGTGACATACACACCCGAACCTCCCCTGGCACTTACCGCCCAACTGTGGTCCAGACCCGGTCCGCCCCAGACACGGCACCATTGAAACCTGCCGCCTGAATCGACCTTGCACAGGTACGCGTCCGCGCCGCCTGATGATCTGAACCCGGCAAAATGCTCCTCGATCGATGCACCCGCGACCGAGAACATGAATTTCCCGCTGAACATCCCGCCGACATATGCGTGCCCCAATCGGTCCACGGCAACCGGCCCGCCCGTGCACTGATCGTTCGGAACGTCACCGCCCCAGACTCGCGCCCACGCGAGCCGTCCCGATGAGGTGAACTTGCTGAGAAACGTGTCGGCGCCGCCCTTCGATGCAGTCTGCACAATCCCGTCGCCCGGATCAAGATCGATCGTCCCCATGTAGCCGCCGGTCACAAACACGTTCGATGAGGGATCTATCGCAATCGAGGCGACCTCAATAGTGCTGCCGGAATCGCCCCACGTGCGAACCCATTGAAACTCGCCGCCTGAATTGAATTTGCACAGAAACGCGTCGGCGAGGCTTGTCGATGTACGCTCCACGACATCCTCCCCCGGATCGAAATCAACGGTGCGCTGGAAATGGCCGGCCACATAGGAGTTGCCGTATGAGTCAACCGCCAGACCGCGTGGGCTCTCAGTTGACCGCCCGCCCCATGTCTGAACCCACTGGAATTCGCCGAGAGGATCGAACTTGCACAGAAAAATGTCCGCGCCCCCGACGGCCTCGCGTTCCGCGGTGTCGAAACCGGGATCGAAATCGCACACGCGATGGTAGCCTCCAACGACATAAACATTCCCCGCGCCATCAACACCGATTCCAGTCATGCCCCCGACACTGCGTCTTCCCCACTTGCGCAGCCAACCGTCGAGCGCGGGATGGATTGCCACATCAATACTTCTCTCGACGGCATCGAAATTATCGGAGCTCGTCTCCACACTGATTTGGATGTCTGTTTCTTCGACAACACGCGCCGCGTTGAATAGAGGACTAGCCGATGCGGGATTATCGAAAGCCCCCAGATCGGGCGGTATGCATGACCACTGGTGCCTGATGCCGCTGTCGCCGCCCGCGCTGATTTCGAAAGACTCCGGCGAATCGGCGTAGATGAGCGTGGGGCCGACGATGCTCCCCACAACCAGCACCGGTTGCGTCTCCTCGACCACGGTAACCGGCTCGACGGGTTGCTCCTCGGGCTCGGTACTCTCAGGGGCCTTACCGGGGCAGGAAGTCAAGAGTAATGAAACGAGAATGATCAGGACGAGGATTGTTAGGGTACGCATATTTCCACCTTCCGGAAGGGAATTATACCTGAGCGGGGTACTATAAGCTTCAGATTGAACGAGAAGCGCGGCGGTTCAGACTGGAGGAGGATGGTTCGAGGGTCATCAGAAATAATCAAGGTTGAACTTGCAGAGAAAGGCGTCATAGGCCCCGTTGGAGCTCCAGATATGTTCTGACGATGGCCCGAACTGCACGGTTTCGCGGAAAGAGCCCGCCAGGTAAGCATTACCGTATCCGTCGCAAACTAGAGACCCGACCCCTACTATATACCGTTCTCTAGTAGAAACGCCTGTCAAGACATGAACGCCCCTGAACGCGCCATGTGGACTAAACACGCTCAAGAAAATTCCTGAGGCGTCCCCGCTATCGAATATCTCCTCTCCAGGACCAGGGTTGAAATCGACTGAATCCTCAAAGGCCCCTGCCACGCAAACATTTCCTCGGTCATCAGCCGAAACAGCGTCCGAAGCATCATAGCCAGTTCCACCCCACGTGTGAGCCCATTCAAAATCACCGTCCGTGTTCAACTTAAGTACATAAGCATCTTCGGCGCCACTTGAATCCCTCAGCTCAATTCTCGGACCTGGGTCAAAATCGACACCGCTTCCTAAGAATAAGCCTGACACATAGACACCTCCTATGCCATCCAGCGCTAGACCGTATCCGAAGATGCCAGAGTTTCTAATCCATTGGAACTCCCCGTCAGAGTTCAGTTTTATCAAGAACATCCTCGATCGCTCACCAGGTCCACACTCGACAACGCCAGGCCCAGGATCAGCATCAAACAGGGTATCATGATTGCCAAGAAGATAGATGTTGCCGCCTTCGTCCGCAGCCAGTCTGAATGACATTCCCGATTCCCAGGTGCGCACCCAGCATAGGTTCCCGTCAGCACCGAATTTGGCCAAACAGCGTTCAGGGTAGAAGGCTGAGCCTTTCCGTGACGAGATGAGTTCAGTTGTGTGAGGATCCGCACTAAAATTGACAGTCCCGTGGAAGTAGCCAGATACGAAAATGTTGCCCAGGCCGTCAACTGCCACTCGATTGATCCCCATTATTGAACTCTGATCAACGCCTTTCATTGTCCCTACCCACTCCAGTTCCCCATCCAGGTTGAATTTGCCCAAGCAACCGTCGGCTTCTCCAACGGGTGACCGCTCCTCGATTCCCGGTCCCGGATCAAGATCAGTACTCTGCCAGAAGGTTCCCGCAATGACAATTGACTCCGAGTCGGTTGTTATACATAGGACAGGATACTGCAAATTTTCGCCAGCCCACATCAAATCCCAAATGACCCTGCCGGCGGAATCAAAGCTCGCCAGATAAACGCCATATCCCTCTGATGCGTGTTCGTTGGCAGGCTGTTCTGAATCGGACTCGACTGCAACCCCGTATTCGCCCATTACGTAGACATGCCCCAAGCTGTCGGCAACAACTGTCACGGCGGTGTCTTTCTCCGTGCCGCCCCAGGTCTGCACCCACTCCAACGGCTGCTGGCCGTACTCCACGCATCCCGTGAGGAACAGGCAGAGGACGAGCATCATTTTGGCTCTATAAATCATCAGAAGTAATCAAGATTGAATTTGCAGAGGAAGGCGTCAAGGTCTCCGTTTGAGGTTCGGATATGTTCTGACGATGACCCGAACGACACGGTTCCGCGGAAAGTGCCCAGTAGATAGACATTTCCAAGTCCATCGCACACAGCCCTACTGCATGACAAGTCTACTTCGTCTTTGTCAACATCCGACTGGCCTGTCAAAACACTGGCTCCTCTGAAAACGCCGTTCGAATCAAATGCACAGACGAAAACGCCATGGCCATTCGGGGAAGCATGCAGTTCAGTCTCTGAGCTTGGGTCAAAGTCGACAGTGCCGTTGAAAGTGCCCACGGCACAAACGTAACCACGATTATCAGCAGCGATTGTCCACGAATCATCACTCTGTTTGCCGCCCCATGTTCTGACCCACTGGAAATCTCCAACAGAATCAAACTTGCTCAAGAAAGCATCAGCATCGCCCATGGAATCTCTGAGCTCGATTCGCGGGCCTGGATTGAGATCAACACCAGATCCGGAGAAGCAGCCTGCGACGTATATCCCTCCCCTAGTGTCGAGAACGACATCGCGAACCATGGCATTCCAGGTCCTTACCCATCCGAATTCCCCGTCTGTGTCTATCTGCATCAAGTAGCTGTCACCTCTCTCGGCATCGCGCTCAGTCACCCCGGGTCCCGGATCGAAATCCGCGACCTCGCGAAACATGCCGGCAATATGTGAGTTGCCGGGGGAGTCAACAGCAAAACAGGCTCCATGATCGATGTCCCAGGAACGAACCCAATGCAGATTCCCATTCGAATCATATTTGACCAGATAGAGAGACATGTGATACCCAGGATATACCCGTTCATCGGTTCCA
>CBDUXL010000120.1:0-9464 GCA_965371155.1 uncultured bacterium | reverse complement strand
AGAGGATTTCTATGCAGGCGAAGGTCACCAAGAAAGAACACTACTGGATTGTAGCTTACGAGGGCGACACCGCGGATTTGATGCCCGGCCCATTGCCTGAAGTGCTGGATGCGCTTCAAAACGGCGCGCATGAGATAATCATTGACTTTTCAGGTTTGAGGTTCCTGAGCCCAAACGGAGTAAGGGCACTTAGAGAAAGCCTTGAAGTCGCGAGAAAGCGGGAGGCTAACCTGGGTATCGCCGCCCCGCCCCCAAAGGTCCGTCGCGCTCTCAAGCTCAGTGGTATCGCCCCCGAGATCCCCATCTACTACAACCAGCGGGAAGCGATTGCCAAGCTTGACCTGATAAACTACGAGGAAAATGCTCGTACGGAGCTGATGGACCGCCTTCTAATATGCCAGAAGGATATTCCGATAGCCGGGCACTTGAGGAAAGCCCTCAAACAGCATTCCACGCGCCCGCAGTTCAGAATGACCCCGGTTCGGGACATGAAGAAGGCACAACGGGTAGTGCTTCAGGAAAGGGTGGACTGCGTCCTTATTGACGCATCTCTCCCGTTGTTCCAGGTAACTTCATTTATTGAGATGATGGAGACCGACGAGCACCTCCCGAGCATTCCGATCCTGATTGTCTCGACGGACAAACGTCTGTTGGAAGCCGAGCGGATGATCCGTAACGGAGCGCACGATATTATCAGGCACCCGTTCCAGCCGATAGAAGTAGTAGTCCGTCTCCAGACTGTGATCAGCCACATGAAAGATCACAAGCCTTACTATCCACCCGAGAAGACGATCCAGCCTCGTGGCTGGCACACCCAGCGCCGGGAATAAGCAGTAGTTGTGCTATACTTATGGTGGCGCAGATAATATTGTTGCACTTGCTTAAGAATCGGAGCTGGCGATGGAATCGTTGATTGAGCTTTTTAGGGGAATGGTGGAACGCGGGGCAAGCGACCTGCATCTCCAGGAGGGCACCAAGCCCTATTACCGCGTGCATGGGATGCTCAAGCTGTATGAGCAGGGGCCGACTATCGATCACAAGTTCATGGAGGGCGCTCGGGAGTACCTGTTCGGGGAATACGAAGAGAATCTATTCGAGAAGAAAAAGTGCGCCGACTTCGCGCATGTCATTCCCAACGTGGGCAGACTCCGTGTCAGTTTCTTCACTCAAAGCAACAAATGGGGCGCGGTTTTCCGATTGATCCCCGAGATCCTCCCGAGTTTCGAGGAGTTGGGTCTTCCCGAAATCGTCCGTACAATCGCGAAGTTCCCTCGCGGCATGGTGCTTGTAGTAGGGCCGACAGGTTCCGGAAAGACAACCACCCTCGCCTCGATGGTCGATTGGATCAACCACAACAGGAATCTTCACATTCTCACGTTGGAGGATCCGGTCGAGTACAAGCACGATAACGTCAACTGCATTGTGAACCAACGGGAGGTCGGTCGTGACGTATTGACGTTCCTCGACGGCATCCGTGAAGGACTCAGGCAGGACCCGGACGTCGTGCTGGTCGGCGAGATGCGCGACCTGGAGACCACCGCGATGGCCCTGATGGCCGCCGAGACAGGCCACCTGGTTTTTGCCACCCTGCATACCTCGGGCGCCGCCGACACCATCGACCGTATCATCGACATCTTCCCGGCCAATCAGCAAGCGCAGATTCGCACCCAGCTTGCTCTGTCACTCAGGGCGGTTGTCTCACAGGTGCTGGTGCGACGCACGGACCGGGAGGGTCGAGTAGCTATTTTTGAGGTCATGTTGATGACCAACTCGATCAGGAACCTGATCCGCGAGGCGAAGGTGCACCAGATCGACCACGTGATTCAATCAGGGCGAAAGCAGGGCATGATAACGTTGGAGCACAATATCTCCCAGATGATCGGGCAGGGATTGATCGACTCGAACATTGGTATTGAACTTGCCAACGACCCGGATGATCTCCTTGAATTCCTGCTGGAGGATTCCGCGAAAGAACAACGGAGGCGCGAGCGGGAAGCCGAGGAGAAAGTGCGCCGAAGGACCGACTTCAGGGACGTCGGTTACGATGTCGGGAGAGCTGCAAGACGAGAGCCGAAGAAACCATCTCAGCAGCAAGATACCGGGTAATGCCTCTCGCATCAAGATTGACAGTTTGCGCCGTTTTGTGCGGCGTTTTTCTTGTCAGTTCAATGACACCAGCCTCACCCGAAAATTCCGTCGATCCGGTTACGGCATTCGCTGCCGACTTCCTTCGGCGATATCCCGACTCCGAGGCTCGCGACATATACAAGCTCCTTTACCAGGCCTGCCACGGCGCTGAGCATGCGCTTGGCGACACTGGCTCCACTCGACGATTCCTGCGGGAAGAATGGAATCAAACTGAGCCGATTATTCCGGACGAAGAACATCCGTTGTTGGAACCTATCTTCCTAGATGGGATTACCCCAAGCCTCTACAGGCTGCATCTTGGACCTGCCAAGGCACTGGGAATACCTTTGGAAACCGTCCTGGATGAGTTCCTGAGGGCGGGTGTCGAGTTCCCGTCATCGTATCCAACCGATGAGGATAATTTAGACGATGTTTTCGAGGATGCATGGACTCAGGTGGGAAAGGCGATAGCCCAGGACAAACTTCCATTGGGTCTTGAGGATTACGCGCAGCTATCTGCAGAATTGGAGGCTGCCGGATGGCCTCCAACGCATCATTCCGATGCATACCGAAGCGCCTACGAACCCCACTACAGACTTGTAATCTCGCTGGATTGCGTTGACTACTCGACCGATTGATCTTGCAGAGCTTCAGGCCTGGTCAAGCACCCGCTTAACGAGCAGGTCGGTGAGTATTGTCCCGCGGCTGATAGTGCCGACCAGTCTGTGTCCATCCAGAACCGGAATTCGTCGAAGGCGGTGCTGAAACATGAGCGCGAGCGCTTTCAGTACAGGATCGCTCTGGTCAATAACTATGAGCTGCGAGATATCCTGCATTACCTGTTCGGTTCGCATCGAGCGTAGGTTCTTGAGGAATCCTGCAGGGAGGTCCATTTTCTCCATGATATCGTCGTAGATGGTGATGTCCACCTCTGACGGCATGCAGGCGCGGACCAGGTCCCCGTCGGTGACAAACCCCACTAACTCGCCATTCTCAGTGACCACACACGCTCCAATAATGCCGGCTTCGTTCATTACGAGCCACGCGTCACTTAGCGTGTCTGCAGGCAATACAGTAACGGTGTCGGCTTCAAGGAGATCCTTGACAAGCATTCACGGCCTCCTGTGCCTCTGGTCGGTTCTTTTGCGGCCCGATTATAGCAAAGAACGAAGCGCCTGCTACCGATGCGCGACCTGGGTCTCCCAAGCCGCATCAAGGCAGTCCTCGAGATCATCAAGGAATACTCCCTCAACGATCACCACTCTGCGGCCGCTTATTTCCACGCCCGTTGCCGTATCCCAACTTGAGTAAGCTGCGCTTGAATCCCCGGACCATTCCCCGGAACCCTGGATGTACTTGATTTCGATCAGATGCCGGTACGCGTCGAAAAACTCCTCAGCCTCCCACTCATCGTCCCATACCGTCACCCAGGCGAACGCAACCTCCCCGGTCGGACCGCCCCATGTGGTTATCCTGTCGCCGTCCCACCCGTCGGCAATATCCGCGCTGCTTGCCCGATCGAATGTCTGGAGTTCAAACACCAGTGAGATCATCAGCTCACCCAGCGTGTCTGATGCTTCATGCTCCCAGGCGGGAAGAGCCGAAGATAAATCGGGATCATCCACAATCGAGGGATCGTCGCGGTTCGGCGTGTATCGCTCCGGGTGCAGGATTTGCTCCATGCTTGCAGGGGGGTCGAGAAATGCTTCGTTGATTTCGTCATTCCCTCCCAGGTCATAGAGATATCGAACGAACTCCTCACCTTTCAGATAAGGTACGGTCAGAACCCGCTCCAGGAACGGGTCGTAATTCATCAGACCTTCGGCGACCGCCAGATTCGTTTCCGCCATGCCCTGCGTCTGGGCAGGATCGAGACCGATGGCCGCGTAGGTATAGTCGTTCATGGTGCGGGTCGCGTTTCCCTCGAGCAGGCTCTGGTAAGCCAGTTGCGCGTCATCCGAGTCGGCTTCCATGAGCCTCTCCATGTTGCCCTCAATATTGAAATGCTGATCGTCCAACGCATGAGTCAGCTCATGAATAATGAAGCCACTCGTAATGTCCAGACCCATGCCTTCGAGGAAACCCTCCATGAAACCCCCGAGAAAATTTGCCAGGGGATTGTCGCTCCCGCCGTACAACTGGCTCAGCATACTGGAGATGTCAATATCTACCACGTAGAGGCGTTTCTCCCGAGGATCGTAGAGACCGGCGGCCTGCTCCTCGACCATGGCCTCATATCCTGAACGAAGGCTCACCTCCCGGGGCAGTAAACCAAGAGCGGCGTACATGGAAGAGAATGTCCGGTCCATTTCCTCGGTAATCTGCCTATCGAGTTCTCTTTGTATGATTTCGCCTATCTCCTCCTGTGTCACTAAGTCAACCGGCAAATTGTAGAGAAATTCCAGGCCGCGAAGATCTTCGGTTACTTCCATCAATTCGAGGGCTATCTCGACAATGTTCTCATCGTCGACCGCCTTCCTCGCCTCCCTTGCCGACGCGGCGCCGGAACCCGTCATCAGAAAGGCCCCCAGAACGAAGAGAGAGATGAATGCGCACATTCTGTGGATTTTCGCTTGCATTTGATGCTCCTTTGATCCAGGAAGGGATGGGTATCAGCTATCGTACTGCGAAATCGCAGAGGTCAGTTTCGACCGGCTCGAAAGGTCCCAGAGCAGGTGGAGATGCTTTCCCTCAGTCCAGAAGGAAGAATAGGTTTCGTCGCTGAATGCCCTGGGGTGGATGCCGGATCGCATTGGAGAGACAATAACAGTCTCCCATCTTTCCTCTTCGAAACATCGTTGTAAGCGGTCTCCGGCAATTCGGCAGATATCGGCATCCTCGTACTCCGCAATGATGAGCAGGTAGTATTCACCGCTTCCCAGGCGTATTTGCCCCGCTGCGGCTTCCCAGGTGTAATCATCAAACCCGAGAAAGTCCTCCCCGGTCCACTGAGTCAGCAAATCAAGGCCTTCAGGCCCTCTGATGTACCTCTCCGAGCCTCTGACCAGCGAATCGCCGGGAAGCATGGCCACCCTGGCAGGAACGGACGATCCGGGAAGCGCATTGACGAGATAAAGCGCAGCCCTCAGCCCGCTGAGGGCCAGCTCACTCTCCACGGTGTGAATTCGAAAATAGAACCTGTCCTGGTGTCCCTCCATGAATTCATCGCCTATCAACCGGATTGTCTCCAGCTGTGTGGACGGTGGAGGATCGTAGGGTTTGTGGACCACGCTCGGCGCGGGATTAAGATCAGCAAATGCTACGTTAGATACGCTGTAGAAACCGAAAGCATCCGTGGCAGAGGGGAACTGAAATATCTCCACTGTCATTTCATCTTCGCCCAACGCATATATCTCGCTCGCGAACCATACGGGCTCATATTCCAGCAAAAGGGGAAGATTGTCCCCGAGAAGGTATCCTGCCTCCCTTGGACGCAACAGCACCTCGTTGCCTGTAGCTGTCCAGGCTCCGACGAACCGGCTTGGAGGAATGTAGTCAAGTGCGTTCAACTCGTCCTCGCCGGCGACCATGGCCATGGCGCCGGAAACCGGCAAGGCTGCGAGTACGAACAGAAGAATGAGTCTATGCATTGGATTCCACCCCGGGATGATCTCCGACTAATATGCTCGCCTGGAAAACATATTAGTCGACAGGACAAGGGAAATAAAGCTCTGACGCACTGCTTTTTTTCCTGCTGCAACTTCCGCTACGTGACCGGAAGGCAGGAATCATATACAATTGCGACATGTGCCGCAAATTATCAGCCGTTCTCATTCTCTATGCAGCGCTTATGGCTCTCGGCATCTCGTGCGACATTGGCGACCGGGAATTGCACGGCGGCGAAGCGATTGAGGAAGTTGAACTTCAGGAGATCCTGGATCGCAGGCTGAACAGAATGGATTTCTCACTTGTCGAGGATGACCCTGAAGCCTCTGAACTGAGTCGGGAAATCCTGGACAACGAGATAGACATTCCGAATCAGTGGCCGAAGCAGTTCGCGGGAGACAGGGTCGCTGTCCAATCCCCGGAGCAGATGAGAACCTTGGGGATTTTGCACGATGATGGCAGATCAACCTGCGTTTATTTGCTTCCGGAGCCCAGGCTTCCTGCATACGGCGAGCTTGTCCCGCTTGCGATCGCTCACTACCATATCCCCGATCCGAATTTGGACATCGTCCTCCTGCTTGTGTGCTTCCAAAGTGACCCTCAGGAAAAGCTGAGCGGAATAGGCGTTCGAAGCATCGACCCCGAGGGCAGAGAAGTCAGCACTCCGTTCGCTGTAGCCCTCAAACCGGAATACCTGGCGGGTAGGGAACTATATGACGAATTCCTTTCAGGAGAAGAAGTTCAAGCCGTCGGCGCTCACACAGGATGGAGCAGGGGATTTCTCCTGTTGTCGCGTGTTGCCCCGGATGTGATTCTTTCGGCTTATCTTCATTGGAACTGAAGAATTACGGTTCGATAATGCGAGGAACACGACAAACATCCAGGTTAGCTTTTGGACTCATCGCGATTCTGGTGGTGGCTCTGATTATTAATTTGTTAGTAGGGCAACCATCGGATGGAAGTCGGATCGAAGTGTATCGCAAGGGAAGCTCTTACGCATCCGGACATGAAGGCGCAGAGTTGACGTTTCGCCTTTTCGAGGGAATTGGATTCGAGGTTGACCAGCTCCATCATCCTCTTCTGGAGGCGTATGTGGACGCCGATCGAGTTGACGTCATCTGGCATTTCAGGAGCGTGAACCATGTCGGGTCTGACGAGGTGGATTGGATAGAGCGCTGGGTCAATGCCGGTGGAACTCTGGTTCTCATCGACGATCCTCAGGATGAGGTTGCCGCCGGTTACGAGGCGAGATTTGCCGTTGAAGATGCTCTCATCTCAACATGGCTTGATCTTACGGGCCTTGCCGCGTCTCTCCGAAGGGTTGTGGACCTTTCCGGGCGAGCCACCGCCCACTCAAATCGCAATCTGACCCACAGATCCATCCTGATGGCTCTTGGCGAGATGGGTCCCGTCTCCACATATGCGCGCGGCTCTTTTGGTGATTCTTACGTTGCTCGGTTCGTACAACCGGAGGAGATCAGTCGAGGACCGGAAATCGTTATAAGCGATGCGCACGGGATTATTTTAGCCAGGGAGCCTTACGGCAAAGGCCAGGTGTGGTTTGTTGCGGACCCCATGTTGTTCAGTAACATGTTGATCCAGGAAGCCGATAATGCTCCGGTCGCCGTCAGCATGATTGCTGAGTCCAGGGGAGGGGAGAGCAGCAGAATCCTATTCGATGAGTACCACCTTGGTTTTGTGCAGACGAGATCATTTGTGGATGCTGCCAGAACGCCTGTCGGCAAGGCGCTTCTATACCTTGGACTGGTGGCGGTTCTGGCTGTTGGAAGCGCCGGGGCAAGGTTCGGGCGTGCGCGAAGCGCGCACGGCACGATCGGAGTAAGCCAGCGTGCGTTTGTTAGAGCGCTTGCAGGATTGTGGCAGGCGGGCGGTGCAACCGAAGCTGCTGCGGGTGCTCTTTGGAAGAGGTATCAGGGGAACCGATCAGTTCGGCAAGCAGGACTGGCGGATGAACTGGACAAGATGCGGGAAGGACATCCACGCCCAGACGAACTGCTGATGGTGGCAAGGAAGCTCGATAGCTGACTCTGCAATTCAGCATCCTGCCGGTCATTCCAGGCAAATCCCTTTCATGGGGCCATCAAACTTGTTTGCCGATTCTCTAAGAGTTAGAATACCCTCACTGGGGCAGCCTGGATTGTCGGGCGCCCATGATTGTGATGTTCGATGTCACCGTTCATCGATCGTTTTCGGGTGCCCATTTTCTTCGCAGTTACCAGGGCAAGTGTGAGCGTATTCATGGCCACAACTGGAAGGTGGAAGTGACGCTATCCGGGGAGTTGTTGAACGATGAAGGGATGCTATACGACTTCGACCTCCTGAAAAAGAGGCTGGAGGAAGTGCTTGCCCCCCTGGATCATCGCAACCTGAATGAAGTCCCGCCTTTTGATTCCATTGAGTCCAGCGCCGAGAATATTGCAACCTATGTCGCCCGAGCGATTGTGAAAAGCATGGACGAATCCGAGCGAGTGGGTTTGACCGACATTATGGTTAGGGTCTGGGAAACCGATACAAACCGTGCGACTTATCGCGCTGCAATACCTGATCCGGCATAATCGGATTATCCGATGTTTCTGTGGAGTTTCAGGAAGCATGGGAGTCGCAGTGAAAGGAGCATGATATGGCATTTGACATTCCCGCAGCGGAACCATTGCCCGAGGAGCTTGCCAAAGAGTGCGCAAAGGCGGCTGAGAATGCGGTCGAGTGGGTGAAAAGCATGTCCGGCATCGAGCTGGAGTTCTCCCCCCCCTCACTGATAGCGCTCGACCGCGTGCTTCAGAGCCTCGTTCAAACCCTTGCCGATGGCGACCAGGAACCCGCTGTAGTGCTTCTGGGGAGCTACCTCGGCGAGGTCTTTCTGCGAACCTGCGGGGGACGCTGGGAAACCGGAGATGTTTTTGTCGGTCCCGGCCTGAGGGGTCTTGGAGGCAGGGAAATCACAATCAGCCCGTTTGCCAGGATCAGGCAGGCGTTTTCGGAATTGGAGCAGTATCACCTCTCCTGTTACTGGAACTCCGTGGTCGACCGTATGAAGAGCGTTGAGCCGTTGGATGATCGGTCAGGCTTCCGTCCCCCTCCCGAAGAGCCCATTCTGATGCTTCCGCTTCCCGGTGGTGCAGCCACTCAACATGATGGGCCGAGCGATGAGGAGTTGGCAAAGGTTATCCCGGATGAAACCAAGAGATTCATACAGATGCTCAAGGCCGACCTCGGTGTCGAGCTGGATTACTCACTTGACAGCCTCAGACTGCTCGATCTTTTCTTCCGCTCCCTTAACGATGCGATGAAAAAAGAAGGCAAAATGGGAGAGCGGCGGATCATGGTTTACCTCGCGGGGAATTACCTCGGCGAGGTTCTTCGAAAGGCATTCGGTGGGAAATGGGTCTATGTGCCCGATCAGCAAACCACCGGGCTTGTCTTGAGAAGCCATGGCGAAGGTGGAACTATTTATCCCCACAAGGCCGCCGCGAAGTTGGCGTTCGAGTACAAGGATGGTGGCGTGGTTTCCTATGTTGACACTATCAAGAAACGACTCGCTAAAAACTGAGCTTTTGGCCCTAACCGGCTCGCGTTTTCGTACTAACCCACAACAAGTTGTGGGCCACCGAGGGAGCGTCATTTCTTTTTGGGGCTAGATAGAAACCTAATCACGAGGCACCGTTCCACCCCTTGTTTCCCATGTACGGAGTCAAGATAGTAGCATTCGACCT
>CBDUXL010000119.1:0-9488 GCA_965371155.1 uncultured bacterium | reverse complement strand
CGTCGCGCCTTGTGAGGCGGACGTGGGATTACGCGTTCAACCAGACTTCGGAGCTTTTCGGCTTGATCGGGCATCCCTCTACCACATTGAGTCTCTACGGATCCACCGCCTCCTCACCCATCTCAGGCCAGGCTTCTTCGTAGTACAAGGTTAGTCAAATCGGTCTCGTCGCCCAGAACGATATCATCCGGCACGCTCTGGCCGTTTGTAAGATAACTTGCGGGCAAGCCCTCGGAGTACATCAATCCGAGAATCGGCCCCAGTGTCCTGGTCTCGTCGATCTTCGTGAAAATGAACCGCGAGAAATTCGCCGGTCGGAACCTTTCGCATACCAGGTCCATATCGCGGAGCCGAGTGGTCGCGCTGACAACCAGGTGGCACTCGACATCCTCATGCCCAGCGACAAGCTCTCTGAGTTCCTCCATGCGCTCATCGTTGTTCGGACTGCGTCCCGCTGTATCAATGAAGATGCGGTCCATGTCCTTGTACCCGTTTAGCGCTTCCCGCAGTTCGGCGGTGCTGAAAACCACTTTCAGTGGTATGTCCAGGATTCCCGCGAAGGTTTTGAGTTGATCGATAGCTGCGATGCGGTATGTGTCGGCCGAGATCAGCCCAACCCGCTGTTTGTCGAGGAGGTTCGAGGTCGCTGCGAGTTTCGCGAGAGTAGTTGTTTTGCCGACACCAGTGGGACCCGCCAGGGCAAGCACTCGTGGCGCCTGCCTGCCCTTGATCGCTCCTCTCGCTCCTATGGCGGACGCGATGGTTCGCTGGAAAGCCGAGAGAGTGCCCTCGAAATCCGCGAGCGCTTCGGCTTCCGCTGCCTTCAGGGTCTCCTGGATCATCTTGTCCGCGATCTTCTCATTAACCTCGTTCTCCAGGAGCTTGTCTTTCAGGTGGCTCAACCACCTTGGATAACGGAGCTCCTCGTCTTCTTTTTTCTGCCCCTGGATTGAAGCGCCTTCTTCGAGGGTTCTCCTGATTTCAGCTATCTCTTTCGCAAGGCGTTGCATTTCGACATGGATCTGACCGGCGGAACTTGTTTCGGTCTGGGTCTGTATCGGAGCGGGAGAAGGGCTTATCGATGGCGACATTCCGGGAGGTTGGTAGATGATCGGCTGCACGTTCGAGTTATTGATTGCGGCGAGGGGCGGGGCGGAGTTGTTGGGCGTATTGTTTGTGCTGGGGAGAAGCCTGTCGAGGATCGCCTGGTTGACAGCCTCGCGACTTGCTTCCCCGCCCCTGGTGGCATTGTCGAGGTCGCGCTCGATTCCGGCGAAAACCTCCACCATCGCTTTGCCGCCGATACCGAGAACGCTGCCCTTTTTGAAACGGCGGGTTTTCATAACGGCTTCATCACCAAGTTCCCGCTTGATCTGCCGGATTACCTTGGGCAGATCGCGCTCCTCGGCTTCATACCGCTTGATGCGCATTACCATCGGTTCTCAACTCCAGCACTCCGACGCTTTCGATTTTCACGTCGGGCACGATTTCAGCATAACTCACCACAGACAGATCCATCACCGCTCCGCCGACAAGTCGCGCAAGGGGTAACCGTAACTTGGGGCCGACAAGCAGCACCGGACGCATACCGCGTTCGCGTAGTTGATTGCAGAGCTTGACCAGTGTCTCCATCAGCATTGTATAGGAATCGGGGACCAGAACAGGATACTGCCCCGCTGCGGTCTGACGAAGGCTTGATTCTAGCAGACTTTCCAGCGCCGGAGCCAGCGTAATTACCTTTACCTCCTTCTCTCCGGTGGAAATTTTCCTGGTTATTTGCCTTGACAACGCCGCCCGGACGTACTCCGTCAGCAGATCGGGGTCCTTGGTCAGCCCCACATGATCTGCCATGGTTTCGAAAATCGTCACAAGATCCCGGATGCTGATTCGCTCTGCGAGCAGGTTTCTGAGGACTCTCAATATGTCACCCAGGCCCAGTGTATCCGGCAGAAGCTCATCGACTACAACCGGATGGTCCTCCTTGAGATTGTCGATCAGCGCCTGGAGGTTCTGCCGATCGAGGAACTCGGCGCTGTGAGAGCGGATTATCTCGGTCAGGTGGGTCGCCATGACACTGACGGGATCGACGATCGTGTAGCCCAAGGCCTCGGCACGAGGGAGATCGGCCTCGGTGATCCAGTACGCGGGATATCCGTATGCGGGCTCCCTCGCCTCTATTCCCAGAAGCTCCTCCTCAGCGGTTCCCGGGTTAATCGCGAGCAGACGGTCGGTCATAAGCTCATGGCTCGCGATGATATTCCCACGAATTTTCACCACGTACTCGCTCGGCTTGAGTTGTATGTTGTCGCGGATTCGAATCGGCGGGATGACTACGCCCAGCTCGTTCGCGATCTGTTTCCGGATGACGGTTATCCGGTCGAGAAGGTCGCCTTCCGCCTCGGTGTCGACAAGCGGAACCAGCGAGAACCCGATCTCGATCTGCATCGGGTCGACACCCAGCGCCTTCAGCACCTCCTCGGGTGTTTCCTTGGCCGGGCGGGCCTCGGCGCGAGCACTGCGCGCTTCGGATTCCTTTTCCTTGCTCTCGCGGGTGCGGGCGATTGTGTTCCCAATGAGATAAACCGCAATCGCGAGCGGAATAAGCATCAATTTCGGCATCCCGGGGACCATCGCCAGCATGAACAGCGCTCCGGCTGCGAGCATTATGCTTCGGGGTTTGCTTCCGACCTGCTCGAGGATATTGATACTTACGTTTTTTTCGCTTGCAGCGTTGGTGACCATGATGCCGGTCGCGACACTCATCAGAAGGGCAGGAAGCTGGCTCACGAGACCGTCTCCGATGGTCAGCGTGGTGTACGTCTGCACTGCTTCCTGTGCGTTCATGCCCATCTGCGCCATTCCGACAATGAATCCCGCGCCGATATTGATCAGCGTGATGATTATACAGACTATCGCATCGTTCTTCACAAATCGGCTCGCGCCGTCCATCGCGCCGTAGTAGTCCGCTTCCTGTTCGAGCTTCCGCCTGCGCTCCCTCGCCGCGTCCTCGGTGATCAGCCCATTCGTGAGATCGGCATCAATCGACATCTGCTTGCCCGGCATCGCGTCCAGTGTGAATCGAGCGGCGACCTCCCCGATTCTCTGCGTGCCGGTCGCGATCACGATATAGTTCACCGCGACCAGGATTATGAAAATCACCGCACCGACTACGAAGTTCCCCTTGGTAACCCATGTACCGAACGTCTCGATAATCGCTCCGCCGTGGGCTATCGTGAGGATCGACCGGGTGGTCGAGACGTTCAGCGCGATCCGGAACACTGTCATCATCAGGATCCATGTCGGGAAGACAGAGAACTCCAGGGGGTTGTTGATTGAAATCGCAAGAAGGATCGTGATGAACGCGGCGGTGAGTGAGAAGGAGATGAACAGGTCCAGAACGACCGGGGGAAACGGGATGACCATCATCACAACCGAGATGACGGCCATGAAAGGGAACAGGATATCCCTATGCTTGAGAAGGCGAGTGACAAACGGACTGTTGAGAATTGATTCCATATAATAGCGCGGCCAACCGGGCGCAAATGAAGCGCACCGGACTTAATCGGATACAGTCAGTATATAATCCTCTTTATAAAGATGAAAGTTGCCCAGCCCTCCCGGGTGTGAGCGGGGATTGATTTTGGAAGGCTCATCTTTACCCACCCTAGCATGTAGCCTGGGAACGCATTTCCCAGGACTTGGTGACTATATTCTGCAATTCCTGGGAAATGCATTCCCAGGCTACAACTAAGAAACGACACTCCCTCGGTGTCTCCAGCTACGGTGACTCCAGCCAGAGCGTCGCTTTGATTGGCCGCAATCACCCGAATCCGATTTGAACGACGCAGCGAATTTCACGAGGCATTTCTTCCCATCGCCTGCGCGGACCAACTCTCGAAGAATGAAAAGACGAGTGCGAGGAAAAAGAGTTGAGGCAACACCTTTTGTGGACATTTCGTCAACTATTGTTGACTATTAGTCAACAGCGTACAACTGTCTCGAATCCGCTTGCCTTATCCTAAGCTCTACCAGGGCCGACACGTTTGCTCCATCCCCCCTTCTGGAGTACGATAGATGCACCCATCCATCACGAAGGTAGACGGCTTTCTATGAGCACTGTTCTCGAAAAAATCGCCGTATGCATCGAGCGCGGGAAGGTCGATGCCGATTCCCCGCACCCGCCTGATCTTCAAGGCCAGAAAGGGGCCGACGAGCTGACCAGAAAGGCGCTCGATGACGGGATTCCAGCCGGGGAGATTCTTTCGGACGCCTTGATAGTCGCCATGCAGAATGTGGGGGAGAGATTCTCGCGATGTGAGATTTTCATTCCCGATGTCCTGATGGCGGCGCGGGCCATGAAGGCCGCGATGACGCACCTCAGGCCGTACTTCCAGTCAGGCGAAGTGAAACGCAGGGGGACGTTTGTTGTCGGAACGGTCGCCGGCGATCTGCACGATATCGGAAAGAACCTTGTCGGGATGATTTTCGAGGGCGGCGGATGGGAAGTGGTCGATCTCGGGGTCGATGTTCAGGGCCCGAAGTTCATTGAGGCGATAAAGGAGCATCCGGGTTGCGCGATCGGGCTCAGCGCGCTTCTTACCACAACAATGCCGAGCATGGAGAGCATCGTCAGGGAGATCAAGTTGAGTCATCCCGATACCCGGGTGATTATCGGAGGCGCTCCGATCACGCACGATTTTGCCGAAAGAATCGGCGCGGATGCGTATTCGCCCGATCCGCAAGGGGCGGTTGTTTTTCTCAATTACAGGCACTAAATTGAGTTAGGCCGGTCCCGGCGCACGACAATGAAACGAATCACACACGAAGTCAAGGAAGGCAGAGTTCTTATCTGCGACGGCGCGTGGGGTACGTTTTTGCATGCAAAGGGACTCAAACCCGGCGAGTGTCCGGAGCTGTGGAACATCACGCACAGAGATGATGTTCTTGACATCGCCAGGAGTTATATCGAAGCCGGTTCGGATATAATCGAAACCAACAGTTTCGGGGGAAGCAGAACCAAACTCGCCCATTACGGACTTGCGGAACGTGCATTCGAATTGAATAAAGCTGCCGCGGCGATATCTCGCGTAGCCGCCGGGCCCGACAAACACGTTATCGGTTCAATCGGCCCCACGGGAAAAATGCTGATGATGGGAGATATACCGCAAGGCGAGTTCTATGAGGCATTCAAAGAACAAGCTGTCGCGCTGACAAATGGCGGAGCGAACGCAATATGCATTGAAACGATGTCCGACATTGATGAGGCTCATATTGCTATCCGGGCCGCGAAGGAAAATACAACTCTCGATGTTATCTGTACTTTTACATTTGACAGGACTCCAGGGGGCGACTATCTGACAATGATGGGCGTCGGACCGAGGGAAGTGGCCCAAGCCCTGGTTGAAGCGGGCGCGGATATTATCGGGGCCAATTGCGGAAACGGAACAGAACAGATGATTGGCATTGTGAAAGAATTGCGCGAAGCGATGCCCGGAGTCCCGATTCTCGTTCAGCCCAACGCGGGAGCGCCGGTTCTGGAGGCCGGCGTTGTTTCGTATACGGAGACTCCTGAAATGATGGCCGGGTTTGTTCCTGAACTGATAGGAGCAGGGGCAAACATTATCGGGGGATGTTGCGGAACGACTCCCGGGCACATAAGAGCCATTGCTGAGACGATCCGCGCTTAACTTACGTATTCTCCAACGCTCTCTAAGACCAATTGCAGGAATAAAGTAAAGATTTAAATGAGGGGTCCCCGCCGATTTGCACTATGGCGCCGGGTACTGGTCCTCATGGCCGTGAAGCCACTCATCGAGCCATATCCATTGCGTCTCGTACAGGTCGTACTCCGAAATCGGCTGCCCGAGAAAACCCCACCACATTAGCTGTCTGGGGGTTTTGTTCCACGCATTGGGTTCCTGCGGATAACAGGCATTGATATCGCAGAACAGCGGCGGAACGTCGGGTGGGATTGAGCACCAGTCGAAGTCCGCGCAGGTCAGGCCGTCATCCAGAACCAGGTTCGCGTCGCCGTCCAGAAGGTATACATCCTCAAAACGTCCGACCGCGTGCCCGAGCTCATGCGGAAGCGCATGATAGTCTATGTTCGGGGAAGCACCGCGAGCATCCTTGCATAACACCACGTAGATATTTTCGGTGTTATGATAATTCCCGGGGCACCATGTCGAGCAGTAACCATCCGTGTAGCTGCCGTCTGCAGATTCAATGAAATAGACATTGATGCAGTCAATGCAGGATATCTGCCCGAACTCCTGGTGCATATCCCAGTCCTCATCACCGGTCACGTGCCTGTACGCGGGATTGGTCATCCACTGGAAGCCGCCGGGATTCTCCAGGACAAAGTCGATGCCGAACCTGTGCCAGAAACTGTTGCAGTCCTGGTAATCGTCCATTGCGCGGGTCCAGGATGTTGTCGCATTATCGCCTGAGGCATTATCCGCAGCACACCACATAGCCAGTTTGACTTGCCTCATGATCGGATAACCGGTGTCGGAGGCGTACGATGGCGAAGTTCCTGCCGTGTTGCGGGGCCTGATGCGGTACTGGATAGGATTGCCCGACCCGCAGTAGCGCGCATCGGTGTCTGTCCAGCTCGACTGGGGGTGAGGAACGCTATCGACCTGCACCCAGCCCCATCCCGAGGTCCAGTCGTAATCACGTCGCTCGACATCGTAATAAGTTGCACAGGTGGTGACAATCGGATCCCAGGTCAGACTTACTTCTCGCTGCGCAAGCGACGCGAGGGCATCCGATGCACCGAAGTTGGCGACATCGGCGGGAGCCTCCGTGCAGTCCGTATCGACGATGAACGTGCATGAATCGCACGTCTCCGGGGCGGTCTCGCACGTGAGCGGCGGATTGCCGGTGTCGCGCACTCTCACATAGACCGTTTGCTCATTCTCACCAAGGTTTTCCAATGTGGCCGACAACTGTCCAACCTGCCAAGCCGACCAGGCATCCGAGCCAACCCGGTACGAGTATGACATCTCAGCTTCGTCGGACAAATCGTCCGTTCCGGTCCAGTTGAGTGTTACCGTCGCGGGCTGGATATCGGTTGGGCAATCGTCAATCGTCACCGAAGGCTGAAAATTCACGGTGAAATTGCAGGAAACCTCAGCGGTCTGAGCGGGGGTGCCGGTATCGCGAACCTTTGCTTTGAAGGTATGCGAGCCGGATGACAACGAGGTCCATGCGTAGGATGAAATCCCAACCTGCCAGCCCTGCCAGACGCCGTCCAGCTCGACGTCATAGCTCATCGCAGACGGCGCGTCGACATCGTCGGTCGCAGTCCACTCGAACGTGTAGGAATTCCCGTTGACATCCTGCGACGGGGCATTGTCGATTGCAATCGTGGGTATCGGGCTGACAGGGCTACCTCCTCCCCCGCAGCCGCAGATCATCAGAATCAGAAGCACAAACAGCCAATTCAGTCGCCGATAAGACTCCATTTCAGCTCCACCTCATGTCTGGTATTTTGGGATACGCCTGCCCTGGTTCCAGCTCAACGGCAGCCATGTGGGATTGTCTCCCTTGACCGTATCCCCTGTCCCATGCCCTCCGGCGCGCCATTGGGCCTGGAAGCGGCTAATTTAGCGCAAACCGACCGTTTTGTCTATCTTGTGGAGCTATTGGGTGCCGGTTACGTGGTTTTCATGCAAATGTTCCGCAAGTGTTCGGCGTTTGCGCCTTGCTGAGCCGTTTCTCAATTAATCCTGCAACAGCATCATAAATATCGTCAATCTCCGCCCCACTCAACCCCAGGGCATCGAACATCGCGCCATCGAGCTCACGTCTTTCCGGGTCAGCAAGCTCCCGTTCGTAGTTCATCACATCGCGATCGAACAAAACCACATCCCCGATCAAACCCGGGCTGACCACCGGGCAATTCGCCACCTCATATACAGTCATGTCCAGCAAACCTTCACCAAGACCAGTTCTGGTGCCCAGCTCGAGGAAAAGTGAAGTCAGCGTGCAGTTCAGGCACGCTGCAAGTTGATTCGTCTCGATTGATATCGGGTGGATTTCATACAGGCGCTTGTCTACAAGCACGCCGGTCAGGTTCAATGAAACCCGGTACAGGTCATTAATGCTGCATGGCGAAATGATCGCAAGCGGTTCGCGATTCCCAAGTGACCACCATTGATTCCTTGCCGCGCAGGTTGGACGGCGATCGAACCCTTTTCGTTCGCCCGACTTGATATATTCTAGCGCTTGCGTGCCTTCGAGCGATTCCTTTGTATCTTCACACAGGAAGACTCTTGTCTTTGTTTCCGGGTCCTGTAATCGAAATGATCTGATCTCCCGCGAACTTTTGACCAGCGTCTTCAGATATTCGGGTTCGACATCCCATTTTTCTGCGTCATCATTTTTCAGATAGAAGAACTCATTCGCGCCGGTTGTGATACCGCGACGTACTGACGCGACATCTCTCAACCGAACCAGCTTCCCTCTTGCTTTTTCGAGGATCGTCCAGTAGATATCGGGTGCGCGAAGGTATTTACCTCCCCACTTATCACCGCTGTACCCGGCTTTCCTGAGAGCAACGCCGTGCCGCTTCCAGAGGCCATCATCGAGCAAACTCGCTTGACATATTGGGCGGACCCGAAACTCCCGGGTGGTTATCCTTTCTTCGGCGGATTCGATTTCTCTGAAAACCTTGGATGAAATGACCTCCTCGAAAGGCGCTGTAAATGTTGCGAATCGCGCTGTGTGGCTCAATCCCCTATCAGGCAATTCGCTGGGGGCGGAAAGGAGCGTGATTACAGTGTTTACGTCGGCTTGGATAAATGACCGACGTCGCTCGTCATCGAGGATCAGCTTGATGCGACATTGTCTGAGCAGGAACTCCTGTAGCGCTCTCCCGTAACCGGCGTCCAGCCATGAGCTGGACGTTATGAAGCAGAAAGTTCCACAAGGCTTCAGTAAACCCAACCCGAGGAAGAAGAAATACACGTAAAGGTCGCTCCTGGCATCGATCTTTCGTTCAGGTTTGTGGGGGTTCGGGCCGAAGTAGTGCGGAAATCTTTCATGGATTGACCGCGCGATTTTCGATTTGTACTCCTTCCTGCTTGCCAATGCCGTTATGTTTTGCGCTGCATAAGGGTCGGCGATATTCTCCTGTCGCACATAAGGCGGGTTGCCGATTACAATATCGAATTCGTTGTCATTGAAGGGGAACAGATCAGGGAAACTTGTCAGAATGTCGCCGCAGCCAATATTGAACGAACATCTTTCAAGTTGGTATTCTCCGTACTCCGTGATTTTTTCACTTGTTTCATCATCTGAGAATAATGCAAGCCATAGTCTGAGCTTCGCTGCCAGGCAGGCGCTGCTACATATATCAGCACCGAAAAGATTGCTTTCTATGAAAGTTTATCTTCTGGAGACGCCGGAATCTCTGCTGCGAAGTTGCCTTTTTGCTCTGTTCCCGAGGTCATCAAGAATTCCGAGCATCTCCACCAGGAACG
>CBDUXL010000118.1:0-9489 GCA_965371155.1 uncultured bacterium | reverse complement strand
ACTCGCCTTTTTCCACTAGACTAACCTCCTGAATTCGGAGGCGCCATGAAAGTCCTAATCACCGGCGGGGCCGGCTTTATTGGATCGCACATACAGGACCGCCTGATCGAACTCGGGCACGGGGTCACGGTGCTCGATGATTTCTCCACGGGCAAACGGTCGTATGTCAATCCCGAGGCGGAGCTGGTCGAGGGGAGCATTGTCGATGAGGTGCTTGTTGTGGACCTTTTCGAGCGCGGGAAGTTCGACATTGTCTACCATCATGCGGCGCAGATAAACATCCGGTACAGTTTCGACGACCCGATCCGCGACTGCCGTGTAAATGTTATCGGTACTCTGAACCTCCTGAAAGCCATGATCGATTTCGGTGTTCCGAAGATTGTCTTTGCGTCGACCGGCGGAGCGATCTACGGCGATCCGGACGTGCTTCCGGCGACTGAGGAAACCCCGCTCAAGCCGGAAAGTCCGTACGCGATCAGCAAGCTCACGTGCGAGAACTACATCCGGAACCTGGGCAAGCTTCACGGCATCCGTTACACGATCCTTCGATACGCGAATGTCTACGGCCCGAGGCAAATCGCGAAGGGCGAGGCGGGAGTGGTGGCGATTTTCACTGAGCGGCTGCTCGACGACAAGCCGCCGGTGATTTTCGGAACCGGCGAGAATACCAGGGATTACGTGTACATAGACGATGTCGTGCAGGCGAATGTCCTTGCACTGGAGTCGGGCGATGGCAGCACGTTCAATATCGGGTGCGGGATCGAAACGAACGTGCACGAGGTTTACGACGCGGTATCCAGGGCGTTCGGCGAGCGGGCTCTGAAAGCACAGAGTGCTCCCTCGGTGCCGGAAGTGGGGAGAATTGCGCTCGATTATTCACATGCAAAGTCCGGCCTGGGATGGGAGCCCACCGTGGATTTCCCGTCCGGCGTTTTGAGAACTGTGAAGAGTTTCGGAGTAGATGTGCCTGTCTGATTTGGCCGGTTGATTCAATCGGCGGGGCCAGAGAATCAATGTCGCGAAATCGTGCTCTCGTTCCCCTTCTTACCGACCTCTGCCTGGTCCTGATAGTCCTTTTTGCCCGGATAGTCACCGCCGGTCGCTACCTCCACAAGTGGGACAGCGTTCAGTTCGCGCTCGCGCTTTCCGATTACGACATAACACGTCACCAGCCGCATCCGCCGGGCTATCCCGGATATATCGCGCTGGGCTGGATCGCGCGACGGTTCACCCAGGATGACAACGCGGCGCTTGTGGTGGTGGGTGCAGTATCAGCGGCGATTCTCGTAGTTGTGCTGCATCGATTTGGTCGCGCACTCCTGGGCGGTCGCGGCGGTCTGGCGGCGGGTCTTCTGGCCGCCCTCAATCCGCTGCTCTGGTACTACTCGTCCATTGCGCTTTCCTATATGCTGGGCGTTGCGGTAGCGACAATTGCAGTATGGGCGGCATTCACGGTGCGCGGACGGGCTCGGTGGATCGCTCCTTTTGTTGCAGGGCTTGCATCGGTGTGCTGGATGCCTGCGGGCATTCTCGTTCTTCCTGTTTGCATTTGGTGTTTCTTTCGAAAGGAACCAGTAGGATCTTCAGAAGAGCAGGAGGATTCCAGAACTGAGCCTCATCCTGTCGGGCTTTACATAGCAGGTTTCGCGACGCTGTTCATTTTGCCGATACTTGTGGGATATCTGCCTGCGATCGTCGATACCGGCGGATTGGCCCAGTATCTTGAGGCTATCCGAAGTGAGTCCGGCAAACACGTTCTTCGTTTCAATCAATGGGTAAGCGCGCCGCTTAGTGAGTTCATCGCGAATACCGGCTCCATCGCCGATTTCTTCAAGCAGGGACTCGGCATGGGGCGCTGGCTGCTTCTTGTTCTCCTGATACCGGTCACAGGGGAGATCGGATGCAAACCCAGGAGAGTGCTGGGACTGCTTCCGCTCGCGATAGTCGGCTTCATCGCGCTTCACTGGGGCGCCGAACCGACTGTTAGATCCCTGGGCATCGTGGCCTGTTCCGTTTCGATCGGCTTCCTTCTTCCGATTCCCACAACGCCGGAAGGCTGGTCGAGACGTCGCCTCCTGACATGGTGGCTCGGTCCGGGATTGCTCCTGTTTGCGATCGTTTACGTGAATTACATCGGCATCTTCGTGATCTTTCTCCCGCCGTTGATACTCATGGAGGCCTGGGGGATCGAAAAAGCCGCGACCTTCATGGGGCTCCAAACTGCAAGGGAGCCGTCCGAGATACCCAGGAGTAGCGTCGAAAATGGGGAGAAGATCGTCGCGAGGGGACCCGACACGCGCGTGGAGATGCTTGTCGGGGTGCTGTTTATCGTTCTTATGCTGTTCCACCAATGGGGCGTGTTTTTCGCCGGTTCGGAGAGTGAAATCCAGGAGAACTGGAGAGGCATCGTGGCTCGCGACACGTACATAGAGAGTGTCGTAAGCGCAATAGAGGACAGCGGGGTTCCGATGGAAGACCTGGTGGTCCTTGGCGGCACGGACGACTACCGTCACTGGACTTACTACCTTCCCGAGTCGCGCACGATCTGGAGCAAGTACCTTCTGTATTACCCCGTCACGGAGGGGACAACCGTCTGGGTCAGCCGTGACCGTCACCAGGACATGCTGCAACCGGAAATCTCCGGTGATCCATCGAGTGCGAATGGACTCACTGCAATGTTTGCGCTGAACGGCGCCGGGGGATTGGTCGTTTTTCCGGATGAATGGGAGAGGTTCGTGGGATCGGGTATTGTGACTCCGCTCGGCGTAGAGGAAAGCGCAGAGGATCCATTGTGCTACCTGGTGAGCGCCCGCGGAGCATCATGGATCGTTTTTCGAAACGGGGTCTTCTGGCTGGAATAACCCGATGAACACTCGGTACCGGTGAATCTCGGTATCGATGAATTCCGGTGGCCCACGTTTTAACGCGGGTCGGTGAGATTGCAGCGCCACAGGTCCTCGGGGGCTTTCTGTTTGACTCGCAGATTGGTATCATGCTACAGGAATCGCGGAGATAGGTCCGGGGGTAGTCAGGATTCCCCTGGATACTCAACAACAATCACGCGAGGTATGCCATGCAGCGCAAAAGGTTCAACGGTAAACTGAATATCTGGATCGTGGCGTTTTTGCTTGCCCTGACAGTCGGGTGCTCGAATGGGGGAGATGGCGCCGCTCCCGTTCTACCGGATATCGAAGACGCTCCTCCGGCTAATGTGCCCGACAGATTGGTCGGTCAGTACGACATCGGTCCTGAGGGAGGTACGGTCGACCTCGACTGGTTTGTGCTTGACTTCCCCGAGGGTGCTCTGGCTGAACAGGCGATGGTGACAATCTACGAATCGCACCTACAGCGACCACATGAGGGAATCATAGTAGGTGGAACCGCAATGAGGCTGAAAATCGAGCCCGCCTCCGGTTTCCCCGAGGTCCACCATGACGAGGCCCCGCTCCTTGCGGATTCCGCCTTTTATTCCTGTACATTCCACCTCGACCGCCTCCCGGCCGCTGAGGGCGCCTTCGGCGATGAGAATGAGTACGTCGACATAGTCGCGGAATGGCGGGAGGATGAGCACATCATCACAGGCAACGCCTGGGCTCACAGGGATGCCGAATTCATCTCCGTTCCCTTGACACGGGAGAAAATCATTCTGGCGGTAGTGGATTACTCGCAGATTCCCGAGCTAACAGCCGAACCGATTTTCACCGATGACCCAAGAGAGCTGACGGGTCACTACGCAAGATATGGGCAGGGGATTGATTTCGATCCTGCCAACCTGGGGCCGTTGGGTGATCGGATTCCTGTGTTATTGATCCACGGTCTGCAGCTTCTTGCTCAGGATGAGCCTGATTCGATCAGCGACAAAGAGGCAGCGCATGGTGAACATTCATTTGAATTACTTCTCCAGATTCTAAACAGCGGCTTTGGAAATCTTTTTTCCGACTTTAAGTTCTTCTGGTACTGCTATCCGACAGGCGTTCATATCTTCGGTGGTGGAGGCGCAACCGGAGACATGCTGGGCGAGCTGCTGGAAGATTGGGCATACGACAATGACCCGGAGCTTCTCGAACGACCATTGGTGATCGTGGCACATTCAATGGGAGGTTTGGTGGCACGCGAATTCATGCAGAATCACGACGGGAACGTTTTCCGGATTATTACGGTTGCCACTCCTCATTTAGGCTCACCCATTGTGAATATCGGTGATGACTTGGGCTTGAGTTGGATTAACGATTTTCTTACTCCCGGCGTTTTGGATTTGGCCTGCTGCGAGGAGATTTCGTACTGGAAAACTCCCTCTGTTGAGCAGACTTGTTCGCTCCTTAATCCGGAGTTAGAGGCATTGAATTCGACATTCTCTGAAGACGACCCTCGGTTGATCTGTTACGGCGCCACCGACGTGAATATGCCTGACCCACCCAAATCCGATCCACTCCACTGGATCGCTCAAAAGATACTGTGTCTCGTATCTGCCCCTGGCGGATTCGTTGAAGGCGATGGCGGGTACTACTCGGATTGTGTCGTGCCCTGGCGCAGCCAATACTACAAGACGACGGGAGACCTGGACTCGGAGGATCTCTGGCGGACATCGACGACCAAGTATCACATGGGCGTTCTGGGAGATTTGAGTATCCTCTATCACCTGTATCTTGACTTGCTTAAAATCAAGGACGAATACGAGATCCCGGTTGGCGTCTCCTTCCAATGGGCGCGGACCTGGGGCGGAACAATCGCGGCAACAGATGTTGGGTATGGGGTTGTCGCCGATGACTTGGGCAATGTCTACGTCACGGGTTTATTCTATGGCACTGTCGATTTCGATCCCGGCCCAGGAATTGATGAGCATAGCTCCAATGGTTCTTGGGATCTCTTCCTGAGCAAATTCGATTCCTCAGGCAACTTCCAGTGGGCGCGCACATGGGACAGCAAAGGGCAAGGAGTTGCCGTAGATGGCTCTGGGAATGTCTATGTCACAGGCGCTTTCGGGGGCACCGTGGACTTCGATCCAGGCCCTGGGATTGATGAGCATACCGGAAAGGGTCAATTGGACGTGTTCCTGAGCAAGTTCGATTCCTCTGGCGACTTTCTATGGGCTCGCACATGGGGCGGGGAGCACGGGGAGTATGGTAACGGGGTCGCCGTTGGCTGGTTGGGGAATGCCTACGTTACGGGCAACTTCTACGGGACAGCCGATTTCGACCCCGGCGGCGGTGATCCGCACACCTCGAATGATGGTTCTAGCGATGTCTTCCTGAGCAAGTTCGATTCCTCGGGTGACTTTCTATGGGCTTCCACGTGGGGAGGGCCGGAAACCGATTACGGATGGGACATTGCCACCGACGGCTCGGGGAATGTTTATGTCTCAGGCTCTTTTCGGAGCACAGTTGACTTCGATCCCGGCTCAGGGATCGAGGAGCGTGCCTCGAACGGTGAGTCTGACATTTTCTTGAGTAAGTTCGATTTCTCGGGCTTCCTCCTGTGGACGCGCACATCGGGGGCAGTGGGGGAAGATGGAGGCCGTGGGGTAGTCACTGAACCCCCGCAGAATGTCTACGTCGCGGGTTACTTCAAGAACACTGTCGATTTCGATCCCGGCCCGGGGGTTGATGAGCACAGCTCAATTGGTGGCGCTGATATCTTCCTGAACAAGTTCGATTCCTCAGGTAACTTCCACTGGGCGCGCACGTGGGGCGGGATGGGCGACGATGTAAGTCAAGATGATGTTGGCCGGGGTGTCGGCGTCGACGGGTCAGGCAATGTCTATGTCATGGGTTCTTTCCGAGGTACAGTCGACTTCGACCCCGGTCCCATCATCAAGAATCTTGATTCGAATGGCGGCTATGACATCTTCCTGAGCAGGTTCGAGTCTCCCGGGGACTTCGAATGGGCGGGCACCTGGGGCGGAACAGAGAACGACCGGGGCTACGGACTTTCCGTTGACGGTTTGGCGAATGCTTACGTCACAGGCCGATATCGGGAAACCGCGGACTTCGACCCTGGTGAAGGGATTGATATGCACACCTCAAATGGCACCGATGACATCTTCCTCAGCAAGTTCTCGGCGGATGGCGGGTGACGATCGAACAACCCACCTTTGAATCGTGGGCTACCGATTTTGTGTTTGCGTTTTCCGGGTTGGGGGCAACTCCGGCCACGGGATGCGGCGGAGGGGTTCGAGCCAGCCGGAGTCGAGCGGTTTCGCTTTGAAGTTACCTTTCTCGTCCCGACCAATAAACGCCCACGGGTACCTGGTTTCGTGTGGGAAGACCACGAGCGTGTGATTCTTCTCCCATTCGGGCAGGTATTTCTCCTTCATGTCGACCTGGTGCGTTGGTTCGAGGTCGTAGCCCATGATCCAGGCGATCGGTACATGCGCGCCTGTCGGGATGAAATCGCCCGCGAACACTGCTCGCTTGCCGTCCGATGAATCGATGAAGACCATCATCATACCCATCGTGTGTCCGCCGACTCGCCTGGCGATGATCCCCGGGATGATCTCGAATTCGTCCTCCTCGTGCAGCTCGGCGAGCCCGGCGTCGTGAACGGGCCTCCAGTCGGCTTCGATGTAACTTGCGCGGTTGCGGGCGTGGGGATGCGACGCGCTCTCCCACTCGATGCGGTGTACATGATGGCGAGCGTTCGGGAAATGCGGGATCGGATTCTCCTTGTTGTCAAAAATCGTCAAGCCGCCCGCGTGGTCAAAATGGAGGTGGGTCAAAACGACGTGGTTGATGTCGTCAGGAGCCAGGCCGAGCTTCGCAAGCTCCCTGTCGAGTGTGGTGATTCGATCGACCCCGTAGATGTCCATGAACTTCGCGGGATTCTTGTCGCCGATCCCGGCCTCGACTAACACCCTCTCATCGCCCCGGACGATAAGAAGGCAAGACAGGCACATATCGATACGGTTCCGCTCGTCCGGCGGTTTGACTTTCTCCCATAGGACCTTCGGGACCGTGCCGAACATCGCGCCGCCATCGAGGCGGTAAAGTCCGTCGGAGATTGCGTAGAGCGTGAAATCGCCAAGCTCGTATTTCGGGGGTGGTCTATTTTCCATAAGCAGTAAATCCTTAGGTAGCAGAAAACCTGATTAGATGCAACCTGATCTGAACCTGGAAGCGGGATCTACGGTCTCAGAAAATGGAAACCTCCTCACGATGTGGTAAACCGAATGAGCGGACGGCACGGGTATAGCCGTCCGCTTCGGGTTTTGTGGGGATGAATGCGCAGGATGCGCATGGCACTTGCGAATCACGAGCAGGATGCTCGTGGCACGCAGGATGCGCGTGGCACGTGAAGGATGCTCGTGGCACGTGCAGGATGCTCGTGGCACGCAGGATGCGCGTGGTACTCTTGTGGTATCATCCTGCGGTCATGCCCGATCAGGTTGAATGCGTTCTTGTGGTGGGGGCCGACTGGATCCACTCCCTTCACGCAACCAGAGGATTCATCCCCGACATACATCCCGATTTTGTACCCGGGCTTCCTGAAAAAGCATTCTTCATGCAGAGGCCGCTTGCCGAGCAGGACCCCGGCTTCCGTCAGGTGATCCCATACGTGCTCATTCGCCATAATGGGATGTACCTCGTGGTGACCAGGCATAAAACCCAGGGTGAGCCGAGGCTTCATGACAAGATGAGCGTCGGTATCGGCGGCCATATCAACCCGGTGGATGATGGTTCCGGAGACTCGCTCGATGCGGGCCTTCGACGGGAGCTTTCGGAGGAGCTTGCAGTGGATAATCCTCCCGGCTGGTCCGATTTACTCCCTCTTGGCCTGATATGTGATGATGGTGACGAGGTCAGCAAGGTGCATCTGGGGATCGTTTTAAGGTGGGATGTTCCCGATATGGTGGACGTTCGTGAGACTGACAAGATGCACGGCGCGTACAAAACTCCCGCTGCGATTGGTGCAGTGTACGATCGGCTTGAAAACTGGTCGAGGCTTGTCTATGATGGGATCATATCCCCGGCGGCCCGCCGGGATGTTCCGCCTTTGGATCTCTCGTCGACCACCGCACAAGAGGCAAGTGGATCATGAGTACCGATGTATCATCGCAAACCGTCCAGCCCGAGGCAAAACCAAGCCCTACTCTCAAAGATTACATCGAACTGGCTCGACCGTTTACCATGGTCGCGCCGTTAATCGGCATCCTTTCCGGCTCCCTTATCGCAATGGGAGACCTTGGCGACGGCTACGGCCTGATCTGGAAAGGCGTTCTGGCCGGAATCGTCGGCTCGCTTCTGAACGCAGCGTCCAACTCGATCAACCAGTACTATGACCTGGACATAGACAAGATAAATAAGCCCGATCGGCCCCTGCCATCCAATCGAATGACCGTTCAGCAGGCGATGACGTTCGCGTGGATTCTCTACGTGATCTGCATCATACTGGGATGGGTTGTCGGACCGGGCTACTTCGTGGTTGTCCTGATCAGCACGCTTTTCACATGGGGATACTCCGCTCCGCCGATCAGGCTCAAGAACAACGGGATACTTGCGAACATCGCCATGGCCGTGCCTCGCGGGTACTTGATGATCGTCGGCGGATGGGTGGCGATCCGTCCCGAAGATTGGATGAACCCCACACCGTGGCTCATCGGTACCGTCATCTTCCTTTTCGTGGTCGGGGCTGCGAGCACGAAGGATTTCGCCGACGTTAAGGGAGATGAGGCATGCGGCGCGAGAACCGTGGTCGTCATTTTCGGTTACCGAACCGCAGCTTGGATCATCGCGCCGTTTCTGGTTATCCCATATCTGGCAATCCCTTTGCTTGCCTGGCTCGCGGGTCCCGAAGGATTGCGCGTGCAGGTTATCTGGCTTACCCTATTGGCAATCTGGGGAGCTTATACGGCCTGGTTGATGCTTAAAGACCCCGACTCGCTCGCGCTGGAGGGCAACCATCCCTCCTGGAAACACATGTATCTGCTCATGATGGCGACCCAACTCGGGTTCGCAGCCATATACGCGCTTCCCGCTTAGGTCTGAAAAGGGTCGAAGGGGGGGAAAGGAGCCGCGACCGATGAAACCACTGCGCAATCTGGCTATATTCATCGCCATAGTCGTGGTCATCGTCTTCCTGCTGCCCATGGATATCCGGGAGGGTTACTACTTTTACCTGTGCGGAAGATACCAGGAAACAAGCGGCAAAACCGGCGAGGCGGTTCTGAGCTACAAGGCGTCCGCCGCGGCCATGCCCGAGAACTCGAACTTCGTCCGCGCACATTTGAGGGCTCTCAATGATCTCGGCGAGGATCGGGAGGAGGACACTTTCTTCCAGGATGCCCATGACATTGCCGACAGGTGGATTGACAGCCATGAGGACCATGAAGGGCTCTGGCAGTTGTATGTCGAGCGTGCTCGTTCCGAATGGGGACTCGGCAGGAAGGGCACGGCGAGAGCTACCATCGATACTGCGGTGGCTCTGAATCCCACGGACTACCATGCGCTTACCTATCAGGGGATCATTTACAGGGACATCCGTCCGCACGAGCGT